>JAKAKE010000181.1 GCA_021824625.1 Bacteroidota bacterium | reverse complement strand
AAAAATCATCCTGGATCTGTTCACTTTGAATTGACCTGATTTTTCTATACAGGTTTTTTATAAAATCCGAACTCCATTCGAAAAATCCGGAAATTTTTTTCATAATCTCATCATACTCTTTTCTGCTCTTTTCATCAATGTTAAGTTCCTTATTGATTAACGAATATTGGAGTATTTTCACCGAGGATTTAATAGATTGTGACTGATTGGTTAATGTATCAATCGTTGAATTTAATTCCTCCAACTCGACAATCTTCCTTTTATTCTGCAATTTGACTGATTGAAGTTCCTGTGCCTGAAGCATCAATGAATTTAACTTTTCGGCAGATATTCTCAGATTAGAGGTATCAATTTGAAAATCACTTACCTGGGAACCGGGTGAGGTTACTTCCTTTTCATCTTCTTGTGATAAATCACCAATTGTTTTCTTAGTTCTAATTTCCTTTTCAGGTGATTTGAGTGTACCTCCGACTTGATTTATGATATTATCAATATTTTTTATAACATTATTATTAATTTCAGAATCTGAGACCAAAAGCAATTCGCTGAGCTGATTAACGGCATTATGAAATATATCGAACATAAATGGGAGAGGTTCTAATTCGTTTTTTTTCATTGCAGAAAAAACGCTTTCAAGCGACTGGCATATCTTTTCTATTGTCCTGAGATTGACTGCCCTGGCAGCACCTTTGAGACTATGCACTTCCCGAAAAACAGATTCAATTATTACACTGATTGTTTCATTATCAGGTTTTTCAAGATTAAGAAGCCCGCTTGACAATGCTTTTAAATGCTCTTCTGCCTCGACCTGAAAGGTCATTAGCAATTTCTTCTGAAATTCTTTTTCTTTTGCATTCATTTTTATATGAACAGACAATTTAAAATAATTTTTCACATTATTATTAGTCAGAAAATATTCTGCATCAATATTTTACATAATAAATTATTAAATCATTATTGAAAATTTAATAAAACCTTATAAAAACCAAATAACCTTAGTAAAAAAATTATTCCAGAAAATTAAACCTTATTACCTTTTTTTTGTAGGGTACTTTGATAAAATTTCATAAACTTTTCATATTCCTCGGAAAAACTCATTTTACGATGATGTTTTGGTTGATTAAATATGTATTTACAAACCCTTTCTATATCCGATTTTGAAACTGAAAATGCAGATGCAGATTCCTGCCATGCAAACCTCCCGATACATAATTTATTTCCATTTATAAAGCGTTCAGAACTTTTAGCAATAATTGTAGCTAAATCTTCTTCGGATAATTTTGGTGAACGAGATACGAGAAAATGAACATGTTCTGAATTAGCATATATTGCATATAATTTAGAATCGTAATTGTGAATTATGCCGGTAATGTACTTTTCAATTCTTTCACGATTTATTTCTTGAATAATCGGTGAACGATTCATTGTTATAAAAATAAAATGTGTATATAGATTATTATATTCTATTTTCATTTCTTTTTAATAAAGTAATAAGGTTAACATAACTTGATACACTATTTTCTTACTAAGGTTAAAATGGTTTATTTTTAATATCAATTTTCAATTAAATTTTAAATCTATCCGAAATATCCTTCAATTTTGAACCGAGCATTTTAAGGTTTTCTGCCGAAACCTCGACCTGTCTTGTGCTTGCAACGTTTTCGGAGCTTGCCTGTTTAATACTTTCGATGGCTACGACGATTTGCTCCATTCCAACTAATTGCTGTTGAGTGGAAGCCGAAACCTGTGTAGCAGCCTGCCGTGCTTCTGAGATATGGTCGGCGAGCATCTTGATTGATTCACCGGCTTCAACAGCCTGCTTGACTCCGTTTTCAACTGCTCTGTTGCCTTGCTCGGTAGCCATAACAGCCGAGCTGGTTGCTTTCTGCACTTCTCCGAGAATCAGTCTCACCTGCGAAGTAGCTTTCTTTGCCTGGCCGGCTAATTCTTTCACTTCCTGGGCAACAACGCTGAATCCTCTGCCTTGCTCACCAGCCCTTGCCGCTTCGATTGCCGCATTAACAGCCAATAAATTGACCTGCTCTGCAATATCATTTACAGATGCCGCTATTTCGCCGATTGCCTGTCCTTTTTCACTAAGCAGAATAATCTTTTCGGCAACGCTTTCCATCTGCTCCCTTATAAGGTTCATTGCTCCTATATTTTCTTCTACAGACCTTGCTCCCCCTTCGGAAATTTGCAATGTCTTGACTGCAAGGTCATTTACATATTTTGCTTTTTGACTGACTAAATCTGAAGTTTGCTTGACTTCCTCGACGGTTGTGCTTGTTTCCGAAATTGCAGTTGCAGTCTCTGCAGCACCACGTGCAACCTGGGCAGATGCAGCGGCAATCTCGCTTGCCGAAGTTGACAATACATTTATTCCCTCGGCAGTTTCTTTTGTAATATTTTTAAATGAATCAACCATTTTCCTGAATGATTGATTTAATAAACCGACCTCGTCCCTGCGTTCTGTGGTTTCAACTTTGACAGTTAAATCACCGCCGGCAACCGACTCCGAAACGGTTGATATAATCCTTAATGGTTTTGCAATTATTCCATTAAATAAGAATGCTATCACGAAGCCAAAAACAACTGCAATAATAGCAAGGATTATGAATAGCATTGAAGCATTAGCAGCATTCTTATCTGAAGCTTCAATATTCTTCTTCGATATATTTTCTATAACAACCATTGCTTCTTCCGCGATATCTCTAAGTTTACCATCCCGTTCGTATTGAGTGCTTGTAGATATTTTTAATGCACCCTCATAATTGCCTGAGTAAATCATAGGTATAATTACATTTTCTCTCGATTCATTGTATAATAATCTTGTATTAACATAATCCGTAACCATTGATTTCAATTCCGGATGTTTTTCTGTATAATTCCTTATTATTTTTATATTCTTATCATTTTCCTTTGAACGTTTTTTAAGGTCATTATAATATACATCCTGTTTCATTTTATCCTTTATTAATATCATATATAAAACATCCGTTCTCGTTGCATTTTGATTAGCTCTTGTGTCCTTCAACGCAACAGCAGCTTCAAAATCTTCGTGCAATATCCTGTTCTGGGATTTTTGCATTTCATTGATAACAGAATTTGCAATGATTACGATAATCAACAACAATACAATCATAATGCCAAAACCCAGAAGCAACTTGTTTCGAATACCCATATTCATCAGCCATTTCATAACAACTCCATACAAAAGTTATACAATTTTAATTTATGTATCAATTTCTATTTCAATTCAATTGTCTGAACTGTGTTCATTATGATTTTTGTCATTTCAATCATTTTCCAACTTCCGACTTCCAACTTCCGACTATTTTTCAAATTAATTTTCAATCACATTAATCATTTAAATCAAATAAATCCCATTTCAGACTAAATTATCAATTTTCAATTATCAATTTTCAATTATCAATTTTCAATTATTTTTCATGCAATTTCTTCCTTAACGACAAACCTTTTATCCTTCAGAATTTTATCTGTGTTCAGAATAATCACGCCATTTTTCGTTACACCTTTCAGAAACTCACTGCTTATTCCTTTGACTTGAGGAAGCTCTGTTTGAAGCTCATCAATTCTAACAGAACAAACATCAACAATTGAATCAGCAAGCACCCCGAAATGCATCACTGAATTATCGATGATTATTATTTTATTAAAATCCGTGATTCCTTTATCAGGTAACGAAAAAAACTTACGAATATCGACGACGGATACGACTTTGCCCCGCACATTAACAATACCGACAATAAGCTGGGGAGTGCAGGGAACAGGTGTAAATTCTTTCAAAGGATAAACCTCTTTCACGAAATCGAGTTCAAAAGCATAAACCTCATTCGATAACTGAAACTCGATAATATCAATTCTTTCGACATCCTTAATAGTATCCGGCTCCTTTGCCAGTTCGGAGGCTCTTTGCTTGAGTATTTTTTTTACAGTAGTGCTGTCAACCATATCTTTACCTATGTCTTCAGTCCTAAGTACAACTTCTTTAACTCTGTTCCAGTCAAAGCTTTTTGCAGGTTTATTGATCATTAGCAGCCCTTTAATTATTTTCTGTTAATTTGGTTATAATATCTTTGAGTCTTCCTGCTGTTATACCTGCAGATTCAGGAATTATTTCCTCATTATTATAATGAGCAATCAAATTGCTCGCATTTTTAAAATACTTTTTTGATTCTGAGATTTTCCCAAGTTTTAAAAATAAATTTCCTAGGCCGAAGTGGCAAATTATGAACTTTGAATCGAGATACAGAGCTTTCTTAAGCCATTCAACAGCTTCTACGGTTTTTCCTGTTTCCTGAAGAATTGTTGCCTGTAAATAGTATGGTTCGGGATTCAGCTTGTCGAGTTCTATTGCTTTTTTGCAGCAACCGAGCGATTCACCGGGTAATCCCCTGTTGCCATAAATTTTTGCAAGTAAAATCATTGCTGAGAAATTTTCTTTATCAGATGAAAGTACTTCCTTTAATAATTTTTCAGCATCATCATATCGCCCCCGATTAAAAAAAGTCTCAGCTTGTTCAATTGATTCCTTCTTTTCTAAATATGGGAACTCATAACTTTTGCTTTGTTCCCCGGTTACAGTACTGATAGTTTTCGGAATATTATTTAATTTTTTAGATTTTTTGCGAATAGGAGTAAAAACAATATCCTCAGTTTGTTTCTCTACATGATAATATTTTTCCTTTTGTATTAAATTATATTTATCGGGAATGTACTCGCTATTAATTTTCTTATATAAAATCACATCAGGATAATATAAAGTATCGAAAGCACTAAACAACAAGTGTGATGCCTCGCTGGGACTGACAATAAAGAATCCGGTGTCATTAAGGGAATGGAAAAATTTCCCGATTGCCTTTGTCATCAAATCCTGGGTAAAATACATCATTACGTTTCGGCAGAAAATAATATCGAATGCAAAAAGATTGTGAACTAAAGATGGATAAGGGTCGAGGGCAAGATTGTGATACTGAAAAGTTACAATATCTTTTATGCTCTGATTGATTTGAAAACATCCTTTTGAAGTTTCTTTAAAATAATCGGGCTTGAGCCAATCAGGAGAATTACGAAAAGACCAATCTTTATATACACCGTCTCTCGCTTTTTTAAGTGACTTTGTGTTAATATCGGTAGCCATAATAGTTATATTCCAGTCATTAATATTGTGAATGATTCGGTCGAGCATTATTGCAACCGAATAAGCCTCTTCACCCGTTGAACAGCCCGCAGACCATATTCTCAGCCTTTTATCCTTTACCGGAATTTTTTGTATTATATCATCTTTAATTATTTTTTCAATCGCATTGAAATATTTCATATCTCTGAAAAAATATGTTTCGCCTATTGTGAAATGTGAAGCGAGCAGTTCGATTTGTGCGGAGGATAATTCAGTTCCAAGAAGCCAGTCAACGAATTGAACGAGGTCGTCAAAATCAAAATCTTTCTTTGCTTTGTTCAATCCATTCTCAAGGTCTCTGAATCTTTCCTTCGGGAAGTTCAATCCCAATTTAGCCGATATTAATCCACTAAGCTGAAAGGCAATATTTTCCTGAATATGTTTCAAACTTTAATCCAAAATTCATTGTCAAAACCCGGAATTAATTTCATTCAAACAATTCATTAGCTTTTTTGGTTTATAATCATTTTAAAGCATTATCCAAACTGACTTCCTCATCGAGTGATAAAAACACATCCAAATTTGTTATATATATTATATCGTCTTTTATTTTAGCAATACCATTTATATGTTTTAAAGTTGGCATAACCTCATCAAAAGGAATTATCTCCGGCTCTGAAAAACTTTTTATGCCCTCAGTCGAGTCAACAAGCAATCCTATAAGTCTGTTTGGAGTGGTTGCTATAATAATCTGGTCGGAGAGTTGAATATCTTTCTCATTTATTCCAACTCTCAGTCTTATGTCGGCAACCGGAATAATTCTTCCTCCCATATTGATAACACCTCTGATGAAATTCGGTGATTCAGGTAATGGGGTTATTTCGACAACAGCCATGACTTTTAATACATTACTCAACGAAACAGCAAAAAGCTGGTTGTCAATGCTAAATAAAACAAGGTTGATTAAATTTTCCATTGTATCGAGGAAGTAAATTATTTTCTATCTGAATTATTAATAAAAAAAATTTAAGAATTTCCCTTAGTCAAATTATAATATAAATTAACAATTGATAAATGAATATTTATTATAAAATCAGAAAGTAATATATTATTAATATAATCAAAAAAAAGAATTAAATCAATCCATTTATCTGATTCGGATATTTTATTATGAATTGTATAAAAAAATTCACTATTGTCCGAGATAAAAAAAATATTAAATCATATCATTGTATATCAAAGAGTACCCACTTAAAAAAGAAGGATTTTTTTCGGACAATAATAAAAATAATTAAAACACTACCGCCATATGCGGCGGATTTTATAGGGGTAAAGAAATTATAAAATAAGGTATAACAAAAAATGGTTATTATCACCTTTATAGGCAGTGGATTTCTTTGATTAAATGAAATAAAGAATTTCGTACACCAGTAGGGATTCGAACCCCAAACCTTCTGATCCGTAGTCAGATGCTCTATCCAATTGAGCTACTGGTGCAGATATTAATTCCTTTGTTCTTTCAAAGAATTGACGAATTTCGACAGAGATGATTTTCTGTGTGCAACCGTATTTTTCTTCAATATGCCACGGGCGGCTATTTTATCGAGGACACTCGAAGCTTTATTGAATTTCTCAATTGCTTCTTCATAGTTAGATGAAGTTTGAACTGCCTTCGTAGCTTCCTTGAGCGTCTTTTTATTCAGACGGTTATATACCCTTTTCGTCTTTGTCTGTCTAATTCTTTTTAAAGCCGACTTATGATGTGCCATTTACCTATATATTTATTATTTAACAAAATTTATGAATTACAAAATTAGATATTTTATTTTATATGAGCAAGTTAAATATGAAGTAATTACATAAATATATACATCAAATTAAGATTTTACTTTAATAATAAATTCATTAATTATTTTTTCTATTTCTTCTTTTTTATCCCGATTGAAGAAAGCACGATAAGGTTTTTTCATGCCATGAATAAATATTTTCACTCCCCATTCTTTTTGTCCGACATCCCTGTCCCAGATTACTCCTTTGACTTCGTGCCAGTGTGTTTTAGGTATTCCCGCTCCTGCAAATCCATCCTTGCAAAAAATCATTTTTGAATAAAGAAGCATTGCATAATTTAAAGCAATCAGAAATATGACCTGTCCAATCAAACGAACTATCAATTCGGACTCATTTACTAATATAAAAACTAATATCAAAGACATCATTAGAATAATTAAAAATGCTAATAGGACAAACCTGGCTAATTTAACATTACGAGAATACATAGTAAAAGATGTAATTAAGCCACCGAGTCTTTTCTTAAGAACTTTTTCTCTGGCAATAAAAACGATGAAAATAATAATAGCTGAACTGCCAAAAACAATTAAAGAAGTTATATCTTTCAGAAGATAATACTGCATATTTTATGAAAACAATTGATTAATGTATATTCCGATACTAATTTTTAATAATTTTTGAATAATATACTTCGTTTCCAATTTCAATACATAAAATGTAAACTCCTGGAATCAGAAAATGAGTATCAATCATAAGAAAATTTATTTCTTCCGATAAGTTTTCCCGAGAATGATATAAGGATTCACTAAGAATATTAATTATTTTAATTTCATAATGTGTTTCGTTATGATAATTTATCCTTACGTTAATAAAATCATCAACAGGATTTGGGAAAACATCAATTCCGGATTCACTTTTTATGTCCCTGAATCCGAGACTCTCAACCTGCATTACATCCGATAAATCGGAAATACATCCATTGACATCTATCACCTGAACCTGATAAAACCCTAACGTTTCTAAATTCAGGAATTGCTTTGTCTCACCTTGCATTTTTAAGCCATTCAAATACCATTGATTTCCCGCTGGTGAACTTGATGCAAGTGTATTACCAATGCGTTCGATTGTTGGTTTTGCAGGTTGTGGATTTACTGTGATGTTTTGCTTCGCCCTGTTCACACAACCGTTATTGTGGAGATATGTATAGGTTATTTCGTGATTACCTGCACCTGAAACTGATGGTATAAAAATACTATTTAAAACACCATCACCGGAATAAACTCCCCCGGGCGGCGACCCCCCGCTTAAAATAAATGATGAATCATTCACACAAGCATCAGGAAATTTTTGAAGAGTTACGACAGGCATTAACTTCACATTAATTATTTTTGTTGAAGAGTCCCTGCATCCGTGTAATGAAGTTTGAACAAGTTTCAACGTTCCCTGTCCGGTTGTTTCCCATTTAACAATTAAGGAATCATTATTTTGACTGACAATTTCCCCTCCAATAACTGCCCATGAGGCAATTGTACCTGCATCATTTTCAGTTGTGTACAATTCAGCTACATGCTGGCAGGGATTCAATTCACCATAAATTAAAGGAGAGGGTTTTCTATATACATTAACTTCAAAACTGATTTTCTTAAGGCAACCGTTCTCTGAATTCACTTCCAATTCAACCGTTCTCATCCCTGCTGTAAGCCAACGAATAGAAACAAAATTATAATATAAAGTACCACCTGAAATTTTAAAATAATCAGTGCCTTCAATTCCGGGAATCGTCCAATTATATGAAGTGAAAGTTGATGTTGTGTTGATATTCCAGTCATCCCCCTGGCATAAACTTGCTCTTGGATTTTCAAATACGGGACTGGGACTGGGTTTAACGATAACATCCGATTGGACATCATTAATGCAATTGTATTCATTCGTTACTTCAACTTTGACAAATTTTACACCCGGTGTCAGCCATGTCATAGTCGCACTATTATTTGTAGAACCAGCACCGGCTTCGATAATGTAATCTATACCCTGCACACCGGAAAAAGTCCAGTCATAATTAGAAAAAGTTGACGATGTGGTATATATATTTCCCTGAACGCCTGAACAAACTTCGGCAACTCCGTTACTAAATGCTGGTAATGGTAAAGGATTGATTTGAACAATAATAGTTTTTAAATTTTTGCATCCTATTTCTGAGGTAACTTCTAACTGTGCCGCTTTTATTCCCGGTGTGAGCCATGTTACGGTAGCACTACTTTCAGAGTTTCCTCCACCTGTAATATTATAATCCACACCTGCAATTCCTGTGAAATACCATGCATAGTTTGGATAAGTGCTAAAAGTTCCAAACTCAACCGGTTGATTTGCACAAGTGATAGTTGATGAACTGTTGAAATCAAACAAAGGTTTGTCTTTCACAAGCACAGAGCTTGTTACTACACCCTTGCATCCGTTCACATCAGTTACTTCAACCTGAACAAATCTCGTTCCGGGCATAAGCCAGGTAACAGTAGAACTATTGCTTGATGACATACCACCGGCTTCGATAATATAGTCATAACCAGGGATACCTGTAAAAGACCATGAATAAGAATTATAATTTCCTGTCGTATAAACATTACCCGAAACATCTTCGCATACATTGGTTGCTTCATCTAAAAAAACTGGATTTGGCCCGGCAGTTATTGTCAGGTTGCTTCCATTATCACTTCCTTCTACGTAAGGTTCAGTTCCGATAACTCTAATCCTGTAACCTGTCCCGGCAGGAACACTCGTTGGAATTGCCGAAGTTACAACACCTGAACCCGTACCAGGTACCCTGCCAATTTCGATAGGATTTGTAAAACTACCGGAAGTATTAGATAACTGAGCTATAAAAGTATTGCTGGTATTAAATTGGTCATTGGTTGTGAATGAAACATTCAATCCTGCACCCCTGCAATATGTCCCTGAAAATGGTATTGTAGTAATGTTTAAATTCTTCCATTGAAATTTTTGAACACGGCAATTATTATAATCGGCAACATAAACATATCCGTTTGTATCAACATCAACACCGGTGGGGCCGTCGAATTTTCCATCGCCTGAGCCAAGTTGTCCCCACTGTATTTTATAGTTTCCGGCAGAATCAAATTTCTGAATCCTGTTATTTCCGAAATCAGCAACAAAGACGTCATTATTTTTGTCAATGGATATTCCAATCGGCGTATTGAATTGTCCGGAGCCGGAGCCAAATGTCCCCCACTTTTTTAAATAAAAACCACTATTTTTAAATTTCTGAACACGGTGATTATTTTGGTCGGCAACATAAACATTCCCGGCTCCATCTACTGCGATACCGTGTGGGCTATGGAATTGCCCGTCACCAAAGCCGTAATTTCCCCAACGAGTTATTTCATTACCGGATGGGTCATATTTTATTACTCTGTTCATACCATAATCAGTAACAAAATAATTACCATTGTAATCAACAGCAACATCAGCAGCGCCGTTTGAGGCAAATTTCATCAGATATGTGCCAATGGAAGTGAAACGTTGTATTCTGTTGTTTTCCAGGTCAGCTACCGCAATTCGTCCCTCAAAGTCTGTTGTTAATCCATGAGGGGAATTAAATTCTCCGTTATTTGTCCCATAAGTTCCCCATTTAAACCTGAATACACCTGTTGAAGTAAATTTTTGGATTCTATGATTGTACCTGTCCGTTACATATACAAATCCGGAAGTATCACATGCAACATCATAAGCACTATTGAACTCACCGTCATTTGTACCGCATGTGCCCCATTGTTGGATGTAAGAATACTGTGCTGATGAAAATAAAGTTAAGACAATTATTAGAAAGAAAAATAATGTAAAAGATTTCAAGAAATCTATCATAAGAATCATCAAATAATTTATTTAGACTTATTAATTACAATTTGATAATATCTATTTTAATCTGAAATTGAATTTAATAAATTGCTCTGAATCACTAATCTAAATAATTATTTCATATTTAAAAATATTATTTTTTAGATTAGTGTTTAAACGGTTAATAAGAATAGAAAATTTTATTTATAAAAATGGGAATATATCCTGAAAAAATAGAAACAATTTTTGAATTTAAAATTCCAAAGGGACAAATACCTGAAAGACTGGATATTTATCTTACAAACAATATAAAAAATGCTACAAGAACGAAAGTTCAAAGGGCTATTGATGAGGGTGTAGTGTTTGTTAATGGCAAGACAGCCAAAGCAAGTCGTAAAATTCAACCTAATGATGAGGTGATTTGCAAAATTCTGAAATCTCCTCCTATTGACCTCATTCCCGAAAATATCCCCCTCGATGTTGTGTATGAAGATGAATTTCTAATGGTAATTAACAAACCGGCAGGTATAGTATCACACCCCGGTTTCGGAAATCCCTACGGAACTATTGTGAATGCAGTTCTATATCATCTGGGCATGAGAGAACCAATAAAAATCGAAATTGATGATGATGATGACGAAATTGAAAATCTTGATGAAGGTATAATTTTTTCAAGTGATGCAATAAGGCCGGGATTAGTACACAGGCTTGACAAGGACACATCGGGACTAATGCTGATTTCAAAAAATCCGGATATACATGCTAAACTTGCCGTGCAATTTGCTGATAGAACCGTAGATAAGTATTATTATGCTTTGGTTTGGGGTGTATTTAAAGAACACAAAGGAAGAATTGAAGGAGATATTGGACGTTCTCAAAGACACAGGAAATTATTTGCAGTCGTCAAACAAGGAGGTAAACCTGCAATAACTGAATTTGAAGTTCTCGAACAGTTTGAATACATCACATTACTCAGAATTAAACTATTATCAGGCAGGACACACCAGATTAGAGTTCATTTTTCACATAATCATCATGCTGTATTTGGAGATATATCTTATAGCGGTGATTCAATAGTTTTTGGCGGCAATAATTCCGTATTTAAAAAAGTTGCAGATGTCTGTCTTAAATCAGTTAACAGGCAAATGCTTCATGCAAAAGAGCTCGGTTTTACTCATCCTGAATCCGGTGAACGAATGAATTTTTCAAGTGAATTGCCTGAAGATTTCGAAAATGTACTGAATGAATTTGAAAAATATAATAAGGATAATCAATGAAAAAGTTAGCAATAACATCACTTCCGATTAATTCAGTAATCGCTGAGAGATGGTCATGCAGGGCTTATGATGTTAACAAGAAAGTAACAAGAGAACAAATTATTTCAATTTGTGAAGCAGGGAGGTGGGCGCCATCATGCAATGGTGATGAACCCTGGCGTTTTATTGTTTGGGATAAATTTCATAATAAAGAGTTATTTGACAAAGCATACAATTGTGTCGGTGAATGGAATCAAAGATGGGTGAAAAATGTACCTGTTTTATTAGTAGCATGTGCTGATACTAAATTCAGGAGAAACGGAGAACCTAACTATTGGAGGCAATTCGACACCGGTGCAGCTTCAATGAATATCTATCTCCAGGCAGTAACTCTCGGATTGATGGCTCATCCATTTGCAGGATTTGACAGAGATAAAATCAGGATGGAATTTAACATTCCGGAACAATTTGATATTATGGCTATGATTGCAATCGGGTATCAAGCTGAAGCGGATGTATTGGATGATGAAAAGCAAAGAGCAAATGAATTAAAAGAAAGAGAGAGAAAGCCCATCGGCACTGAATTTTTCGATAGTGAATGGGAAAATGCAATAATGCAATTCTAACGAAATCAGCAGCAACTATGTCAAGGGTTTAATACCTTGACACCCGCCTCTTGTATGAAAATGATGTAAGGGTACTGTAGCAGTTTTTAAGAATTATATGATTGGGACTACTCTCCTTTTAAAACTTTTAAAAATTGAAAATCATTACCACACCATATCGTAATAAGATAGCACCCAGTATTAAGTTCTATATCAGGTTCAAAATAAATAGTATGTTTCCCACTTTCAAGAAAACCTAGTCTTTGTGAGTAAATATTATTTCCTAGTATGTCATACAGTTCTAAGTTTACATCTGAATCAAATTTGTTTGTGAATTCAATATAGATTGATTTAGAAAATGGATTTGGATATATTTTAAGTTTTAATTTCTTGTTATTAATCAATGACTCTCCTAATCCATTGACATTATTTCTGTCATATTTATATACCCACCCCCATGCATCTGTTGCATATAATAGGTCTTTATTAACAAAGCATACATCTGTAAATGCAGCTACAGTAATTAATGAATCATTAGGCCCTTTAACTTGTTCAAGCCAATGCGAACCTCCATCGGTAGTAAAATAAACATCACTGCCATATCCGACAGTAATTCCATTCATACTATCATAAAATTTAATTTTATAACTGTACACATATTTAGTTTGTTTATAATTCACAGTATCTAATTGTTTTACCCAAGATTTGCCAGAATCAGTTGTATGAAAAATCATATCTGCATAGTTAATACTGTCTTCTTTCAATTTATAACCGCCATACCAACCTTCATTTTCATTAACAAATGCGATATCGAAAACTTTTAAATCAGAATCGGGTAACTTATATACATCCCATGTAGTTCCTAAGTCAGTTGTTTTAAATAAATATTTATTGAAATCATCATCAAGAGATAGAATAATAAACGAACTATCACTGAAAATAGCTATATCCCAAGGAGTAATAGTAAGTTTACCAACCGAATCAGGTAAAGAAAGCTGTTTCCATGTTTTACAAGTATCGTTAGTAATTAATACATATTGCATTGGAGAAAATATTACACCTTGTTTTTTATCATTAAATACAGCACCAAAAAAATATTTATTTTTTGGAAGATAAGTAAAATTCCAAGATTTTCCCTTGTCTTTTGATGTTACAAAATATGGAGTAAAGGTGCTACTATTAATTGATTGATTACTCATTACTGCAATACATAAATTTGTATCGACATAATCAATATCTCTAATTATATTAGCTTCATGTAATAATTTCCATTTATTAGTTACACTGTCAAATTTTCTGGTTGTTGAATCATACCACATTTCTTCCCAAATTTTACCCCCGTTAGTAGTTCTCCAAATACTTGGATAGTCTACACCACTTCTCCAATTCGTTCCTATCATTCCATTTAATGAATCAGTAAAACTTATACAAGTCATCCATTGATATTCTATCAAAAATCGAGTATTTGACCAGTGATCATCAAAATCATAAATATATTCCTCACATTTTATCGAATATTGGTAAAATATTATAAAAAGTAATGTTAAAATTTTTAAAGTCAATTTCATACAATTCTCCTAAATATAATAGAAGCTGGTGTTATATAACTCCAGCTTCTATTAAATATTATTTACTTACAATTATACTTCCAGTTGAAATAGTCATTTTATTAATAATCAAGTTATAATAATATTGTCCACTATTTATTGTTTTCAAATCCAACGTAATTTGGCCTTCGGGACTTGATTTTTGAGTATTAAGGTTTAATACCGTATTTCCCTTAACATCTGTTAAAATAAATTTCACAATTCCATTTTCTTTACAATAATAATTGATAACTGCTTGTCCTGAATTAGGATTTGGAATAATACTTGATTTGATGAAACTAACAATATTTTCAGGTTCTTTGTTTTCTAATAAAACAATTGATGGCCACCAATTTTCAATTTCACACACTTCGCCACATGGTAATTCGCATGGTGGTCCTACTGTTTCTCCTCCTTGAAAACTATAAAATACCTGATTATATTTATTTCTAGTTACTCTGTATGTCCTTTTACAACATGTTGGAGTAGGACATGGCTGCCATTGATATGGATTTGGACCACCACCACCCGGTTGCCAACATGCTTGTTCTGACAAAGTTATAACAACTTCGGTTTCAGTGCCCGGAGGAGTTAATGGTCCTTGTGTCAACAATCTAATGTTAATTAGTCTATTTATATCCTCCCAAGTCCAGGAAGCATCGTTTAGACATTCTACACACTCTATAGAAGCAATCTGATAATACTGTAAGTACATTTCATTACATTGACGATTTATTTTAACCCATACAACAATTGTACAACCTTCACACTCAATGAAATTTGAATAAGAAATATCCTTCATTACCCACTCATCTGGATCACATCCTTCCCCAGGACAGGGTGGTGGGTCAGTTGGAAATTCATCCGCAAAAACCGTTATTTGCAAAAGACACACTAGTATTAGCATGAATAAAATGTTAAATATTTTTTTCATTTCTGATCCCTTTCTTTATTTTTGAACAAAATAATTCCTTATTTTTGCTCTCGTGTCCACATAAACAAAGGTTGCAAAGCTCAATTATGTGGATTACAGCTCAATAGCTGGGAGCCAGTTGAGAGCAATCCAGCTGGCTCTTTGTATTATGCCTCTTTTATGCAAATAACATTTGCATAATAATTAATCAATTGAATTATTTTCCTGCATAATCCTCCATGATTGTTATTCGGTTAGTTATTTCGAATAGTAATTTTTAAATGTATCCTTTCTGTTATTAACAAAAATCCCTTTGCTATTTATGTTAATTTATTTTAGATATGAACCTGAAAAACCAGAAGGGCTCAAGTTTCTCGGTTATTTATATTAATATGGATATTATCCATACGATTATTATATTTAAGGAACACAAACCAAATTTAATAAACAAATATTTAAAAAGCAAATTTATTTTTTTTCAAAAAGATAGAAAAAAAAAAAAAATAACTCATTAATTTATAATGAGTTATGTGTAAAATAAATATTTTTTTTAACGGGAGTAACTTCCGAAAGTGTCAAATCATCTTCTCAATGAGAGAATGAAAATTATTCAATAAATCCGACAACTTTGAAATATCTTTTCCTCCTGCTGTAGCAAGATGTGGTCTCCCGCCTCCGGCACCGCCAATTAGTTTAGCAGCTTCGCCCACAATTTTTCCGGCCGGATATTTTTTCATCAAATCATCGGTTACAACACAAACCAATTGCACTTTATCATTTATAATTGTGGCAAGTAATCCGATTCCATGATTGCCAAATTCATCCCTGAGATTTTCACCGATTTGTCTTAGTTGTTCAATATCTTCTGTTTCAATCTGCTGAGATACAATCCTGATATTATTTATTTCATTAGCATTGTTAATCCAATTCTGCATTTGTGAACGTATATCTCCGATTTTATTCTTCGCAATTTCCTTCTCAAGTAATTTAATCTTAGCTTGAAGCTGTTCAATTTCAGATTGCTTTAATGAAATTTTATCTTGTGTATTATTGATGTATTCTTCTAATGATTTCCCCGTAATCGCCTCTATTCGCCTTACTCCGGCAGCTATAGACGATTCTGAAATTATCTTAAAGAATCCTATTTCACTTGTATTCTTAACGTGCGTACCGCCGCAAAACTCTTGTGAAAAACTTTCATCCATTTTGACTACACGAACTATATCTCCGTACTTATCACCGAAGAACATTTTTGTTCGCGGATTTTTCTTTGCTTCTTCAATAGGAAGTATATCAGTTCTCACATCAATATTCCGGAAAATCTTTTCATTAACAATTGATTCTATCTTTTTCAAGTCATCATCATTGATTTTCTCAAAATGGTTGATGTCAAAGCGTAGGTAATCAGGTGCAACGAGTGAACCTGCCTGTTTAACATGTTCCCCCAGAACTTGACGCAGTGCCTCATGAAGAAGATGTGTAGCAGAATGATTTCTCATTATATTTCTTCTCCTGTCAACATCAACTTCGGCTAAAGCAATTTCACCAATCAGAGGTTCGACTTCTGTATCACAAATATGAACGATTGCATTCCCATACTTACGGACATCAATAACATTATACTCCTGTCCGCCAAGAGTAATAGTGCCTGTATCGGATATCTGTCCACCGCTTTCTGAATAAAATGGTGTTTTATCAAATACAATCTGATTGCCATTAACGTACAAAACCTTAGCTTCTGTTGATAATTCTTCATAGCCGGTAAAAACAGATGATTCCTTGATATCCGGAATATCAACATCCTGTATTATAGATTTCCTGGCATTCCTGGAACGTTCTCTCTGCTCTTCTAATTTTGCATCGAAACCCGCTTTATCAATAGACATATTATTTTCTCTTGCGAGAAGCTCTGTAAGGTCAATCGGAAAACCGAATGTATCGTATAATTGAAAAGCATCTGCACCTGAAATTTGATTATTATTAGTTTGAATAAGTATATTTTTAATATCTTCAAATATTTCAAGCCCTCGTTCGAGTGTTTGGAGGAAACTTTCTTCTTCGGCTTTTATTACTCTTCCAATAATGTTTTGATGACTTTTTAATTCAGGAAAAACATCCTTCATAATATTAACTAATACCGGAACGAGTTTATACAAAACAGCATCCTTGAAACCGATATTTTTAGAAAATCTCGACGCTCTTCTCAATATGCGGCGTAAGACATATCCCCTGCCTTCGTTGCCCGGCAAAGCACCATCAGCTATAGCAAATGCGAGTGTCCTGATATGGTCGGCTATAACTCTCATGGCAACACCATCAGAATTTTTTAATTCAGTCGAATATTGCCTTCCGGATAATGTTTCAATTTCATTAATCAATGGCATGAAAACATCAGTATCATAATTGGATGACTTTCCTTGAATAACAGCACAGATACGCTCGAATCCCATTCCGGTGTCAACATGTTTGGCACTCAAATCTTCGAGTGTACCGCCTTGCTTGCGATTGTATTGAATAAATACAAGATTCCAGATTTCGATTACGTCAGGTGTTCCTGCATTTACAAGATTTACTCCCGACAAATCAGGTGTCCGGTCATAATGAATTTCACTGCAAGGACCGCAGGGGCCAGTCTCGCCCATTTCCCAAAAATTATCTTTTTCGTCAAATCTCAGTATTTTTGATTCAGGTAGGTATTTTTTCCAAATTTCAAAAGCTTCATCATCAATTCTGTAAACAGTGGCATAAAGCCTGTTCTTATCGAGTTTCCAGACTTCTGTGAGAAGTTCCCAAGCCCATCCAATTGCTTCTGATTTATAGTAATCACCGAAGCTCCAGTTGCCAAGCATTTCAAAGAATGTGTGATGATAAGTATCGAAGCCAACTTCTTCAAGGTCGTTGTGCTTACCGCTTACACGAATGCACTTTTGGGTATCAGCAGCTCTTGAATAATCGCGTTTTCCCGAGCCGAGAAAAACATCTTTGAATTGATTCATACCTGCATTCGTAAAAAGTAAGGTCGGGTCTCCGTGCGGAATGACAGAAGCACTCTGAACGATTCGATGTTCTTTCGATTTAAAAAAATCTAAAAATGATTGTCTTATTTCACTAGATGTCATGTTTAAAAATACTTAATTTATTATTTCAATAATTGTAAAACTAAGACGCAAGAAAAAAACTTTCATTAATACAATAAACAGAAGATTTAATAATTTATCTTACAATCTTCTTACTTAATATAATCGAATTTTGCAGTAAAATGCCTTAGGAATGTCGGCTCCCAAACCAATTTCATTCCTCTGAGTTTCTTCCTGTTTTTATAAACTTCTGCAATAGCTTCTACAGTATAATCAATGTGGCTGTTAGTATATACTCTTCGTGGAACTGCACACCTAACTAATTCCATAGGAGGTGCAATATGTTTTCCTTTTGCATCCTTTTTTCCGAACATGACAGAGCCGATTTCTACTGCACGGATACCACCAACTTTGAATATTTCACAAGTAATACTCTGACCGGGGAAAAATTCAGGTTTAATATGAGAAGCAAATCGTTTTGCATCGAGATAAACAGCGTGGCCACCTGTTGGAACAAGTATAGGCACACCTGATTCTATTAATTTATCACCGAAATATTTCACCTGCTCAATTCTGTATTTAAGATAATTTTCATCAAACACTTCTTCAAATCCAACTGCAAGTGCTTCAAGGTCTCGTCTTGCTAAACCGCCATAAGTAATAAATCCCTCGGTAATAATTAAAAGGGTTTTGGCTTTACCTGCTATTTCATCGTCATTAGTACCAATAAATCCGCCAGTATTTGAAAGACCGTCTTTTTTAGCACTCATTGTGCATCCATCGGCATAAGAGAACATTTCCCTGGCTATTTCTTTTATGGATTTATTATTATATCCTTTTTCGCGCATTTTAATAAAGTATGCATTTTCTGCAAAGCGGCAACAATCAAGATATAGTGGGATACCATATTTTTTTAGGACATTTTTTGTTTCACGAATATTTTGCATTGATACAGGTTGCCCTCCCCCGCTGTTATTTGTAACAGTCAGCATGCAAATCGGTATATTCTCTTTACCAACTTTTTTGATTAAATTTTCAAGAGCCTGAATATTTAAGTTGCCTTTAAAATCGCCAATTTTTTCAGGATTTGTTCCATCTTCACCCGGTAAATCAACTGCATTTGCACCGGCAAACTCAATATTTCCCCTTGTAGTGTCGAAATGTGTATTGTTTGGAATATATTTACCTTTTCCTCCAAGAACTGAAAACAGAATGCGTTCTGCAGCCCTACCCTGGTGAGTCGGTATAATATGTTTGAAATTGGTAAAATCCTTAACGACATTCTCGAACTTATAATAACTCTTTGAACCTGCATAAGATTCGTCACCTTCCATAATTTTGCCCCACTGCCTGGCACTCATTGCAGTTGTTCCGCTATCAGTAAGTAAATCAATGGTTATTTCTTCAGATTTCAGATAGAATGTATTATAAAAAGCATTTTTAATGAGTTTTTCTCTTTGTTCACGAGTAGTTAATGCAATCGGCTCGACTGACTTAATTTTAAATGGCTCAATTACTGTTTTCATTAACCTAACCTGTTTTTTTATAAAAATTGGTAAATACAAGAAGGTAAATTAAGAATTTTTTGTCAAAATTTGGGGTGTTTTCTTATGAGAATAACAGTATTTTATTATATTCTAATAAGTTCAGCGAAATAGTCAATGTTAAAATTCATTTGATTTTTCCTTATATTATTCCTAATTTTGTAATCCTATTAAAAGGTGCCTTGGCCGAGTGGTTAGGCAGAGGTCTGCAAAACCTCCTACGTTGGTTCGATTCCGACAGGCACCTCATTTTAATGAATTGTTTTAGAAATAACTTTTAATATATGGGTACAACAGCAGATTTAAGGCCGGGAGTGGTCATAATATATAACGGGGATTTACACACAGTTTTGGAATCGGAACACAGAACACCCGGCAACCTGAGGGCATTTTACCAGGTCAAAATGAGAAATATGAAATCAGGAAAACTCTCTGAAAACCGCTTCCGTTCAGGTGAATCAATAGAATTTGCACGCGTCGAAAGAAAAAATTATCAATACCTCTATAATGACGGAATAAATTTGCATTTTATGGATAATGACACTTTCGAACAAATTCCCGTCGAGCCGGAAAAGTTAGGTGTTTCAATCAATTTTTTAAAAGAAAACCAGGAAGCACAGCTTGCCTTTTATGATAATATTGTGATTGCAGTTGATTTGCCCCCGCATGTTAACTTAGTCATAGCTCATACTGAACCTGGTGTCAAAGGTGATACGGCTACAAATGTACTTAAGACTGCAACTCTTGAAACGGGTGCGACAGTAAATGTTCCCTTGTTTATCAACGAAGGCGATATGATAAGAGTTGATTCTAAAACCGGTGCATACATAGAACGTGTTAAGGAATAATAATTAAATTTGAAAAAGCTTTTTGCTCTTCATTCACTAATATTATGAGGAATTATGGATTTAAACTACCTCAAAAAAGTCATCAAAATTTTTAATGACAGTAATATGGCAGAGATTGCGATTGAAGAAGAAGGTATTAAAATCAAGCTGGCGAAAAACAGGGAAAATAAGAACCAGCCAATAATACTTCCGGCACAGAACTTCATCCCGTCTAATAATATAGCGGAGTCGCATGATAATGCGTCTAAACAATCAAATTCCCCAAATATTGAAAAAGGAAAAGATTCAAAATCAATATCCAAAGAACAAGAGACCACTGATGAAGATAGCAAAATCTTACTTCATACGGTTTATTCACCAATTGTCGGAACTTTTTACAGGTCTCCCTCACCTGACTTAGACCCTTATGTCGAGATTGGCTCTCATGTTACAGCAGGTACTACACTGTGCATAATAGAAGCAATGAAACTGATGAACGAAATTGAATGTGACACATCAGGTACAATTGTAAAAATTCTTTTGGAAAATGCACAAGCTGTGGAATTCAATCAGCCTTTGTTTATAATAAAACCAGATTAATATTAAATTGAAATTGAGCTTTTCGATATGATAAAAAAAATCCTGATTGCAAACAGAGGAGAAATAGCACTTAGAATAATCAGAGCCTGCAAAGAACTGAAAATTCCTACTGTTGCTATATATTCAACAGCCGACAAAACTTCTTTGCATGTCAGGTTTGCAGATGAAGTCGTTTGCGTTGGGCCACCTGCTGGAAAAGAAAGCTATCTGAACATCCCTTCAATCATTGCAGCAGCACAAATAACCAATGCCGATGCTATTCACCCGGGATACGGATTTTTGGCAGAAAATGATTCTTTTGTGGATATATGCAATGCCTGCGGAATTACTTTCATAGGCCCTTCCGCAGATTCTATAAGAAGAATGGGAAACAAATCTGTAGCAAAGGAAACCATGCGTAACGCCGGAGTGCCTGTTGTTCCGGGAAGCGATGGTGTTGTAAATTCTGAAAAGGAAGCAAAAAAAATAGCAAAAGAAATCAGTTATCCGATATTGCTTAAGGCAGTAGCCGGAGGTGGCGGTAAAGGAATGAGGCTTGTCAACGACGATACAGAGTTGGAAAAAGCGTTCAGCATGACAAGATACGAAGCTGAGTCTGCTTTCAATAATCCCGATTTATATATCGAAAAACTTGTTACAGGCTCCAGACATATAGAAATACAGATTCTCGGAGATAAGCATGGAAATATTATTCATTTGAACGAAAGAGAGTGTTCGATTCAGAGAAGGCACCAGAAACTAATAGAAGAAGCACCATCACCAATTATGACAACCGAACTGAGAAGAGCCATGGGCACAGCCGCTGTCAGGGGTGCTTTGGCTGTTGATTATTATGGCCCTGGTACAATAGAGTTCCTCGTTGATAATGACAGGAATTTCTATTTTATGGAAATGAACACGAGAATACAAGTCGAGCATCCTGTAACAGAAGAATCTTTAGATATTGATTTAATTAAAGAACAAATAAAAATAGCCTCAGGTGAAAAATTAACAATTGAAGCTCATGAACCAAAGATGCACGCCATCGAGTGCAGGATTAATGCCGAAGACCCGTATAATGATTTCAGGCCTAATCCCGGAACAATCGAGAGCCTGCACTTCCCGGGAGGACACGGTGTACGGGTGGATTCTCATATTTACACCGGTTATACAATACCTCCCTATTATGATTCACTTGTCGCAAAACTTATTACATTCGCACCAACGAGGGACGGAGCCATAGCAAAAATGCAGCTTGCCCTTGAGGAATTTGTAATTGAAGGTATCAAGACAACAATACCTTTTCATCTGAAAATGATGCAGAATCCTGATTTCATTGCAGGAAACATTGATACAAAATATCTTGAAAGAATAGATTGGAAAACATTGTAGAATAATATTGGAGTTTTTTATGAATTTTCCCGAAAATCTAAAGTACACTAAAGACCATGAATGGCTCAAAGTTGAAGGTAAAAAAGGCACGGTCGGAATAACAGACCATGCACAAGGCGAACTCGGCGATGTCGTTTACATTGACATAGCCGAAGATATTGCTTATGTCAAAGCCGGTGAATCATTCGGCACTATCGAAGCTGTGAAAACTGTTGCCGATATGCTTGCCCCGGTTAGCGGCAAAATTATTGATGTTAACAGAAGCCTTAACGACCACCCTGAAGTGGTTAACAGCGATCCTTACGGTGAAGGATGGATCATTGAGATTGAGTTAGCAAATCCTTCTGAGCTTGATGGCCTTCTGGATGTTAAAGCTTACAAGGATTTAACAGGACATTAAAATAGTTTTTAAGAATGAATAGCCCCTATTTTGTTAAATAGGGACTATTTTTCCTAATAAATTCGACTTTTGTCCCCTATCATGCAAAAGGGATAAATCCCAACAAACGAAGCTACTATTAACTCCACTATTTGAAAATAGTGGCTTTTCATTTTTTATTTATCCTTTATCATTCTAAATTTTTCCTTATAATCCCAAACTTTTTTTTAAATTGCAAACAATAAATGATGAGTGTTTTACTCTATCATTTAAGAATATAGAAATAAATTTTATTGAATATATTTTGGTGTTAAAATGAAGAAAAATTTCTACTTTTTTGTTAAAACAATTTTTATTATTACTATCATTGTAACTGCAAATTTTCATGCAAACATGATGTATTCACAGGATTGGAATATATATTACGACAGTCCTCCTAATACAGCTTCATGTTTTCCAGGAGTGTTAAAAGCTTCAGAAAAGAAGGCAGTATTGGACTACGTAAATCAAATCAGAAGCATTCATGGCCTAAAACAAGTTACTTATGATTATAACGGGGATGCAGAATCACAGGCGGCTTCTTTAATGATGGTTGCAAATGCAAAACTCGACCATCAGCCTAATTCATCTTGGCAATGCTATACACCCGTTGGTGCTGCTGGAGCTGCATCCAGTAATCTACATGGAAATATGTACTCAACTTTGAATTATATTCCTCAAACACTTGAAAGTATTTATGACTGGATGATTGATAATAATGTCGTTTCATTGGGCCATAGAAGAGCTATAATTAATCCATTTTTGAAAGCATTTTCGTTTGGAAGATGTGATGGACAACCTAAAGTTCCATCACAATATACCTACTATACGGCAATGAGTTTTAAATGGGGAGGATACCTAGAACAAGACATGTCTGACTGGACAAATGATTTTGTTGCTGTTCCTTATCAGGATTATCCTATCGAATTATTTGATAGAAGCTGGTTTCTATCTTTTTCTGTATTCTATGATAAAGTTAATTGGGGAAATAATGTTAATGTCAATTATGCAAATGCAACAATAGAGATGAAAGATGATAATCAGCAAATTGTTCAGATAAATACAAAGACACTTGATGATGATCAGGGTTGGGGAGGAGTTATGAACTGTCTCTCCTGGAAGGCATCTGGATTACAAGACCGTAAAACCTATACTGTAACTATAAAAAATGTTAATGTAAATGGAACATTAAAAAATTATACATATTGGTTTAATTTGAATAACAAAGGAATGGCTGCACCTGATAATCCGGTACTATTTATGCCTCCTGATGCGGCAACTGATGTAAGCACAAGCCCTCAATTGCAGTGGAATCCCGCACAAAGGGCTTATACATACAGAGTTATTGTATCAAAAAACTCAAATTTTACATCACCTTCCGTTGATGATAATGCAGTAACAGACTATCACTACAGTCTTGCAGGACTTGAACCAAACACAAAATATTACTGGAAGGTTTCTGCAAGTAACGAAGGCGGAGAAAGCGGCTGGTCACCTGTATGGAGTTTTACAACAGGAGGTGTAGAACCTGATTCACCTAACCAGTTATTCCCTGAAATAGCCCAGGATAGTTTATCATTAACCCCGATATTAATCTGGAATAAATCTTTATATGCAGATTCTTATAAGGTACAAGTGGCTATCGAAAATAATTTTACACCAACCATTATTGACGTAAGCGGGATAACCGACACATCTTATACTGTCCCGGCAGGAAAATTATATCATGACAGGAATTATTTCTGGCGAGTCAAAGCTGTAAACGTGATTGGTGAAAGTGTATGGTCAGGTAAGAGAAGATTCAGGACTCTTGACAGTATTACTTCGGTCATAGAAATTCTTCCGGGTTCTTATTCAACCAAGTTAACTAACTATCCGAATCCATTCACAGGAAAAACAAATATTGTTTTCAATGTACAAAACTCAGGAATGGTTGTCCTGAAAGTGTATAATTCACTTGGTACTGAAATCAGCACACTTGTTAATTCCAGATTAGATTCGGGTAATTACATGGTTGAATTTGACGGGAACACAGTATCTACGGGAACATATTATTATAAAATGTTTAGTTCGGAAGGAATTGAAACAAGTAAGATGACCTTAGTAAGATAATTTCACTTATA
This sequence comes from Bacteroidota bacterium, assembly GCA_021824625.1. Classification (GTDB taxonomy): domain Bacteria; phylum Bacteroidota; class Ignavibacteria; order Kapaibacteriales; family UBA2268; genus XYC2-FULL-35-21. The sequence continues at coordinate 58,944 of JAKAKE010000181.1, read as the reverse complement.
ATAACCCCAGACTTAAGTCTGGGGTTAAAATGAGTTATTATTTTAAACAAGTATGGATATATTTAACAGCCTTGCAGATTTACGAAGGGACTACACGAAAGGCAGTTTCAGCGAAAAAACTGCTAATGAAAATCCTTTTGAACAATTCAAATCGTGGTTCGAAGATATGCTTTCAGCAGATATGCTCGAGCCAACTGCCTTTGTCCTATCTACTTCTACAAAGGACGGCAAACCTTCTTCCCGAGTTTTATTACTGAAACAATTTGATGAAAATGGTTTTATATTCTATACAAATTATGACAGCAGAAAAGGAAAGGAAATCGAAAAGAACCCTTATGCTGCAATTCTTTTCTTTTGGGATAAATTGGAAAGACAGGTTAGAATCGAAGGCAGGTTAGAAAAAATATCGAAAGAAGATTCCGACAAATACTTTCAGACCAGGCCTTACACAAGCAAGTTGGGTACTTATGCATCTGAACAGAGTTCACCGCTATCGAGCAGGTTCAAATTAATTAGAAAGGTTGCAAAATACATGGCAAAGTACCCTGTGAATGTACCACTGCCGCCCAACTGGGGCGGTTACAGGCTCATTCCTGACGTGTTTGAATTCTGGCAGGGAAGGGAAAGCCGTCTGCATGACAGGATTCAATATAATAAAAATGAAAATGGTAAATGGATAATAACGAGGTTGTATCCATAATTATATAAACGGTTCTTCGAGTTTCATTATTATGGTTTCAATTTCACTTTCGAGGAGTTTTTTTCTTACAATCATTTCAGAAAGTTTTGTTTCGGAATCCGACCTAATTTCTTTATTGGCTCTCATCCTTGTCTGACGCTGATTGTTCTCTTCCTCTGCTAATGATATTTCTTCTTTCAATTCTTGGTATTCTTCTTTTCTTGTCAAAATATTTATTTCTTTTATAAAATATACGATTGTCAGAATACCAAATAATATAGAAAAGCTATATGAAGATATATATAGAATGTTATACAATTCTTTGTTCCCGCTGTCGAGGTCTTTAAATATTTCGGGGAAGAAATTAGTTGCTAATCCTAATACTACTGTAATTATCAGACAAATAATCCCTGCAGAAATATTATTTTTTTTTGCAAAAATTAAAGTTTCACGTCTCAATTCAATCAGCGAGTTTTCTGTTTCAAAGAAATCTGCCTGGTCTTTATCGTATTCCTGGCGCAGGGTTTTTACTACTTTCTCCAATTCGGCAGATTCGGTTTTCATATTCTCAAGCTCAGCGCTAAATTCCGATTGTTTTTTACTTAAATTTTCAGAAAGTCGTATCCATGAATCTCTAATCAATTGTTTCTTCAATTCATATTTATTTCCATCCACCACTACGTTGTACTCGTCGAGCTTTTGAGTAAAATTCGACTTTAGTGTGAATGTGGTTTTGTTCCTGATAAAATAGTCAGGATTATTTAATAAAAATTCTTTAGCGAGATGTATATCCGATTGAAAAGTATCTTCGAGAGCAGACTCAGTATCAAAAGATTTAAAATATGCGAAACTTCTAATAACATTCAAATCATCGGTACTAACTTTATCAAGAACATCTTTTGTCTTTTCGTAAACACCACCTCTATCTTTATAGTATTCATAATAATCAGGTTGAACAGTTTTCGTGTAATCCAGGATAAATCCTTTTATCAGGGGTTTAATATTTATTTTGCTTGTATTATCATGGCTATCAGTTATTGAATTTTTATTTATCAAAAAAGAATAAGCAAGTTTATAATCAGAGCCGATTTCATTGAAACATCTCAATCCCTTTTCATCAAAATCATCGAGAAAAGATGCACAGATGAGCCAATCCCTTTGCTGCTGAGTTAGTCCCTTCATAATAGATGACACTGCAGATTCAATAACCGGTAGTTGGATTTGTACCTCACCTGAGCTGTCAATATATTCGAGGTATGTCATTAAAAGTAAGGGTAAACTTTTTGTCAATTTAATTATTTCACTGTAAGGCTGAGTAATTGCAACTTTCAAGTCATCAAAGAAGTCCTGCAAATCATGTTCGAATAACGGCTCCAGCTCAAGCGAACCAATGTATAATTCATACTTGCCCCAATTATAGCCAAATTCTTTTTTGTTGAAATATTCTTCTCTGGATGAAATAATAAATCTGAAATCGAGGTATTTGGATATTTTAGTGTCTTCCCTGATATATGAAATATTATAAGAAACGAAATCGGAAAATTTCTTGTCGCAGCAATAGTCGAGCATAGTGCCTGTGAGCCACTTGTTCAGCGTGTAGTCAAGATTTTCAATATTATCATAAGCAATTAATATTTTTTTTGGCTCGGCATCAGAATAGAATCTTTCGAAGTCATCCCCGACATTTTCATAAGGAAAATATTTATTCATCAGGTCAACTATGAATGCTTCGGCAGATACTCTGGTAACATCTGTCAGAAGGCGCCTGTCGCCTTTTTTGTCGAGATATTTCTCGAGTAGTTGTTCATCAATTATAAGATTAGAAGATTTTAAATCATTGATTAGATAATCTGTTTCCGATAACAAAGATGCTTTTGATTTAATAACTTCAGACAATGACTCATCTTTCTCCTTTAGTAATGTTAGTAGTTCAATATATCTGGTTTTATTATAATCACATTCGGAAAACAAATAAGGTTGGTTTATTTCATCGGAAGATTTGAAATTAATGGCAAGTGTATTGACAAGCTCATATAAATTAGTTATACGATAATCGCCGTCAAAAAAACAAAGTGCATCAATGACTTTCTTTTCAAGAACTTCATTAATGAAATTTCTGACAAACCGGCTTTTACCAACACCAAAAATTCCATTAACGAAAAAGATACGCTTTGATTCAGGTATTCCAAGCGGAAGAAAAAAACTTTTTCTGATTTTTTCCTGTTCGATAAAACGATTAGGCGACATAAAATTAATTACGAATTATGAATTATGAATTTAACATTTATTTTTAAAAAGTGGTTACTGTAAATTTCAGTCCCAATACCGCAAAGATAAAGTTAAATCATTAGCGATAAAAGTAACAAACAATAAAATAAAAAAAATACTGATTAATTATTCAAATTGAAATTAAGTATTATTTCTGTGCCATCAGAAAAATTAAATTTAACATCATCGGCAATTTTTTTAATGATAAATATACCTCTTCCGCTTTCCTTAAGTAAATTTTCAGGCGACAAGGGATTTTCCAAATTATCCAAATCAAAACCATTACCCTGGTCTTTAACTGACACTGTCAAAGCCTTATTGTTACAATCAACTTTAACATATACATGCTTGTTGATGTCAAATTTATTGCCATGTATAATTGCATTATTGATGGCTTCTGTAACGGTGATTACAAGATTACAATACAGTTCATTACTTATACAAAATTTTTGTTTTATCTCCTTCAGCATAGGTTCTACGAGCTTAAGGGATTTTCTTTCGCTTGTCAATTCTTGTGTAAAAGAAATATCGCTGCTATTCGATTTATCATTCATAATACAATTTTTGTCGTCAAAAAGAAATTCGCAATTTGTCTAAAGTCCGGTTTACTAATATTTTGAAAATCATACCAACCTTGTAAAGAAATATAAGATTGACCTAATAAAAATAATTTTATATCAATCTCAGGTGCAATCGAAAGTAATGCAAAACTATAATATCTAAGCCCAACAGCGGCAAAGTAATTGTCGCTAAATTTACCTGACAGCATGATTTTAAAGAATTTCTCAAAATCAATACTTGTAGGTAAAACAGAAAAATTTTCCCAAAATATTATTCCTTTTTCATTATACCTGATATTAATGTATGATTGCAAACTTAATACTTTTCCAAGAAAAATTGTTATAGAATCCCTGTAACTTAATTGCCTTGAACTTCTGTTATTCGATATTGATAAACTATCAACAAAATCATAATCCTCATAATTGGCAAAAATTTCCAGTTCCGGATTCATTGTGAAATAAGAAGTAAACCAGGATATTTTGGATTTAAGACTTATATATTTTCTCCATTTATTATCATTACTCATTTTAGATTTAATATATACCTGATGATAAAAATCCATGTCAGCAAATAGGTTAAGGAACAATGAATTATTAAACTTATGTAAATAATTAAAGTTAATCAAAGAAGAAAACAAATCCCCATCGGTATTATCCTGTTCACTTGGTGTATCCCTCTGATTAAGAGATACAGAAGTTTCAATATTTATTTTATCCTTAAACGTTGGTTCCCATTCAGTTAATAAATATAATCGAGTTGTATTTTCGCTGTAATCAAACAATTTTTCGATTTCTTTAAGATAATTAAATCCAACATCGTTGATATTGTAATTTTTACTAATCTTATTCTCATCATTTCCGGAACTGAATAATAACCCAATGATTTGTTTAAATTTTGATGTCTGGTATTTAATTTCACCCAAAAAAGATATTCCAAAAGTTTCTCGTTTTTTATTAATACCTGTAATGTTATAATTTGGGATATAATCCTGAAAGTACCTGTTTTTCCAATTGTTTTGGACTGAAAAATCTATATTACCAAAAAAATTCTCAAACAACCCAAAATTAAAATTAAGATTTGATGCAATCTTACTGTCAAACCATGATTCAATAGGGGTAGATGTAATTGATTCCAATCTAAGAAAGGATAATTGGTCTCTGAACATCATTAAATAATTTACATTAAAATGAATCCTGTCATACTCGTCAAATTTTTTATCAATGAATAAACCAAAATCAATGTCTGCATTTTTTCTATTATTCTTTAGTTTTATATATTCAGAATTAAATGATGAATTGATGTGATAATCTTCTAACAATAAATCAAATAACCTGCCTTCAAGATTAATAATCGGACCTAAATAATTAACTCCTATTTGGTTGTTCTTCTCCAAACCCCCTTTGAATTCCAAAAAGGATTTTGCAGATGTATTAAATCGTAAACCGGCTGTACCATTCAACCTGCTCAGATTATTATATGAACCATAAATCCAATTGTTTTCTGCTACTATACTAAGAAAATCATCAATTGGATGTGAATAATTCATTTTAAAAATTTCAATATCAGTTATATTCAAGTAATTTATTCTTGGGTAGGTTGTGTCATATTTTACAGTATCTTTTATTGTAGAATCTATTTTTGTAGTGTCTCTGTAATATTTTATAGTAGTACCTTTATATCGTTGAACAATTTTTAAATTTCCGCCGAATATATCGAAATCAAGTAATGCATCCCCATTAAAAAGAAGTGTATTTGTTAGTTTTACTGTTGAAACCGTTATTAAATTTTTAATAGGCGGTAATTCACTTTTAATCGTGGAGTCTTGCGCATCCAAATAATAAAAAGAAATAATTTGTATGATAATTAAAATTATCCTGAACAATTTTGTTCGTTTTGACGACAACAATTTTTCAGGATGAAACGGCATTTTTCAAAGACTGTCCGTAGATTTTATATCGGGTTCATTAAAATAATTTGAAAAACACAGCTGACGGTAAAATATGACCTTTGCAATTATATCATCGGCAGATTCCTGTACAATAAGTTTCTTCCCACTTTTGAGGCTGACAGTGGTGTCATGGAATGTTTCAACAATTTCTATTTCATCTGCATTAACTGTAACAAGACTATTATCAATTTTAGTGAGTGTTATCATATAAAACCCTTGAATAATAAATTTTAACAACAAACAAATATAATAATTTCAACACTCATATTTTAGTTTTCATTATTCATTTATTACCGATTTCCCTCAGAAGAGCCTGTTTTTCAATTTCAAGCTGACGGATTTTCCTCTCAATCGAATCCAATTCGGCGGGCATGGAATCAATCTCCATCCTTAGCTTACTTGCGGCTTCGTCAATCAGGTCAATAGCCTTATCCGGTAAAAACCTATCTGTAATGTATCGTGTTGACAGTTCTGATGCAGCCACAATAGCAGGGTCTGTAATCCTGACACCGTGATGAACTTCATATCTTTCTTTCAGTCCTCTTAGAATTGAAATAGTGTCATCAATTGTAGGTTCTTCCACCATAACCTTTTGAAAACGCCTTTCGAGTGCGGCATCTTTTTCAATATACTTCTGATATTCATCAATGGTAGTGGCACCGATACAGCGTAAATCCCCCCGTGAAAGAGCCGGCTTCAATATATTTGCCGCATCCATGCTTCCCGTGGCGGCTCCGGCACCAATCAGTGTATGAATTTCATCAATGAATAAGATTATCTGCCCTGCTGAATCGGTTACTTCTTTGATTACAGCCTTTAAACGTTCCTCAAACTGCCCTCTGAAGCTTGTTCCTGCAACTAATGCCCCAAGGTCGAGCGTAACAACCTGCTTTGTTTTTAATGTATCAGGGACATCCCCTGTAACAATCCTGTGGGCAATTCCATCGACTATTGCAGTCTTACCGACACCAGGTTCACCTATCAAAATAGGATTGTTCTTTGTCCTTCTTGAAAGCACCTGCAGAACACGCCTGATTTCATCTTCCCTTCCAATTACAGGGTCAAGCTTACCTTGCTCTGCCTCTTCATTCAAAAGTCTTCCATAACGTTTCAATGCCTGGTATTTGTCTTCCGGGTTTTGGTCTGTTACTCTTTGACTACCTCTTATTTCATGCAGTATTTTGTATATATTTTCTTTGTTAACGCCATTGTCTTTCAACAATTGCGAAATACGTGATTTAACCGTTGACAATGCAATAAGAATGTGTTCTGTACTTATATACTCATCTTTAAGGGTTTTTGATTCCTTCTCGGCTTCATCAAGGATTTTCATTAATGATGGAGATAAAAATTGATTAGTATTTCCACTCACTTTAGGAAGTTTTTCAAGTTCCTCAAATACCTTTACCTTTAAATAAGCCATGTTAGTACCAAGCTTCATTAATATTTCAGGAATAATACCTCCCTCATCCTGAATCATCGCAGCAAATAAGTGAGACTCCTCAATTGCCTGGTTGTTGTAACTAACGGCAATCTCTCCGGCGGCCTGAACAGCCTCCTGAGATTTCAAAGTGAGTTTTTGAAGGTTCATATCAAATTTATTAATATTGTTAATTATAATCAGTAAAAGTAAGGTATTAAACTAAATTTTAAAAGAAAAATTGTATTGGAAAGGCATTAAAAACAATATTTTGTTTCAAACTCCTTCTACACTTAAAATTTTTATTAATAATGCGTGGTCTGATTATACCTTCATCTATACTTTTTTATATAATTTGTCATTTTAAAATAAACGTATAGGGATATTTTATGGAAAATTCTAAAGGAAAAATTCTTTGGATAGACGATGAGATAGATTTATTGAAACCACACATTATTCTAATCGAACAGCGCGGGTATTCTGTTGACCAGGTAACTAACGGCGAAGATGCGGTCGAACTTGTTAAACAAAAACGATACGACCTAATCTTCCTTGACGAGTCAATGATTGGAATGAGCGGGCTTGATACTTTGCCAATACTCAAAGAAACAAATCCCTACACCCCAATCGTTATGGTAACTAAAAATGAAGCTGAAAGCGTAATGGAAGAAGCCATAGGGAAAAAGATTGACGATTATCTTACGAAACCTGTTAATCCTGCACAAATCCTCGCCGCAATTAAAAAGCATCTTGAATCGCATAAAATCCGGTCCGAGAAACTTTCCCATGATTATTTGATTGGATTTCATCAATTAAATACAAGGTTTTTCGATAACCTCAATTGGAACGATTGGCTGGATATATATATAAAACTCGTTTCATGGTCAATGGAACTGGATAACAGCCCGGAACTTGGTTTTGAGCAGACTCTGAAGGACCAGTGGCGTGAAGCTAATTCTGCTTTTTCAAAATTCGTAGAAGATAATTATTATGACTGGGTTAACAAAACATATAGTGATAACATCCCTGATTTATCACCCGATATTGTCGAGAAATATTTATTTCCACAATTAAAGAATTCAAAACCCACTGTATTTTTTATTATTGATTGCATGAGACTTGACCAGTGGTTAGTAATGGAAGAGCTATTAAAGCCATATTACACTTTTCAAAAGGATTATTTTAATTCAATTATTCCAACAGCAACCCCGTATGCAAGAAATGCCATTTTCGCAGGTTTGATGCCCTCTGACATTCAAAAGCACTATCCTCAGTGGTGGGTTGGTGAAACTAATTCGGAAGACCATAAGGCAAATGCGTATGAAAAAGAGTTACTCGAAGAGCAATTGAAAAGAAAAAAAATAAAATTGGATAACCAAATTAATTATATCAAAATCCATGATACCGATTTTGGAAAGAAAATAGAGGGCAACATTCTCAATTATGCCAAAAGCCATCTTACTGCTATTGTAATTAACTCTGTTGATATGATTGCCCATTCAAGGTCAGACTTTGCCATACTAAAGGAAATAGCACCTGATGAGGCAGCTTATAGGTCATTAACCAAATCATGGTTCCAACATTCCAGCTTTTTTGGTATGTTAAAATTATTAGCCGGTTTGGATGTAAATATTGTAATTACAACCGACCATGGTTCGATCAGGTGTATGCGGGGTGTAAAAGTACTTGGCGATAAAGATACTTCAACCTGCCTTAGGTATAAATTTGGAAAAAATGTAAAAGCCGAACAACGACATGCAATGCAAATTAGAAATCCAATTAATTATAAACTACCTAATTCAGGCATAACCGTCAATAATATAATAGCAAAAGAAGATTACTATTTTGTCTATCCGACTGATTATCACCACTATCTGCAAAGGTATAAAGACAGTTTCCAGCATGGAGGCATATCTATGGAGGAAATGATTATTCCAGTAATAACCCTAAGAAAAAAATAATTTTTTATAGAAATCATACCAAAAGTTTTTAATTTGGGTTATGAAACTTGGAAAATTTACGACAAAGAGTCAGCAGGAAACTTTTGATTTGGGTATTCGATTTGCGGCAGAATTAAAACCCGGAAATGTTGTCGCTTTATTCGGTGACTTAGGTGCCGGTAAAACCGAATTTATAAAAGGAATCTGCAGTTATTTTAAAGTTGATGAACTTGTTAACAGCCCTACGTTCACAATAATGAATCAATATGCAGGTGTGTTGGAAAATAATGAAATCCCAATACTGCATATTGACCTGTACAGGATAAAAAAATCAAATGAACTTATAGAGATTGGTTTCGATGAAATAATATTTTCAAGTGATTCAATTAAACTCGTCGAATGGGCAGACAAAGCTTTTGGCATCCTTCCTCCCGATTCATATTCAGTCAATATCAAATTTAAAAAAAATAATGAGAACGAAAGAGTAATAACAATTGACTAAAACAATTTTTTTTCCGAAATAGCAGCAAACTTCAATTTGGCGGTTGTTTAGAATTGTATTGAATTTATTAATCCTGAAAATTTACCAACAAAAAAACCAAAAAAAAACAGCCCGTCAGATTTTTACCTGACGGGCTGTAATATGTTTAAAGCCTAAAAGCTTTATTTCACTACTGTAAACTGCCTCTTAATAACCATATCACCAGATTTAGCAACTAAAGTATAGTTGCCGCTGGTGAGTAAATTAAGGTCAAGTTTAATCTCATTTGTTCTCAATTCAAATTTTGGTGCAACACTCTTACCGTTTACATCAAAGAGAACGAGTTCAAGATTCGACGGTTTGCCTGTATATTGGAAGACAACCTCATTGATAGCTGGATTTGGCATTGCTTCTCCGAGCCATATACCATCCTCTGCTATTTCAACAATTTTTTCTCCACTGAACTCTGACTTACCGTCAAGGTCAACCATTCTCAAACGATAAACGTATGAACTTCCAAATTCTACATCTGAATCAACAAATCCATAGTTCTTAACTTCAGAGCTGTTACCGGCAGCCTTAATGTCGGCAATCCTGCTAAACAGGCTCTTGCCGGTTTCTGTCAGGTTAGCTCTTTCAATTTCGAACCTGTCTGTTCTATATTCACTGGCAGTTGTCCATGTAACGTCAACATTCTTAGCTCTCGCCTGAGCGTCGAAGCTCAGAAGTTCAACCGGAATAATAGCTCCGCCGTTCTTCTCTGCAAAGTCAAGCATTGAACGGAGAACTCTTTCGGTATTTCCAAAATGTCTCCAGTCAGCACACAATACAATGACATTTCTGTCAAGTGTAGTTGTTCCAACCCCGAACGGCGCGCGGTTATATATTGCCATCGGAGGCGGCGCAGGGTCATTATATGAATATTGATAAGCAGTTCTTGCTAAACCTTCTCCGCTTGGGAATAATGAAAGCACACCGGGCATCGGGTCTTGGTCCTGAGAGTATGACAAGGAGATACCATGAGTACTGGTTATGAATTCAACCAGGTCTCTGCCAACATTAATGCCTCTTACTCCATAAATGGGAGGGATGGTATTCACATAGTCAAATAAGATATATTCAGGAGCATTCCAAGGTGCAAGATTAGTTTGTGCTCTTAAATAAGTGTACACAAATTCAGGATCTATTGGATTGGCTGGGTCATTAGCAGGAGGAACTAATCCATATCCCGTTAACTCACGTACCATTTCCTGGCTTGCGATAAACAAGTTCTGCTTAGCATCATGAGAAACGGGCTTTGTCAAGAAGTCAACAAGACTCTTTCTCTCATATCTTGCCACAGGTTTATCGAGGCCGTCTGACCAGAACAAATGCCTGTACATCGTGTAATTAACTGTCTTGGGTTCCCAACCGCTGCGGTCAAGAACATCAATCTTCCAGGTATTTGTCGTTGGGTCATCACGGTAAACATTTGTAAACCAGCCAATGCCGGTAAGTCCTGTTTGCCCGGTCACTCCCGAGGATTCCCCGGTCAGATACTGATAGTTCATCGAACCGGCAACCTCTTCGGCAGTGAATGTTGCAGACGGGTTAACATCAGAAGCTATTCTTGTGATGCCTAAATTATCTTCGAGCCACAAATCATGGTAGCTGTTCTCGCCCGATACAATCATATTCAATGTATGGGACTGTTTCAAATAGAATCTTGTAACGACTTCTTTGTCGTTATTGTTATTCTTTTGGTCAGCACCAACATGAATCTTAATCTTATATCTTGGTGTAATATTTCCAAGCATAGAGGCAAATCTGTTATAATACAGATAAGTCGGAAGCTCGGAATATGTTTGAGGTTTAAATTCCGTACCGCTGCCGTTAGCTAACCCAAATGAAAATTCCTGGGTAACTCCGGAAAGCATGTTAACCTTAATTGTAGTATCAATTACAAGATAGGTTGGTGTTTCAAACCACAAGCCTGAACTTGATTCAATATATATTTTTAAATTAACATCAACACCTGATTGATGGTTATTGCCATTATTGCGAAGCTTGACTTTTACATCAATTGGAGACTCGCCCATAATATGTTCTGCATCTCCAAAGCCTGCAAGAGGCGGAATGTTTGTCTTGTATGCACCGGGTGCAGAAATCATAAGAAGTTCGATGTCGCTTAACCATAGTGTACCGTCAAACTCATCTGCTCCAATATCATATAACTGGCCTGATGTTCTTCCTACCTGGTCTATGTCAATCGGAACTTCAACAGGTAATCTGTTACCGCGATTGTTCAAAACCGAACCAACGGGAACCGGGGATTTAATCCGTAAATTACCATTCGGTAACAAAACAGGATAGTTATAGTCAGGTAACCAATTCTCAAATACGGAACTGACATCCTGGCCTACCCAGAAGTACCATTGCCTAAGTGTTTTGTATGCATCGAGCCTTAAATCATCAGGAGTATTGTCAATTACAACACCGCTATTTTTGGTTTCGATGAAACCGAATGCATTTGAACCTGAAGAAGCAGGTACCCAGATAGCATTCTTGTCAGATAAATAAACATTATCAAGTAAATCCGGTTTAATACCTTCATAGAACAATGCGGCAGAAGCCGGGCAAGATGCATCGAGCAGATTATCGAGAACTGCAACAGCATTGTTGTAAATCTTAGCATTTTTGACATGCTGAGAAGCAATACCCATTACTGCACCGCGTGAACTTACTGCATCGTCGCCTATAATGACAGTATTATTGTAAATCATATCTCCGCGGGAGAAATACACCGGGTCAGTTGTTTCGGCTTGAGCTCTGCCTGTAAAGGTGAAATAGCCGTTATCCCAAACCGGCAAATTGGCTAAAGGCATACGTTCTGTGAACAGCCTGATACCATACCTGCTTGTTTTGTCATTGCTTGCTTTTAAATCCCAAACCACGTTGTTTCTGATAAGCATATGCTCATCAACGTCCGGGAAGTAAACATTATTCAGCGTAGGATGAGGATATGAACCCCTGCTCTGCTGAACCTTGATACCATATACCTGTGGATAATTATACGAGGCATTGGTGGTGCCAACAACATTGCTGATTTCGTTTTCTCCGATTATCAAGTTAATGTTGTTATATCCATAAGCATTGGATAATAATGACTGCGGGTCATCACCTCCGGCAATAATACCTGCGGCATTATCGCTGCATGTTCCAAGAACATTGTATATTCTGTTATGTGTTATCTTTGAATTAATTTCAAAACCAACAAATATGCCTGCACGTGAAACATTGTAAATAAGATTGTTTGAAATCTCATTGTTTTCATTGTAGTATTTCCTGTGCTTTGCCGGTCCGGATTCCCAAAGAATGCCAGCACCGAGAGAAACAACGCCAATGCCATAACCGCTTATTTCATTATTCATGATTTTATTGTTAACGCATGGCAATGTATCTAAGTTAAATGTATTTGCACCGTTAAAGTCATAATAGGGCCTGCTTCTCATAACAATTGCCGCTGAATAAGCCCTGTTGTCAAGATTGTTGAAATCTTCTTCGTACTTATAGTTAGTCAAGGTTCTTGGCAATTCGCATCTTCCGGAATTGACGGGCGAAGCATTTTCGAATATACAGTTTTTAATTGATGTATGGTTAGTTCCCTGCCTGAGGTAGAATGCCGATTGGAACGGGAACATCATGTTAACAACAAACCTGATGCTCTTATTTGAACCGCCATCAAAACTGATATAGCCGTTTGAATTACTGTACATTTTCTTATAGTTCGCAGGAACCATATTCACGGCAGCATTCGTGCTTGTCGGCACATGATTTTGTCCGATTAAAACTCCCACACCCATTGCTGACCTTAATTCAACGGTAACACCCGAATTAATACCGCCTCGCTCATTAGATTTCATGGGCGATGGCTTGAATGTAATAGTATTAATCTCGCTGGAACCGGTAATTTTAGAACTCAAATCAATAGCCGGAATTGGCGCTGAGTTATCACCTACGGTATAGTAAGTGTCTGTGAGATAGAATGTAACAGGGCAGCTGACACCTCTGTCGAATAATGCATTCACAGCCGCATCAAATGTCGAGAAGTTGCCGCCTGCTCCAATCGTATATGTACCGCACATACCATCAATAACCGTTACATAATCGGTTTTCTTGTTATTTGTGGTGACGGGGTCGTTCCTATGATAAACAGTAAATTCAACCCTGTATGTACCTGCCACCAAGGGAATCCAGTCAACATCAAAAGGTACAATCGTTGTGTTATACTTACCTGACGGAGCATTCGAAATTTCGACAGAGTCATGATAAACACTATTATTTTGACTGTCAAAAATATCCATTGTTGCACCGGCTATAACATCGCTGACTCCATAGTTTGTTACCAAACCTTCGGGCCTGTATGGTTTGTTGACATACAATTGCCTGGTGTTTGGAGGTGAGTAGAAGTCATAGTTCGAAGGCATAATAATCGTAGTGGCTTCGAGTTCGACTTCGTGAGCAAGGTTGAACTTCCATTCATCACCGGTTCTCGGCAGAACGTTATTTGAAAGCAACTGGTCTGTTGGGCCCACTAAATTAACCGTTACCCTTATGTAGTAATCACCTGCTTCACTTCCCGGGAATATGCCAACATCTCCCAATACTTTATATTCAAGCGAATGAAGTGGTGTAGTAAATGAATAAGGTTTGTCGATAATTTCGAATATTTTAACCATGTTGTGGTCGAAAATCTGAACAGAAACAGCCATTTCGATAATATCATTTATACCCCTGTTCTGAATCCTGATTGACAATGGTATTTCCTGAATAGGATATAGCTGTTCTTCCTTCTTCAAAGGAGTAATAATATTCATAACAGCTAAATCATTATCATAAATAATACTGAATTCAGATTGTTTTGTTGAAAGCAGCAAATTGCTCGGAGGAGGCTCATACATCCTGCCCGTGGCTTTGAAAGTACCTGCGGTAACTCCAGTAAAGAAGTCGCCGTTCACACCTGGACTCTGAGCCATAGGTCCTGTAGCATTCACAAAGAAGTAATCAGGATTTCCACCCGGGTCTGTATGAACTGTGCTGGGTAAATATATATTTGGCTGACTGCCTGCATCCCAAGCAGTGTAAACAATTTGGGAAGGATTCGATTCCTTAGGCCCTGTAACTTCATATTGAACATAATGAGTCATTCCGGATGGCCTTGAAATCTTCACACCGAAATTATTCAGAGCAGGAATTACGACATTACGCGGATAGCCTGTATTATTTGCAGGATAAACGTTTGAAATTTCGGGCCTTGCAAACTGGAATTTCAGGTTGGCAGTTAACATATTGAATTCAGCCAAGGTATTAAAGAACCTTCCGGGATTGTTTGTCTGTGTAGAAAATGTACCTGCACCCGAATTAGGGTCAACATTTTGATATCTGTTTGAGCCAATTTGACCTGCTAAACCTACGCAGGAAGTAAAAAAGTAACTACCCCACTGCTTTGGGCCATAATGAATTTCAACTTTATTTGTTGTTTCATATAGCTTGATTTGAATGTTCCAGCACTCAGTTGGGGGCCAGTTATACCACCAAGCATATCTGAACATAACATTAGTCCATTGAACCGTACAAACACGATAGGGTGAATTGCCGGATACAACTACAATCATTGCACCAACAGGATTACACAAGTTCCAGGAATCCATAGTAACAAAGCAATTGTATCCTCCATAAGAGTAAATTGCGGGATTTCTGTCATTCATGCTGTTTATATCCCATGGAGTCTGCCATAGGCCATTATAACTGTACGGAGGCCTGAAAGAGATCCAGTCCGCATCCGAAACATTCATTTGGGTATAAGTTACTCCGTCGAAAACAAACGGGAAACCGATGTTTGTACTTCTAAGATACTGTCCCGACCAATAGCCACTGTTCGTTTGGTAAAGCACATCTCCCCCGCTGACGGGAGCGTATGCCGGATAAGAATAGCTAAAAATAAAGTCGGTCAGCAATTGTGCCGATGACGTTTGCGTTAGAGCAAAAGCCATCAGTAAAATCAAGGCAAATCGCTTGAGTAGTTTGAATATCATACATACCTCCTAAAATAATTAAACTTAAATTATAGAAAACACTATTTTTTATTCTTATTTATTTCTAAGCAACCTGTTATTTTTTTAACATCATTATATAATAAAGTGAAATTAATCAATTAACAAAAATAATTAAAATATTCTAACTTTAAAATATAATATAAAATTTTTTATTAAGAATTACTGTACAACAATTTAAAAAAGCGTTTGTAAAATATTGCCAACTGCCTCCTTCCAAAAAATAATTAAACGGCAAATTCCCCAAAAATCAGTGCTATCAATGTTTTTCAGACTTTCCACCCCCAATTGTTATATATGTTTTTTAATTTTACACAATTATCCTTACTGTAATGACACATGAAACCCAAAAAGGTCTCAGAAAAATTTCACTTTTTTTTAAATTATTTTTATCAAAAAACGTTCCATTTGCTGTTTGCTCTTATATTTCAATTACTTAGCCTAAATATTAAATTTTATATGATATTTACCTTCAATAAAAAATCTGATATTCATAATTTTGTTAAATTTAATATTGACTCAAATCCAAACATAGAAAATAAATTATGGATGTTTACAGGGACAATTTATCAACAAGAATGAAGAAATATTTTGATAAGTCTTCGGCAGTTTTTCCATCGAGGATTTCATTAATTATCTGTAGTATGCTGGCAGCCGGTGGGATTTTCTTCGGAATCCTGGAAAACTCGCTTTCGGTAACGGCAAACGGATTAATCGCCGCAACCGAAATATTAACTTCACTTCTGTTTCTTTCTGCAATCAAACAAAGTATTAGAGCCCCTGATTACGTTTTCAATTATGGTTACGGCAAATACGAAAGTATGGCGATACTTGCCGGTTCTACCCTGTTGACATTGCTATTAATTTATACAATAATTGAAGCAGTGAAAGACTTTGGCAGTCCTGTGCCGGTTAAGAACTATACCATATTAATTATTTATTCTCTGGCAAGTTTTATGATTTTGAGAAGAACTGGGGCATTTTTAAGAAAATCCTCTAAAAAATTCCAAATGCCTCTACTCGAATATGATGCTGAGATATGGAAAACAGACAGTCTCATTGAAATGGGTGTATTAGTAAACCTGGCTTTAGGTGCTGTAGTCAGCTACTTCCATTATAAAATTTTCGGTAAATATATTGATTCATTAACAGCAGTTTTATTATTATCATATTCGCTCAAAGTGCAGATTACTCATGGCAGGGGGGCAATCAATCAACTGCTCGACCATACTTTGCCTGAAAACATTCAGTTTGATATTATTTCTGTAATTGCAGAAAACATCAACCGTTTTTGTGAATTTAAAAAAGTACATACAAGACAGTCCGGCAAAGACATTTTCATAGAAATTGATGTAATCATGCCCTGGGACTTCACACTCGAAGAAGCTTACCAATTAGAAAAGGATATTCATAATTCACTTGTAAAAAAATATCCCACTGCAATTCCACGACTGTATGTTACTCCATGCCCCGGGGATTGCGTACACGACGGTAAAACATCATGCCCTGTTAAACTCTCAAATGATGCCAACAGAAAAAAGATTGACAATATTCAGAATATAAAACAGAATTAATACTTAAATTGCAGTATGGAAAAAGAAACCGATACATATACTATATCTCTGACTAACCCTGAATTCATGCCTGACGACGAGATTGAAAAAACTCTCAGGCCCAAGACTTTCAGCGAATTTACCGGGCAAAGAAAAATTGTTGATAATCTTAAAGTATTTATCAAAGCGGCACAGCAAAGACATGAGCCACTCGACCATATTCTTCTGACAGGGCCCCCCGGGCTCGGCAAGACAACTCTCAGTTATATTATATCGAAAGAAATGGATGCTAATATAAAAATAACTTCGGGCCCAGTTCTTGAAAAACCAGGTGACCTTGCGGGTATATTGACTAATCTTCAGGAGGGTGATGTTTTGTTTATTGATGAAATACACAGACTCTCCTCTGTTATTGAGGAATATCTATACTCAGCAATGGAAGAGTATAGGATTGATATTATGATTGATTCGGGCCCATCTGCAAAAACGATTCAGCTGACATTGCCAAAATTCACTCTAATTGGAGCCACTACACGTGCAGGATTATTAACTGCACCACTCAGGTCGAGGTTCGGAGTCTTCAACAGGCTCGATTATTATCCGACTGAAGATTTAATTCATGTCGTTAAACGTTCTGCCCAAATATTAAATGTTCCGATAGATGAAAAAGGTGCTTATGAAATCGCTTCCCGTTCACGAGGCACTCCAAGAATAGCAAACCGCCTTTTACGCAGAACAAGAGATTTTGCACAAGTCAAAGGCGATGGTAAAATAAATACTGAAATTGCAAAGATAGCAATTGAAGCACTCGATATTGACGGGTACGGTTTGGATGAAATGGATAAGAGAATTTTGATTACAATCATCGAAAAATTTGGCGGAGGCCCTGTGGGATTGAATACAATATCGGCGGCAATTTCTGAGGAAGCTGGAACAATAGAAGAAGTTTATGAACCTTTCCTCATTCAACAGGGATTCATACAGCGAACACCCAAAGGCAGAGTGGCAACTCCATTGGCATATAAGCACCTCGGATTTGATGAAATTCATAATACACCGGATTCACTTTTTTAGAATAAGATGTTGGTAAAAAAAAATATATTTGAAGATATAAAATCAAAAGATGCTTCGACTAACATAACAGAATCGAATAAGGAAATCTTTGAAGATTTGCTCAAAAATGAAAATCTGAAATTAGAAAGGATAATATCATATCCTAATTCAATTCCCGGTGATAAATGGTATGACCAAAATAAGGATGAATGGGTAATTCTATTGAAAGGTTCTGCTGCACTTCAATTCGAGAATGATGAATTAATAAAATTATTACCGGGAGATTATTTATTTATACCTTCACACCTGAAACATAAAGTTAAGGAAGTTAATAAGAATGAGCCTACTATATGGCTGGCATTAAATTTTGAATCAAAATAAAATTAATAAATCTTTACATCAATAAAAACAGTACTGCTTCTTCCCTTATCGTCAAGACATGTAATTTTAGTTTTTCCTTTTTCTGCTATGAAGAATTGCTTTTCTTCAGGTCTGGATTTTACAAAGAATTTGTCATTTATATACCAGTATAATACTTGTACATCCTCTCCCCCTGCGGCTTGAAGTAGTATCTGCTGTTCTGATTTATCTTCGATAAAATATTCAAAATTATCTGAGGGCGAAATTATTTTCGGCCCTTTGGTTGAAAATTTTGCCTGGCAATCCGGATTATGAGGCGGTATTTTTTTATACACAATATTATTTAATGAATTCCACAAAACAATCTCAGGGTCATAAACGGGATACATGATTTTCTTATATCCTCCGTCAGGAAGACATTCGGTACAGTATTGTACTGATTCATCAATGCTGACATAAAATTCCTTATACAAACTACATATATCATTTGTTGAAATATTTTTTAAGTAATAATCAGATGTTATTTGCCCGCAATTTTTTGATGGAATATTTCCGGTTTCCACACAAACTTCTCTATATCCAACATCTGATGGCATCTTAAACCATTTCTTTTTTGGATTGTAATCAATAGCATTGAATAAATCAAACAATAGAGGAACAGCCATTTCCGAACCGGATAAATGCGGCGAACCTTTGCCATCGAAATTACCCATCCACACAGCAATTGTATAATCGGGATTATAACCAACTGCCCATGCATCTTTCTTTCCATAAGATGTCCCGGTTTTCCATGCAATTTTGGGCAGTCGGGTTCTGTTTAGAAGTTCATTTGGGAAATCAGGCCTTTTGATGTTTGATAATATTTGAGAAACAATATAAACAGCACCCGGTGAGAAAATTTGTACATAATTTCTTTTATCTTCTCTATTAATATAATTCAAAGGATAGAGTTTGCCTTCCCTTGCATAAGCAGAATACATAGCGGCAAGTTGTTCCATCCTGACACCGCATCCGCCAAGAATCAATGACAAACCAAGTTTTTCTTTTTGTTTAATAATATCTCTGAATCCGGCTTTTTCGAGTAATAATAAAAATTGGCTTAATCCTACTTTTTCGAGAAGCCTTACAGCAGGAACATTCAATGAATTCATCAAAGCAAATTCTGCCGTAACTTCACCATGGAATTTTTCCGAATAATTTTCAGGTTCATATCCGCTGAAATCTGTCGGAACATCGAGCAATTTCATTTTTGGTGTTAATATTCCAAGGTCAAATGCATAAGCATACAAACCCGCTTTGAGTGTTGAACCGGGCGACCTGACAGCCCTGATTCCATTTACCTGGCCTGATGCCGATTGATTGTAGAAATCCGAGGAACCGCAATAGGCAACTACATTAGAATTATTATTATCAATTATAATTACAGCACCGTTGGATATTCCTTTCGGTTTGTTTCTTTCAACATAATTCAACAATATTGATTCGGCTTTTTTCTGTTTGTCAAGTTCTAATGTAGTTTGAATATTATCGCCATTGAAATTTGACATTATGTAATAACAAAAATGAGGAGCAGTAGAAGGTATATTATATCGAGCAGTTTCAATCGGCTCATATAAAGCGTCATGCAATGAATTTACAGGAAAAACATTATCCCTCATAAATTGTCTAATCCAATAATTCCTTTTTGATTTTGCAAATGAAACTGATTTGTCAATTCTGTATAAATTCGGGTCATTTGGAATTACTGTCAGCAAAATTGATTGAGCAAGACTCAATTTTCCAGGAGGACGATTGAAATAAATATATGAAGCAGATTTTACACCTTCAATATTCCCTCCGTAAGGAAGAGAATTAAGATACATCTCCAAAATTGTTTTCTTTGAATAGTGCAATTCGATTTGAAAAGCTCTGAATATTTCGATTATTTTATTAAAGTAAGTTCTATTTGAAGGAGTAAACATTCTGGCAAGCTGCATTGTAATTGTCGAAGCCCCTGACACCCTTTTACCTCTAATTATATTGGTTGTAAAAGCTCTCACAATAGAAACAGGATTGATGCCCGGATGCCAGTAAAACCATTTGTCTTCTTTCTCGATAATTGCTTTTGTCAGGTCAGAAGAAACTTCATCAAGGCTGCAACGCAACCTCCATTTATCATCCCTCGTAAGATAAGCTGACAATACAGTTCCATCGGAAGCCATAATTACTTTTGAAAAAGGTTTTAATTTCGGCAGAGGAAAAATTATTTCGATTAAAATGAAAATAAATAACAAACCTGCCGTGCTGAACAAAGCAGGTTTGATTTCCTTTGAGTATTTTTTATAAATCAAAATCACACCATTGTCTTTATTAGGATTTGTAGGATTTTACGATTATAGGATTATTTATAATTCATAATACATTTACCAAATAAATTATCTTTAATAAATTATCATATCAATTTAATATGATGTTGATTTTTTCTCATTTTTATTTTATCCTATCATCCAATAATCCAACAAATCCTAATTCAGACTAATTTTGGTTTATTTTTTTTGTAATCTTTATTCAAAGGATGATTAACGTTATATACTCTTTTGAACTCAAGGCTATTGCTTCCGAAATTAATCAGAAGACCGATTGGAAGATTATATGCCTGACAATAATTCATTGCTTGATTTAAATGCATGTCATCTAATTTTATTACAGCTTTAAGTTCAACCATTATCAAATCTTCAACGAAAAAATCAACTCTACGAGTACCAATATTAGTATCATCATAATAAATCGGCATCTCCATTTCTCTCATGTAACTCAGTTCTTGTTTTTCAAATTCTAATGCTAAAGCTCTCTGATATATAACTTCCTGAAATCCATTACCAAGAGAAGAATGAACTTTCATTGCACATCCGATAATCTTATGAGTCAATTCCTCATATTTCATTCAAATCCTATCATCCTTTAATCCTACAAATCCTAATAAAGACAGTTGCTTTAATCCTCATCCTATTTTATGTGTCAATTCCTCATATTTCATAGATATCCTATCATCCTTTAATCCTACAAATCCTAATAAAGACAGTTGCTTTAATCCTCATCACCCTTCTTTACCTTCCTGCCAAATGTAGCAACAAGCCCTTTGACAAACTCTACCTTCTCTTTATAAGTAAGTTTGGCATCGGGATGAAGAATTACATAACTGTTAAGTGGCATGATGTCATGCTCAACAACTTCAGCGGCTTCTTTTCCGTCTCCTAATTTAAATTCCGAAAAATTCAATTCCTCCCGACCTTCTTCAACATGACTTATTATGAGCCATGATAATGGAGCAATGTGTGAATAAAGAGGCCATTTTGTTTTGCTGCTGTGACAGTCATAACAAGCTCTGATTGCATATTGCTTTGTCTTATCTGAATCCCATTTTGGCTCGCTTTTCACAGGTGGGTTTGTCCTGTTAACCGGAATGAACTGGATTAAAACAAAAACAAAAATCAGTGAATAAATCACAATCCGAATAATTTTTCGACTTTTGTTCGGCTTAATTTCAGACATAAAATCCTCACATTTTTCAATGTTAAATTGTTATTTACATTCAAAATTCAGAATTCATCATTTTCTAACGACAGATATTATCCCGGCACCATTGTAAGAATGATATTCAGGATTATACATAGCCTCAGCACCAATAACCGGCTTCCTGAATTTACCCTGATTGACAACTCTTATTAAATATGTAAATTCTTTTGTTGCTCCTGTCCAAAGTTTAGTAAACAATAATAATCTATCATCTCGAACATCCATGTATTCAACATTAATCGGATTTTTGATTTGCCATGTCAGATCAGATGATACATTCAATCTCGGGTTTTCAATTTCAAAACCTGAAGGCAGCATATCAGTGATGACAATATTTTCGGCTGACCTTTCTAATCCGGTCAATGAAATTTTACCTATTACCAATTGTCCCTGATAAAACTGATTATTCGTTATTTCAGCTTTTGTCCTGTAATCATAATATGTTCTTCTCACTCTCATAAACATATCTTCTTCTTTGACACTTTCATTAACTCTAATACCTTCTGTGGACCAGAAATAAAATACATCGCCATTGCCTGTTCCCTTTAGATATACATTTGCTCCGTTCATAACATCATCGGTCAAATTCAAATCCTTACCTGAATAATTTCCTATATTCTTTTTGCCGACAAAGACTTCAACCTTGACATTATTCTTTGCCTTTGAGTAAGCCGCTTTGCCCAAAGCCATGAATACAAATGCATTTTCCTGAGTTGAATATACATTATCAATTTTTTGAACGAGATATTTCACTATGTAAGGTATCTGAACATTGTTCGTTTCAACCTCGAGCAGGATTTCAAGCATCAGAGCATTAGCCCTGATTTCCGAATCGAAACATCCTCCTGTTTCTCTGTAAGTAATTTCCGGTTGATAATTTTTTGGAATTAATTCGTTGTAACTGCTCCATTTTCCCATCATAGCATAAGCACCGGCCAATAAGTATTTAGAATCGGCAGAAACAAGATTAAGCCTTGATTTATAATAATTCATTGTGGATATATCACCCTTTCCCGCAAGAGCAAGAACATATAAAGAGTAAAGTATTTCTTTATTGGCAATCTTTGTAATGGTAGTCCTGTTTCCATCGTACCTGTAATATTCATAAGTGCTTCTTTCTCTTGCTTTCTTTGATAAATAGTACAAAAGATTTTTCAGTACATCCTCTTTCACTTCAAATCCGGCTTTTCTTGCTTCGAGGAGGAAATGAGCCGCATAGACACTCCCCCACCAGCTTGGATAAGTTCCTCCCTGCCAGTATGCCATGGAACCGTCATATAACTGCATTGATTCTACTTTTCTTATTCCTTCTTTCACATAATATACCGGATTATATGTCTTATAAAATTCCGGAGCAACAAGTTGTGACAGCTCCGCAAAATATATCTGAGGAAACAGTTTCGATACAGTTTGTTCAATACATCCGTATGGATAGCTTACAAGATATTTTAATTGTTTAGCAAATTTGATAGCAGGAAATTTACTAATCGTTAAGGTTGAATGTTGTGTTCCGTACAAGAATCCACCGGGTATATTGAAATTCTGAGAAGCACCACCTTTTATTGTTCCCGCACCTGTGTAAGTTAAATAAGGAGAAACTGGACGTACTGCAATATCAATTTCTTCCTTAACTTTAGCCATCCCGGATGTTTCAATAGTAATTTTTGCATTACCTACCGAAGAGTAAGATTTCAGAACAAATACCACCTGCCTTGTTGCATTTGGCTCGATCTCAGCATATTGCGATGTTCGTGATAGAATTTTCATAGGACCATCTACTTTAATATTAACATTTGTCTTGCCCTTCGATGAAGTAGTATTTATCAATGTAACTGGCATGACAAGAGAATCATCCTGTGCGAGGAATCTTGGTATTTCAGGTTCGATGATTAGGTCATCAGCTACTTTCATCGGTTTTTCTGCTGAGCCGAATCTCGCTTCTGTATAAGCAACAGCCATCAATCTGACTTCACCGTTAAACTGCGGGAAATTTATTGGTATCTTAACTTCACCTCTTCCATTGGTTTTTACAATTCCACTCCAGAATGCAAACAACTTGAACCTCTTGGTTGTTATCGGATTTGTTCTTTTCTTCAGCATCTCAGCAAACATTTCTTCATCACCACCGCCTGATGAAGAGTTGCCGACAATTTCAGGAAGTAACAATTTATACAAATCATAGCTTTCAACTTTCAATCCACGCTTAGCGTACATATATCCATAAGGGTCTGGCGTCTTGAAATTCTTTACTTGCAAGATACCCTCATCAACTGCGGCAAGTGTAACAAAGATATTTCTTTCGGGAGCTGTTTTCACAGTTATAGTTTGGCTTGTATTAGGCTTTATTTTTTCAGGTGCAAATATTTTCACCTGTAATTTATTTGAATTTTTTTCAACTTTCATTGATGCATAGCCATGGCCTACTAAAAACGGTGTGCTGTTATTAACTGTATGTTTTTTAAACAAAGTTGCCGATACATACACATTAGGCATAAACACATTTTTTACTGGAACAGTAATCTCGACGGATTTGCTCTCCATTTCAATATATTGATAATCATAAACACCATTTCTTTCGAAACTGACAAGCAGCTTCCCTGCAAACGGGCAATTAAATAGAATTTTTGCTTTATTGCCGGGTTCATATTGAGATTTATCGAAAACAATATCAACTCTTCCTTCCTTATCAACCTGAAATGATGATGCTGTTGTGTTAACCCATCCATAAGCATAGAATGATTTCTTTTGATATTCATCCTCACCTTCTTTCGATATTCGTAATTCATATCTTCCGGATTTAGACACAGTGAAAGATATGTCCTTAGTCCCACCGTTTAAACTCATATTCTTCTGCCATTCAACAATTTCTTTTTCTTCGGAAGCATAAAAATACCTGTCGTTATTATCTTTCTTGAGGATAGTCTGCCAATCAAAGCGGACAAGCTTTACTGCCGCATTAAATCCTTTAATGGGTTTATCGCTGTGGTCAACAGCGGCAGTCTTAAAATTCAATCTGTCATTTGTTCCGAAATAATATCCCGAAGACTTGAATCCAATAAAATAATCCTTCGGGTAAATGTCGGTAGTTGCCGCTCTATTTACTGTTCTACCCGTCAGGTCGAATACATTAACATAAGTATAGCAGGTTACAATTCCGCTACCCTTAATATCATGCGGCACAACATAATCAACTCTTCCTTTTCCATTTCCATCCAAAAATCCATCCATATTTACTTCTTCATATATTGGATTAGTTCTTGATGAATTATTAAAATCATATTCAGAAAATCTCTTGCTGACAAAGGGCCTGTGACGGAGATTAATATGAGATTCATATTTCAGACCAGATGCTTTTGCTCCAAATAAAAATTCAGCATCAATACTAACTCCTATTTGGTCTCCCGGGAACGCAAAATCCTTATCGGATTTTAGCATCAGCCTTATTTTATCGGGAACAAAATCCTCGACGCTGAATTTGTATGTTCCAATTAATTGATTCGAGCCGGTATAAACCTCTGCCCTGTATTCACCTGTTTGTACATATTCAGGTGTTCTGAACGATGCTTCAAAACTTCCCTCATCGTTCAACAGTTTTTTCATTTCTGTAAATGTTTTACCGGTGGGAGTAATGATTTTCAAAAACACAGGAATATCTTTCAAAACTTCCATTTTATCATTTCTTACAATTGCCGATAGGAAAACATTTTCACCGGGACGATAAATATTTCTATCGCTGTAGATAAATGTATTCACATCCTCGAGAAATTCAAATACACCTCCGACATCAAATCTTGAAGTTTCGATGAATGTTTCCTTCAGGTCAATATAATTGAAATCATTTGCAGTCTCCGCAACAATCAATCTTGGAGTGAATCCTTCAATTTTTTTTCTGACATCTGTAAATCTTATTGTTCCTTCTTTATCGGTTTTTCCATTCAGTAGTGTTTGGTTGTTTGATGAAATAACACTAATCTCAACTCCCTCGACTGGTTCGGCTTTTGCAATTGAGTTTACAAAAACTATTATTTCATTGCCGGATTTTTTAGAAATAATACCAAGGTCGGTTATAGCAATCATTTTTGCGTCTGCTATCCACCTGTCCTGAGAAGACCTGACATTAACAACATAAATTCCTTTGTACTTTTGACCGGTAATTCTATTCAGATTGATATATTTTTTTTCAAGCCAGTTTTTGTTATTTAATAAATTAATTTTTTCTTCATATAAAGTCTTTCCATAATCTCCGGTCCATATATCTGAGTTATAACCATAATCTTCTTCGTAATCATAATAATCATAAGAATTCTGATTGAGGAACCATAGCAGATTATTTTTAAATACTTGTGAAACTTCAATATCAGCTTCATCAATATTAACAAAATTCACCTGCAAATTTTTATTGCCGCCAAGCATCAGGTATTTTCCCTTTTTATCGGCAAAATTAATTGAAGGTTCAAGATTTACAAATGAAACCTGTTGTTCAAAGTCAAATTCCAATTCACCGCCATAAAGCCCGGGCAAACCTTTCCTGATTTTCAGCATTACATCCTGCACATTCTCAAGATTTGCTTCAATTCTGAATGAATTGTCACTCACAAAGAATGATAAATCTTTCCAGGGTTCCGTTTTAACATATTCTTTCAATCTTTTTTCATCCACCATCTGTGTCGTAGAAACTTCTATCCACCCGGTAGCCCCATCAAATCCAGAAGCTACACCTGTTATTGCAAGTTTAGTAATTGGTTCAAGTTTATTACTGAAAGTTCTGTCATCATAAAGTCCACTTTTACCGAATACACTCATTAATCCTTTTTTCACAGTTATTTTGAACACCTGTTCTTTATCAGTCTGCTGAATTTCACCGAAATTCACTGCAATTAAATCCGATTTTTCCTTGGTTACAATTTGATAATTAGTAACCGGTTTCCCGTCATGCTCGACGAGCAAATTCTGTTTCAGCATATCCGGATTCACAGGGTAGTTAAAATGAAGATTAGCCTGTACACTCACTTTGTAGTATTGATTAGGTATGTGTGTCCAGAACAAATCAACTTTTGTTATATCAAAATCATGAGTCTTAAATTCAATAGTTTCAGCATCCAGACTCAGGTCTTTATCGAATAATACCTTTTTGGTAATTTCAGCTGAGTACTCTTGTATTGGCTCGAGTTGAACATCGGGTGAAAAAATAAGTGTGCTGGCAGAAGTCCATTTGAATTTTCCGGGAATTTTTGGTTCAAACTTAACAAACTCCTCTGTTAGCCATTTATCCTGCGTATCAACAGGTGCAAGTTCTTTTGAAAATTCAATTGTGAATGTTGTTAAAGTTCCGACGCTTCCTGAAGGATTGAAACTAACTACCTCGACTGCATTTCTTAAACCACAGCTAATAAAAATAATAGCAGTTAAAATGCAACCCACGAAAACAAATATCTTCTTCATACTTTACCCCGATTTATAATATATTAATAATTTTCAAAATGCATTACTGACTTAAAAATCATGATTCTGAATTAATTTTCAATAATCAATTCATTTTCTCCATTATGCATAGAATTAAAAAAATCAAACATCAAGAAAAAGAATAATTATAAACCATCCGTTATACTGGATTGTTCCAAAAATACCGATTTTACCTTTTGTCAATCTTCACTTCATTCAGAACGGCATCATTAGAAATCAGAATAATTCAAGCAACTTTGTATATGATTCCAGAATTCCGTGATTTTGTTGCTTCTTATGTTTTAAAAATAACAAAAGAAACAAAACAAAATCCCTTTATAAATTTATTAAAAAACGAAATCAGGAAAAAAAAAATTTTTTATTGCAATTTACCAATACTATTCAACAATTAAGAGGTTATAGCAAAAATGGATGGAATTGAAGGTGTTATAGCAGATATCGTGAAATCATCATCATTTTATAGTCTATAATTGACTTACTTAAGCAACTCCTTACTGAGATAGAAGTTTATCTAAAATCAATGACTTAAAGTAAACTTCAGTTAATAGTATTGAATTAACTTGGACCCTAATAAGCAGACAAAAACAAATAATAATTTTGTATAACTTATTAGAGTAAATGTTTTAGAACCTTTATCCTCTTCTGAAACGACTCATGCTTACTCAATGGTAAACATTGTATTGGTCAAGAAGTTCAATATCAGAAACTAATACAAACTAAGCTCATCTCAAATATAAAATTTAACACATCTATAAATATTAAGAATGACTTATTTTTTATTTAGTTTTTTTTCCTTTTTTTCTTTTCTTTTTTCTATTAATGATTTTGCAGGTTTCTTTTTTGCTTCCTTTTTTACATTCTTATCTTTTCCCATAACTTTGTCCTTTCTGAAAAATTAAAAATATATAAATTATAGACGGAATGGATGCCGTTTAATTTATTAAATATATTTATTTTATATAAGGTCTAATTGAAAATCTGTCATAATGAGCGGAGTCAAAGTATGACAACCTTGTTCTAATCAGTCTTCGACTAAGCTCAGACTTACATAATGTATAATTTACAATCAGACTCAATATAATTTTAATTTTCTATTACTTAGTCTAATGCGAATTCATTATGCCAATTATTTTCTTGTGAAAATACCCATACAACAAGAATAAGAATACTGATTGCATGATAGATAATTAAAATCCAAAAAGGATTGTTAAAAACAATTATAATGATTGAAAAAAAAACTCAAAGAACTGCCCAATTTCTGATTGAAAAAAAGACATCGAAAAACAAATCACTAACAAAATTAATGTAATTATTATGAGCAAGTAACCATCGCTATCTTTTGTTTGTGATAAATGGTCAACAAAACTGCTCATCAATATCACAGAAAAAAGAGATAATATTATTGCCGGCATTCTGGCAAACCATCTCATTATTTGCAAATCAGGATTGTCCTGCCCTGTATCATTTTTTATTGAAAAATAGCTTAATTCTTCTTTTCTTTTGACAACAGCCAGGAAACCAAAAACAAAATACCTGTAAAAGGAATAAACAAGTAATAAAAGTTGAAATGCCGGTCAACAATTAAAAAAATTATACCAAAGGCTAATGTTCCCAAGCCTCCTAATTTCTCATTGAAGAATGAATAAACAATACCGGCTAATGAAAGTAATAATATAATAAATAATATTATTTCGTTTGTTTCTACAGGACCCACTCCAAAACCTTCGCCTAAAGCAAACATGGCGAAAATAAGAATTATCAGTACACTTAATGCCCTTGCAAGCCATCGAACAACGATACCAGCAGGATTTTTTGGTGCTTCTATCATAATACCCTTTATGTTTTATTAAATGATTTCTATTTAATTATATAAAATTATAAAATTTTAATCATATTTTAGTATATATGCAGACCCAATAGTCTAATTCTAACAATTCAATATGATTGTAATCCTGCAATCCTCGAATCCTACAAATCCTAAAGTGCCTTTTTGTATTTTCCTACCAACTGCCCAGTTCCCAAGATGTGACCTTCCATTGCTGTCAGGAGTTGTCCTTTGCTGACTCCCGGTTCCAATTCAAGAATTTTATCAAGAGCATAGAGCTTGAAAAAATACCTGTGTGTGCCGCTGGGAGGGCAGGGTCCCCCATACCCCACTCTTCTGAAATCTGTAATACCCTGCTTGGCTCCGTTTGGTAAAATATTTTCTGATGGAATTTCTTCCTTTAATCCTGTTTCAGTTGGAGGTATATTATAAATAACCCAGTGTACCCATGTTCCCATCGGAGCATCAGGGTCATCATTGATGAGAGCTATGCTTTTTGTTCCTTCAGGCAAATTACTCCAGGCAAGGGGTGGAGATATATTTTTCCCTTCACAAGTATAGATTTTAGGTAATAAACCCCCTTCGATAAATGCTGTGCTTGTTATTTTAATACTTATTTTAGTTACTCCTTTCTCTTGACATTGTAAAATATCAGTTAACAAAAAAAGAAAGGTTAGAACTACAGAAAAGAACAATGCAGTTTTCATAATTTTTCTCCTCTGTTTTTAAAAATTAATAAATTAAGTACATTTTACATTTTGCATTCTATATTTTCAAATCAATACTATCACTTCATATTTACTACTACTCTACCCGTTTGCCCGCCTTTCAAAATTAACTCAATTTCTTTATCCAATTCAATTAAGGAACATTCCTTTACTAATTGTTCTGGTTCATCCAGCCTCCACTCAGTAAAAATCTTATTCCAAATTTTCAATCTGTAGTCCATCGGGCTTTCGGCAGAGTCAACTCCAATAAGTCTCACACCTCTCAAAATGAAAGGATAAACAGTTGTCTCGAGCTTATCCGATTGAACTAAACCTATACTTGTAACAACCCCCCTATTCCCGATGGATTTTATTACTGTTGATAATGTATTTCCCCCAACATTTTCAATTGCTCCAGCCCATTTCTTTGGAAGCAAAGGCTTGCCGCTTGTATCAATCAAATCTTCCCTGCTTATTACTTCCTTAGCTCCTAAATTCATAAGGAAATCTTTTTTTTGGAGTTTTCCGGTAGAGGCTACAACATAATAACCTGCTTTAGTAAGCATTGCTGTTGCAAGACAGCCAACTCCTCCAGCAGCACCCGTTACCAGAATTTTTCCTTTATCGGGAGTAATTTCATTCCTCTGCATTTCGTATATAGCTATCCCGGAAGTAAACCCTGCAGTACCATAAATCATAATTTCTCTTAATGAAAAATCGGGGGGAATCTTAATAACCCATCCAGCAGGAACCCTGATATATTGACCAAAACCTCCCGATGTATTCATCCCAAGGTCATAACCTGTTACAAAAACTTTTTCACCAACAAGAAATAGATCGGACGTACTTGCTTCAACCACACCCGATGCATCAACTCCTGGAGTATGTGGATACTTTCTTGTTATGCCTTTATGGCCTTTTGCAGAGAGAGCATCCTTATAATTCAAAGCAGAATATTCCACCCTGATAAGCACCTCCCCCGGCGGAAGTTCATCTACATTTCTTTCAATAATTCTTCTTTGAAAAACATTTTCCCGAACTTCATCAACAACGAGTGCTTTGAAACTTTTACCTGACATAATTAAAATAAGTAGATACTAAAAATCAATTGAAATTTACGAATAAAAGAAATTGAAAAAAAGTAAAATTAAAGGGTATAATATAATATTAAAAGAATTTTAAATTTCAGGCTTTTTGATAATAAGAAATCATACTGCCAATAACTCTAATCAACAAGTAATAATAAAAGATTTAGCCAGCTCACAGCAATTCATAAATTATTCAATTTTCCAAAGTATAAAATCTTTTTACAGGCGCCGGGTCTCCGTTGAGAAATGCATTAACAAATACATCAACATGATTGTCAGTCAGCATTGTTACATCGGTATTTCTGACAGCACCCATAAGCCGCCCAATAACTTCCAACATTGTGTGAATATCTTCCACATGTATTTTTCTGATATTACTTATAACTGTATCTCCTCTGTGAATCACAGTGAAATGTAGAGATTCTAATATTCTGGTGATAGCTTTTGCTCTCCGTTCTTTTCTGACCTGGTCTGCTGCTCCCCCGCGAAAATGAAAATTAATATAGTTATTATTGACTTCATTACTTGCCAGAGCGTCAAGACGAGAAAAATGATAGCCCAGGCGTGAAAAGAAATTCAAATAATTGTCAGATATCAGTGCATAGCTTCTGGAGCCTATGTCTCTTTCAGCTTTGTGAGGGTCAGATAGGTTTGTCATCATGATATTTAAAAACCCTTTTGCATCAATTGACAGTGGCCCTCCCCATTCAATACCCTGTGTTGTCATACCTTTAATCAAAGACAGGAAAGGTTTGGATTTTATCTCATCAACACAAATTGAATTAGCTGTTAAATCGGATTTAATGCCGCCACCTAAGTCAATTACATATATATTCAACGGAACTTCAAATTTCAACTTGTATGTTTTGCCGCTATCCACTCTTGCAGTTTCATAAAATGCAAACATCTCCTTCATGGAAACTTCGTGAGCGAACCTGATTATATCATGATAAGTCAAACAATATTCCGGAGAAAATTTTGCAGAATTTGGATTTGTAAGATTCAATTTGAAAACAAATTTAGAAACCCCGTGCCAGAGCCTGTAGAGAGGGCTTTTTAAAAACAGATTATCGCTTTCTTTGATTTTATCGGATACTTCAATAAGCTCATCAACTTTCCCCTCATAAACCTTGCTTGCATCGGCAAACAAAGTTATTACCATACCATTTTTCAGTATCTCGGTCCCATTGATTGTATTGGTGATAACCGGTATATTCTGCTCCCTTGCAATGATTGAAAGATGTCCGGTTGTGCTTCCGACATCAGTAATAAATCCCGAAGCTTTGTGTATGAGACTTGTAAATTCAGGTAGATTCTTTTTGGAAACAACTATACTTCCTTTGGGAAAGTCATTAATATCCTTAATATTGTTCACACTAAAAACCTTGCCTGTGGCTATACCTGTGCTAGCACAATCCCCATGATTAAGCAATATTTTGTAGGTTTTGTCCAGATGGGTTAATTTTCCTTTATCTATGATAATATCATCTTTTCTCCTTTTTGATTGTAGCTGTCTTGCCTGCAAAATCAAAATTTTGTTATTTTCATCAATTACCCATTCAATATCCTGAGGGGAGCCATAATGTTGTTCAATCAATGTGGCATAATCAGCCAGCTCCTTCAACTGAATTTCGTTCAGGCAGGGAATTACCGACTTATCATCTAATTTAACTTTTTCCAAACCATCAGTGGACTTTGGGCTTTCTTTGTAGTCCTGCATTCCCGGAGAAAAGCCGATTAAGTTGAAATTATTATTTTTGTCAAGTATGAATACCTGCGGAGAGACTCTGCCGGATACAGCTACTGTACCAAGTCCTTTGACAGCATTGATTATTAGAACATCTTTCTGGTGAATCGGATCGGTTGTAAAAATAACACCAGCGGCATTAGCATTGACCATTTTCAGGCATCCGACACTCATTGGCATATCTTCGTCCCTTAAACCCGAAATATACCTGTAAACGACTGATTGAGGAGAATACTTCGATATCAACACTTCATAAACGGCATCAACAAGGTTTTCTCTGCTAACATTTAAAGCCGATAAGTGAAGTCCTGCGAATGAATAATTTGCACTATCTTCTCCAATGGCACTGGAACGTACCGAAACCAGGACGTTATTATTTAATCCGAAAAATTCATTATAAGCATCGAGAATAATCTTTTTAATATGCTCAGGAATCGGAGTTGATATAAATAATTCCTGTGCTTCCTGGCAAGCCTTTTTTACTTGTTTAATGTCATCAAAATCAATATCATGAAATATTTCGTCTTTTCTTTCGCGCAAATCGCTGTCTATCATGATGTCTTCAAACAATCGCACAGTAAGACAGAATCCATCCGGTATGGGAATTTGCAGCTTTTTGCTTATCTCGCCGAGATGGCTCATCTTTGTCCCAATTTCGAGAGACAGAACATCATCAACTTGATTTAATGGGTAATAGTAGGGAATATTCTCATCAATCTTTTTAACCTTATCACAAACCTGGCAATTATAATCAGGACAGTCCCAACCTTCGGGGCACAGAATTCTCGGTGATAGAATTTGTTTGCATTTTTCTTCTAATTCCTCAGTCCTTGAAATTAATTGCTGGTATTTACCACTGCTCAAAATAACAAGATGCCTTGCTATATCATAAGCAGAGGCAATTAGATTTCTATAAATTTTATTTGCATAAGCTTTTGAAAAGATTTTACCGGAAGTGAGCATCTCAGCCATTTCACTCATATTTCTATGAGCCTCGTCGTTTGAGGCAAGTAATCCCTGGAAGTGCAGAAACTTCTTTTTGAAAGTAAGTTTACTCTTACTCCTGGGTGTAAACAATATTTTTAGAAATTTAAACATAAAACCAAAATAACATAAACGTACTTATCAATCAAAAAGAAAAAAGCCACCCTATCTTGAGGCGGCTTTATTATTTTTATTGTTGTTTCACCAAATGATATTTGCAATTGTCAATTCAGCACTCAACATTCAACATTCAACACTCAACTTAGTGTTTACCAATTGAATCAGGGTCAAATCCCATTTCTGATTTTTTTAATTGATAATAACTTACAACTAATTTCCATAATACTATAGATGTCATCAGTATTGCGGCACCAACAACAAGATAACCTGAAATATCATTTAAAATAGGCATGTGCAGTGGCTTTTCAAGTTGTTTAATAACAACAGAACCTCCTGCAACTATAATCATAATAGCAAATAATAACCTAATACCATATCCTCTTACATATTTTGTTGCAGTAGAACCAAATATCGCACCGAATGCACCACCAAAAAACATGATTACAGCAGCAATGAGTTCCACTCTGCCTTTAATGGCATAAGTGAAACCGCCATAGATGGAGGTTATTAACACATTGAATAAGTCAGTTCCAACGGCAATCACCGTAGGTACTCCCAATAGATAAATCATTGCCGGCATCTTGATAAAACCTCCGCCGACACCGAGAAATCCCTGTAATACTCCGGCTACAAAGAAAATAACAAATACAATCCAGAACGAAACAGATTTTATTCCCGAAGTTTTGAATGAAACCATTGGGAATAACCTTATATTTTGTAATCGAATCGGAAGAGCCACTTTTTTCTTTTTTTGAATCTTGGATATGTGTGTTTGCATGGGGTCATCCGCTTTTCTTTCTTCTTCGGACAATCTTTTCTGTACTACGAAATAGTCATAAAGCATAAAACCACCCAAAAATATCAGAAGTGTAATAAAACTCCATCGGACAATAGAATCTAAGCCTTCAATGCCATAAGTTTTTCCAAGATACATTATTAGTTGGGCACCGACTTCTACTCCAATTACAGAACTGACAATTGAAAATATTCCCAGCTTCCAGTCAATATTTCCAAGTCCGCTGTGAATTTTCGTCGATACAATAGATGTCCCAAAAATATATGTAATATCAGTTCCGATAGCAAAATCCATCGGAAATCCAAATATATTTAAAGTTGGAGTAACAATCCACCCCCCACCAACTCCAAAAAAACCACCTAATACCCCAACACAAAATCCTAATACAAACAGCAAAATTACATTGAATTGAATTTCGGCAATTGGAAGATAAATGTTAAAAATATCCATGTTTTCTCCGTTATTTATTTTTTTTATTCTTCTTTATGTGTATGCCCTGCGGGCTTGATGAACAGGCTTACAATGTATGTAACAATTACACCAAGAATCACAATCACTCCAGTCGAGATGACTGCAAAAAGCAATCTGTTGCTATTGTAAGTTTGTGCCAAAAAAAGATTCAATCCGGTTAACCCTTCGACTTTCACAGTTTTGTTCAGTTCGGTTGCAGGTTTGCCTTCGGCAAACAAATTACCGGTATTTGCGGCTAAGAAGCATAATAACAGAAGGCAACGGCTAATTAATTTTTTAAACATTCAACACCTTCTTTTAGTAAAAAAGCATTTTAATTGAAAAAAAATTAACTAATGATTTCTGTTTATTAAAGTTTAAAAGTCCAAATGTAATTTATGTGTTGCATTACTAAGCAATTATGAAATCAAACTTTATAGACTTAATTAATATATTTTATTATAAATACAACTTACTATTGGATTACACTCAACAAATAATTGTTATTTTAGTATTGTATTTTATAATTGGTTTTAATTGTTATGAATATTTTTCATAATATTTTTAATAAAACAAAAAATGAAAAAGCTGTTTCTAATCAGCCTTTTGTTCTTATTGAAAAATTCGATGCTTTCATGTCCGTTCTCGAATCCAATAACCAGGCATTAAAAATCATTAGTGATATTGAAGAAAAGACAACCGGTGAATTTATATATGATATAAACTATATAAACAATTCAATTGAAAATCTTAATAAAATTCTTGAAAGCCTTATTGCTCATCTTATTGAACTTGGTGGAAAAGAATATGAAAGTCTGGGAGAGAAATTTAAAAATATTCAAAAAGAAATTCTCAATGAGTTATCTGAAAAGTCAGTAATTCCCAAGGATGAGTTCACAATCCCATTTTCACAGTTAGATAAAAATAAGTCGTCAAGTGTTGGAAGTAAAAATGCACAACTCGGTGAATTAAGAAATATACTGAATATACCTGTTCCTGACGGATTCGCTGTGTCGGCCTGGGCATACAAATATTTTCTCGATTCGAATGACCTGCAAAATAAAATCACTAATATTCTGAAAAATGTAGATATTAAAAATTATAGCGGGCTTGAAAAAATCAGTAATGATATTTCTTCCTTGATATTAAATTCAGAAATTCCGGAGGACTTATCCCAAACTATTTTAAATTCTCATGACAATTTAATGGAATCTGTTACGCTGAGCGAAGTCGGTGCATCTCCAATTCAAAATCTTGTCTCGGTTCGTTCAAGTGCTATCGGTGAAGACTCAAAGTTAAGTTTTGCAGGGCAGTACTCAACTTGCCTTGGTGTCAAAAAGGAAAACCTGATTGGAGCATATCTGAAAGTGATTGCAAGTAAATTCAGTCCTAAAGCAATTTATTATTACCTTAGTCATGAACTTGCCGAATCGGATTTAGCTATGAGTATCGGTTGTGTATCAATGGTAAATGCTCGTTCAAGTGGTGTGATTTACACATCCAACCCAGTCAATCCTGATGATAATAATTTATTGATAAATTCTATATTTGGCATTGGGAAACTTCTTGTAGATGGCACAATAACTCCCGACCAGTTTATTGTATCCAAATCGAACTATGAAATAGTTGGAGATATACCTGCTTACAAGGAAAAGAAGTTAATTTTGAATAAAGATGGAGATGTTTCCATTCAGGAAATACCAGAATCCAATAGAAATGATTTATCTGCCAATAATGAAGAAATCAGAAAATTAGCAGAATTGGCGATTAAAATCGAGGAGCATTACGGTTGCCCTCAGGATATTGAATGGGCAATTGATGAAAACAATAATCAATACATTTTACAAACACGTCCATTAAATGTTATAAAAAAGAAATTATTAAAAGAATCAATTGATACATCAAACTTTAATTTCATCACAAAATCCGGCACTACAGCCTCTCCCGGAGCAGGTATTGGTACTGTTCACCATGTTAAAAACACAAATGACCTCGAGTCAGTACCTGAATCTGCAGTCATTGTTGCCGAGTATCCGTTCCCGGGCTTAATAACGGCATTAAGCCGTGCCTCTGCTTTAATAACAAAAGTGGGTGGTGTTGCAAGCCACCTGATAACAATAGCTCGTGAATACAGAATTCCGACAATTGTTGGTTTTAATGAAATCGAAAAACTTGTAAATGGAACTATCGTAACAGTTGATGCAGCAAATTGCATAATTTATAAAGATTCAATCCCTGAATTAGCAGACGCATTAAAACCCGATAACGACTTTGAATATGATATTACTTCATTTAATATTCTTGAAAAAATATCCGGTAAAATTGCACCAATCAATCTGACTGATTCACGCTCCCCGGATTTCATTATTGAGAATTGTAAAACGGTTCACGATATTCTAAGGTTTGCTCATCAAAAAGCAATCGAAGAAATGTTTTCAAGTGCTAAAAACTTTAAAGGTGAAACTATCCCTTACCATTTGAAAAGTGATATCCCATTACCTGTGGATATTATTTCGATTGATGAATCATATCTGACCAATAAAAAAAGAAATATCGCATTTGAAAATATTAACTCCGTACCATTCGAATCATTTTGGGAGGGTATTGAAAATATTGGGTGGACATTGCCACCTGCTGCACCGGACATGAAAAGCTTTATGACAGTGATGGCAACTGATTTGACAACCCAAAAAAAATCGGGATTCGCTGAGAAAAGTTATGTGATTTGTTCAAAAGAATATATGGTACTGTCATTAAGGATGGGTTATCACTTCTCGACAATTGAGGCGATGTGTACCGAAATACCAAATAAAAATTTTATAAGACTTAGGTTCAAAGAAGGTGGAGCAACTTTTGAAAGAAGACTGAGGAGAATTAAGCTGCTTGAATCAATTCTGAGTAAACTTGGTTTTGAATGTAGTAGTAAAGGCGATGCCTTTGAATCGGAAATTTCATATCTTCAAAAAGATATTTTGCAAAACAGGTTGTTTGCCCTTGGACAGCTCACGATGCTGACAAAGCAGCTTGACATGGCACTGAGCGATGATTATGAAATGGAATCTTATAAAAAAGACATACTTGAAAAAATTAAAATGACATAGGCGTAAAATGAAAAATTTCCTAATGATTGTTGACAGAATAAGTAACTTTTTTTTCAGAAAAAAATTTACGCCGTTTCTGATTTCAATTTTATTCTTCATTATTTTTGGGATAGCAATTTATCTTATTTATCTCGATTCCGAAGCAATCAAAAAACAAATAAACGACGACTTCAACCAGCAGCAGCTTATTCTTGCAAGGCAGTCATCAGCACAGTTCGAGCTGTTTCTGAACAATCTTGAGATACAACTGAAAAGCCTAAAATGGTTTGCCGAAGATACCGAAGGAAAAATCCGCAAGGAGGCTATGGTGAGCGTTCTAAAACAAAACGCAGATATGGGAATAATTGACATTGGATTATTGAATTCACAAGGTAAGCTTGTTGAATATTACAATCATGGCAGCTTTCCTAACCTTGATTTGTCAAAAATTAAAATTGATGATATAAATAATCATAGTGAGAGAATGACCTTTTCACCACTCTCAGTCCATCAAGACTCCACCGGAAAAATTTTTATTATCAGTGATATCACAATACCATTAAGAACAAATGGAAGGCTTACGGGAATGCTGTTTACAAGACTTGAATTATCACAATTGTTCAGGAAGATAATTGGAAATGTCAGGTCAGGTAAAACAGGTTATGCTTGGGTTATTGATGAAAATGCAACAGCTTTATATCATCCTGAAAGTGGATTTATTGGAAGAAATATTTTCGAGGCACGTCGTGGAAAAAAGCCTTATGTAAACTTCAGCCAGATTAATATCATTATGAAGGATAAGATGATGAAAGGAGAGGAAGGCACAGGAATTTACGAAAGCTGGTGGCATAGGAATATGAAAGGGAAAATTATTAAACTTATTGCCTTTACACCAATAAAAAATACTGCACTCAAAGGCAGGGTTTGGTCTATTGCCGTAGTCGCTCCAATAAGTGAAGTCGCAGAGGCTATAGATAAAGCATACATGAGACATCTCGGAGCAGAATTATTTATTGCAGCCGGTATGATCCTGTTTGCTTTTTTCTTTGCGGCTTACCAAAGAAAAATATCTGAAGGTTTAAAGGAACGTGTAACAGAACAGCAGGAAATAATTTCAAGCATATTAGAAAACTCCCTCGATGCTATCATTTTCACCGGTAAAGATAATTTAGTACGTGTATGGAATAAAGGTGCTGAAAAGATTTTTGAATTTACTTCAGATGAAATGATTGGACATTCTTTCCGCAGATTAATACCTTCCGAAATTGACGCAGATGAGGAACTTGACCAAATTAATGAATTGGTAATAAAAAATGGTTATATTTCTAATTACATTGCCGAAAGAGTAACTAAGTCCGGCAAAAAAGTAATGGTTAATATCTCCAAAACACTTATCAGTTCTCTAAAGAGTGAAATTCTCGGCTATTCGATTATTGTAAGAGACGAAACCAAGAAAAGAGAGCTTGAAAATATGATGTACAACACCGAAAAACTTGCTTCAATTGGCACGCTTGCGGCAGGTGTCGCACATGAAATAAATAATCCTCTTGCAGTTATACTTGGCTTTACGGACTTGCTTGTAGATAACTTTCCACCCGATTCACAGACCTACAAAGACCTGAAAACTATCGAGTCGAATGTGAATCATGCTAAAAAGATTGTCGAGAATCTTTTAGGTTTCGCACGAATTACAGAAGGACTGGAAGATAATACTGATGCGAAAGCATGCATTGAAACGGTTGGTACAATAGTAAAAAATACTCTATTTACATCAAAAATTAGTTTGAATATAAATATTCCGGAAAATCTACCAAAAATCAGGGGAGACTCGCGTGAATTCCAGCAAGTAATTTTCAATCTGATTAATAATTCTGTTTCAGCTATGAAAAAAGAAGGTGGAGGAACAATCGTCATCAATGCATTTGAAGAAGGACAAAATGTTATTGTTGAAATATCTGATACCGGCGAAGGAATACCAAACAGAATAAAACAGAAAATCTTCGACCCCTTCTTTACTACAAAAAAAGTTGGAGAAGGCACTGGTTTGGGTTTATCTTTGTGCTATGGAATAATTGCAAAATTCGGTGGAAAAATTAATTTTAGAAGCTTTTCTGATGAAGATTATCCCGGTAATCAGACAGGTACAACTTTTATAATTACAATACCAAAAATAGAAAATGAATAACTATTATAATGGTGAATAAAATGAAACAAAACATCCTTGCAATAGACGACGAACCGGATTTACTCCGACTTCTTGAAAGAATTATTCGGGAAAAAACTCCTTATCAAATTACTGTTACTAATAATTCACTCGAAGTACCGAATCTGCTCGAACAAAATGAGTATGATATAATAATTACCGACCTCAAAATGCCGGGTATGGACGGACTCGATATATTAAAGTATGTCAAAGACAATAAGCGATTTGAGCAGGTAATTATCATCACGGCATTCGGCTCGCTTGAAACCGCTATGGAAGCACTTTCGCAAGGTGTTTACGATTATATAACAAAACCTTTTAAAAAAGAGCAAATAATTTTCACACTTGACAGGGCGATTCGTTATCAGAATAATGTCCGTGAGGCACAGAAATTTTCTGAAATTTTAAAAAAGCCTCTGGATGAAGCTATCGAAGCATTTAAAACCGAATACAATAACCGAAAATCAATATAAAACAACAAATTGTTGAGTAAAGGTTGTGCAAGGAAATAACCATTTAAGTTAGCTGAAAGATATGTCGGGGTGAGAGGATTTGAACCTCCGGCTCCTACGTCCCGAACGTAGTACTCTACCGGGCTGAGCTACACCCCGAAATATTATACAAAAATAACCAATTTATTTCACTTGGTAAAATCCCAATATACCCAGCCTATCATCAGCCCAAATAAAAATCTTTAATCTGCTTAATCGTTATTCGTTCAGATTTATAAACACTTTAAAATGAAATCAATGAAAAAAGAAATATATAGAAATGATACAAGAGGTTTTTTCGATTACGGGTGGCTCAAAACTTACCACTCATTCAGCTTTTCCGGGTATTTCGATGATAAAAGAATTCACTTCGGAAAGCTAAGAGTCCTGAATGATGATACTATCGCTCCTGCTTCAGGTTTCGGTTTGCATCCACATGATAATATGGAAATTATCACAATACCTCTTTCAGGTGAATTAAGGCATACCGACAGTGAAGAACACACTCAGACAATTAAACCCGGAGAGGTGCAGATTATGTCTGCAGGAACCGGCATTTGGCATTCGGAATTTAACAACTCGGAAAAAGAACCGGCAATCCTTTACCAGATTTGGATTTTCCCTAAGGAAAAAGATATTAAGCCAAGTTATGACCAAAAATTGTTCGATACTTCACTAAGAAAAAATAAATTTCAGTTACTTGTTTCTCCAGAAAAATCTGATGATACTTTATGGATAAATCAGGACGCTTACATTAGTATAGCAGATTTAGATGACAACCTTGAATTAGAATATAAATTAAATAATCCTGAAAACGGTGTTTTTATAATGTTAACAAAAGGTAAGATTGAATCATCTGGAGAAACATTGGAAAAGCGTGATTCAATCTCGATTTATGATATTTCCGAATTAAAAATCAAAGCTGTCGGGAAAGCAGAATTGCTTATAATTGAAGTACCAATGAGATAATAAAATTTAATGAATTCATATTATTTAGGAATATCCGGTTCTTGGTGGCTCACTGCTTTATTGATAATAATTGCTGTCGCTTTTTCGATATTTTCTTATCGTACGACAGTTCCCCAAATCAGTTCAGCAAGAAAAATAGTATTGATTACATTAAGGTCTATTGCACTCTCTCTTCTATTATTTATTTTATTTGAACCAATACTTACTATTATCAGGGGAACTCAGGATGCACCGAAACTGGCGGTACTCCTCGATAATTCACTTTCAGTAAGCCAATGGGATGCTTTGGGAGATAGGAAAATTAGTTTTCTTAAGGCGATTGACAATTCAAATTTTCTTTCTTTAAATAAAGATAAATTAAAAACAACAATTTTCAGCAGTGATATTTATTCACCTGATGAATTTACATTTAAGGAAATGAATTTCAAAGGGCAAATGACAGATATTTCCAAAGCATTGAAATGGGTTTCTTCCAATGCTGAGAAAGAAAATATTCAGGCAGTCTTATTAATAACTGACGGTGCTTTCAATACAGGTAATAATCCGATTTATGATGCAGAGTTTCTCGGAAAACCAATTTTCACAATCGGAATCGGAGATTCAACCGAACCGCATGATGTCTCAATTCAATCAATCATTACAAATGAAAATATTTATATCAATAATCCTGTCCCTGTCAATGTGAATGTTAAAGTAAACGGATATAATGAAGGTGAATTAACTCTTAAACTTCTTGATAATGATGCTACCATCGGAGAACAAAAATTTACCGTTCATCCTGACAAAAAATCATTCACCGCTGTTTTCGAATATTCTCCGAAACAGGAAGGAATAAGAAAACTTACAACCGTTGTCAGTACACTAAATAATGAAATAACAACAAAAAACAATTCTGCAAATGAGTTTGTAAATGTTTTAAAGAATAAAAGAAAAATTGCAATTTTTGCCGGTTCAATTAATCC
This sequence comes from Bacteroidota bacterium, assembly GCA_021824625.1. Taxonomy (GTDB): domain Bacteria; phylum Bacteroidota; class Ignavibacteria; order Kapaibacteriales; family UBA2268; genus XYC2-FULL-35-21. The sequence goes on along the minus strand of JAKAKE010000181.1, from coordinate 16,149 downwards.
TGATTATTCATTTGTAAAAAATTCATTCCTATCCGAAAAAGGTGTTGAATTAATTTCATTCATCCAAAAGAAAGGCTCTGAATTTTATGACAAGCAGCCTTCCGAAGCTGACCTGAAAGACGCAGAAATGCTCGTCCTTATAGGATTTCCGATTACCGAGACACCTGCGAATGTAATGCAAATAATCAAGAAGGAACTTGAAAGAGGGAAACCACTTTTATTCATAGCATCGCAATATTTAGATTATAATAAATTAAAAACAATTGAAGATTATCTTCCATTCACGACTATTTCATCGAAGCCACAGGAGTTTCTTGCAGTGCCTGATGTAAAACCTGAATATGCTTCGAATCCCTTACTCAGAGTTACCGGAAAAGATACAGACATTGATTTGTGGAATCAACTTCCACCTGTTTTTCGAACAGAAACATTTGTCAAGGTCAAACCTGAAAGCGAAATCGTATCAGGTTTGAAAGTGAATAATGCCCCATTAAAAGAACCTCTCATACTCACCCGTTCATTCGGTAATAAAAAATCAATTGCATTTCTTGGCTACGGATTATTCAGATGGAAACTGCTTGGCTATGCTTCGGAAGCATCAAAAGGAAGAACCGAAACTCCAGACTTGTTCAACATTCTGATGGAGAACAGCAGGAAATGGCTTTCAACTCCTTATGACAATAAACAGGTGATTATCAGGACAACAAAAAAGCTATATACCATTAATGAAACAGTCGAGTTCATCGGGCAAATCTATGATGCCGCATATACTCCAATCGAAAATGCAAATGTACAAGTAAAAATAAGTGGAGGAAATCAGGAAAGTGATTTGACTTTGACTTCCATAGGAAACGGAAGATACACAGGCAAGCTCGAAGGTTTACCCGAGAGTGATTACTTCTTTACCGGCACAGCAGAACAAAACGGACGAAAGCTTGGTTCAGATAAAGGAAGATTCAATGTCGGACAAATTGCACTCGAATTTCAGGATTTGAGAATGAACTCTTCTCTGCTTCGTACAATATCAGAAAGGACAGGCGGAAAATTTTATCTGCCTGATGAAACTAAATCCTTTTTAAATGATTTGGAAAAATTAAATAACTTCAAACCGAAAAGCGTGACAATCCGCAATGAATCAGCACTGTGGAATCTCCCGCTATTATTAATTATTTCAATCATATGCTTTGGTATTGAATGGTTCCTCAGAAAAAGAGCAGGGATGCTTTAATATTATTCGCAATTTTTTATTAATAAATTCAGAATTAATTTACACCGCTATTTGCTCTTTGAACTGCAACTGATATAGTCTGGCATAGATGCCGTTCAACGCTAACAATTCTTTGTGTGTCCCGATTTCCCTGATTGTTCCTTTATGCAGTACTATAATTTTATCAGCCCTGCGGATTGTTGACAGTCGGTGTGCAATAATTATTGATGTCCGATTTTCCAAAAGTTTTTCGAGAGAATTTTCTATTATTCTCTCAGTTTCGGAATCAATGTTTGATGTTGCTTCATCCAAAATTAAAATTTCAGGATTCATTGCATAAGCCCTGCAAAATGCAATTAACTGCCTTTGCCCTGCCGACAGTGCTGAGCCTCTGTCAATCATTTCAGTTTCGTATCCTGATGAAAGCCTTTCGATAAAATAATCAGCACCGAGAGATATAGCGGCTTTTCGTATATCTTTATCACTTACTTGTTCCTTGCCAAGTGAAATATTTTCGGCAAGAGTTCTTGAAAATAAATATACATCCTGCATCACAAGTGCAAAATGTTCTCTTAAAGAATTCTGATTTAAACTGCGAATATCAGTCCCATCAATAAGAATCTCACCTTCATTGTAATCGTAGAACCTACAAAGCAAATTTATGATTGAGGTCTTCCCTGCTCCTGTTGCACCGACAATTGCGACAGTCTCACTTTTATTCACTGTAAATGAAACATCCTTCAAAACCCATTTTGCCGAATCGTAGCTGAAAGATACATTTTTAAATTCAATTGCCTTATGAAATCCCGGCATATCTTTCGCATCCGGCTTATCATCTGCTATATCTTTCGTATCGAGGATACTGAGTATTCGTTCTGCTGATGCCATCGCACTTTGTAAGGTTGTGAACTTTTCGGTCAGGTCTCTTATGGGCCTGAAAAACATTTCCGCATATTGTGTGAAAGCAATCAAAATACCGACTGTCATTACTCCCGAAAGGATATTTCCTGCCGAATACCACAGAACAATTCCCAGAGCAATTGCACTGAGCATTTCTACAGTAGGAAAGAAAATGGCATAGTAAAATACAGTTCTTACCCAAAGTTCTTTGTGCTGAGAATTGATACTGTCAAACTTTTTATTCTGATTTTCTTCCTGGATAAATACTTTCACAGTGTTTATACCTGATATAAACTCATTAAGAAAAGTATTCATCTCAGCCACTCTGAGCCTGATGTCATGGAACAACACTCTCACTCTTTTCCTGAAAATAACGGTTGAAAATAACAGGAGCGGTATGACTGATAAAGTCAGAAGGCTAAGTTCCCAATTAGTGTAGAACATAAATCCGATAATCCAGAAAATAAGCATAATATCGGCGGCAATCATCACAACACCCTGTGAGAAAAGTTCGTTCAATCCTTCCACATCATTCGTTACGCGTGTAACGAGCCTGCCGACAGGATTAGTATCATAAAATCTCATGCTCAGCGATTGAATATGCTTGAATACTGACATCCGGACATCAAAGAGAACCTTCTGTCCGAGCCATTGCATGAGGTATGTCAGTACAAACCTGAGAAAAGCATTAACAAGAAGAAGAACACCAATTATAAATATTATTCCAACCAAACCATTCCAATTCCTGGGTTCAATGTACTTATCAACTGCGATTTTTGTCAGGTAAGGCAGTACAGGTGCAAGTGCAGATGAAATGATAGTTATAACAACAGAAACTGCAACCCACTTCTTATATGGCTTGAGATAGACCAGAAGCCTTTTCAGGATTTTCAGGTCAATTGCTTTGTATTCTATATCTTCTTGTTTGCTCAATTATTTTCTTGGTTGTTTAAATAAAATTTTGGTAAACCACGATTAATGATTTTATTTGTTTTATTTAAATAATGAATTAGGAAAATTATGTCAGAAACACCATCTAATATGCTCCCGCTTGGGACATTAGCTCCAGATTTCATTTCGTTCGACACTGTTTCGGGAAATACACTTTCATTAGAAGAATTGAAATCGGATATTGCAACTGTTATTATGTTTATCTGCAATCATTGCCCTTATGTCAAGCACATAAATTCTGAATTAGTCTTATTATCAAATGATTATTTGATAAAAGGCATTTCATTTATAGGCATCAGTTCGAATGATGTCGAAAATTATCCCGAGGATTCTCCTGAAAATATGGAACTGACTGCTGAAGAACTCGGCTATAAATTCCCCTATCTTTTTGATGAGACACAGGAAATTGCCAAAGCTTACAAAGCCGCATGTACACCCGATTTCTATATATTCGACAAAGACATGAAACTCGTTTATCGAGGGCAATTCGACGACTCAAGACCGGGCAATGGAATGGAAGTAACAGGTTCGGATATTCGTTCAGCCCTCGATAACATTCTCGCGGGAAAACCTGTAAGCCAAGAACAGAAGCCGAGCATAGGATGTAATATTAAATGGAAAAAATAATTGAAAATTGATAATTGAAAATTGATAATTAAATTCTGAATTCTGAATTATTTTATTCTCAAATGACTCAAAGGACAAAGAGGGCGTAAAGGATTTCAAAGAACAAATAATTGATGGTTATATTGAGCCAAAATTGGGCAGAAATGGGCATTTTAAGCAAGTTTGATGTCATTTTTTTTCTGCTCAAGTTTGTCCCTTAAGTTATCGAGTTTACTAACAATTGACTTACGTTGTAAGAAGTAAGAATTAGATGCAGGAACGAACTTTTCCTGCTCAATTTCCTGCGGAACTTTATTATTTTCATCAGGCTTACTTTCCTCTTTATTCTCAATTACTGGAGATTGTTTTATTTCCTGAGTAGCAGAATTTTCATTTGTTTGGTTTGGCTGCGGAATATTTTCGGGAATGGATTTGATTATGAACGATTGTTCTTCATAAGGTACACGAGTTAGAGAAATAAGTTTTTCGATAGTGCGGGAAACGTTAAAAAGGAAACGAACTCTTTTTGTGACCTGAGGATTTTCACAGGAAGCAGGAAAATCTTTCAAGACAGAAGAAAGCTGGTTCAAAACATTACCAGCATTTGCGGCGAGAGCAGACCTTGTAGAGCGTAGAAGATTACGGGCAGATTCAGCTTCTTTTAACATGGTTTCGGAATTAAATCTATATTGAGTGCTATCATAAAGCAAGGCACGCTGTTCCCAATGCCACCTGGATGCATATTTTGAAATAGTATTGCGACAAAGCCTGTAAGTACGGGCAGTTTCGACAATGGAACGACCGGGACCGAGTAGGAGATAGCGTTCGAAAGCAAAGTATTCTTTTAAAGATTCTCCGGGTTGAGGCTGCCAAGCCATTTGGAATTGTTTTTTCTTTATAATTTTTTTCTTAGAAATTATTCTCTTTTTTTTCATTGTATTTCCTTTGATGTAAAAACTAATGGAGGGAAACTAATACAGGAGGGATGATATGTCAAGAAAACTGTTTTAAAAGGATTTTAAAATAATTGAAAATTGAGAAATAAAATTTTTTTACGACTAAGGGCACAGAGATAGACACGAAGGACACGAAGGAATTTAGAATTCTCAAATTAATAATTTTTTTATTATAAAAACAGAATTACTATCTGATGAAAAATGGTACATAATAATAATCTCCATAATCAACATCAACATTTATTATTGCTAATCCTTTTTTTAACGGTTTGAATTTACTGTAATACTTTCCGGATAAATCCCAATCACCATTTGAATACAATGTTCTAATCATACTGTTTTTTCTACCCGGAAAAATATCATCTATAACCAATATATTATCATACGAAAAAGGAATTGTGTCCAGGGCATTAAAACTCTCCGGCTCATTACCTTTTGTAAATACTATAATCCTGTTATCAAATTTTATTACAAATTTATTATTCTCAAATTTGTATGATAGCAGGTGTTCTTTTTTACCGTCGAGTACAATTTTTTCAATATAATTAATCAATTTGAATATATTATTTTTTTGAATTATAATGAAAATCTGATTATTACCATGAATAAACACTGTATCGTTCGATATCCAAAATCTCCCATTGAAAAATTCATCATAGGAATGAAAAACCTGTTTCAATTTATTTAATCCATTATATTTGTAAATATAAAAAGACATGTTTCCTGCATTTCCGGATGAAACTGAATATAAAAAATAGGCTTGATTATCAATTTTAAAGTGATTAGCCATTAATCTTTTATCAATTACTTCATCCTGTTCATGAAATAAATTCCTGATTCCGCCATTTTTCGTTGTGAATACATCAATATAATTCGTGTCATCATAAAAATAAGAAATATAAAATTCATTATCGGTAGCTGAAGAAGATAAATCCAGCCAAACGATATTACTATCAACTACGGTAATATCTTTATATTTATAATAATCGCAAACAATTCTTATTGCCTTTTCAACAGGTTCATTTCTTTTAGTCTTCTTCGTATTTATATTTGCCCGGAATGTTTTATATTTTTCGGTTAAATCCGTTTGTTCGCCAGTTCGAGGATTTAATAACAGGAGAATTCCTGAAATTAGAATTAATATAATTGAAATAATAACATTTGATTTTTTATTTTTAAGAGGGAATACCTTAACAGATAAATTCATGATAAGGATAATGAAAAAAACTGAAACAAGAGCAAGCAAAATATAATCAAAGTAGTTCATATAAGTAACCGGATTGATTGATAATAATCTCCTTAAATTAGTGAAAGTTGTTATAATAATCAAGTATATTTTTAAAATCTCATTATATTAAAACAGGTACAAACTATGCTGAAGCATGGGGTTATTCTTACCCAGTGACGCAAGTTGTCTGAAATAGAATTAAGTGGATTAAGGGATTGCAGGAATTTTTTTACACCTACCCTAAACTCTTCCCCAAGGAAGGGAGATTAACTTGATGTGGGTTTTGGCTATAAATTCCTGCTTTCGCTGAAATGACAATTAGGATTTACGAACAAGGATTAACGATTTGGGATTTGAGAAGTCTCGAAGGTTCAACTCCTACGGAGTTGTGTTTCTTATCGGGTATTGTCATTGTTACAAACGTTTAACTCCTACGGAGTTATTCAAGGTTATATTTAATAATAATTGATGTTGGTTTGAGGATATGGATGCTTCGACAAGCTCAGCATGACAATTAGGATTTACGAACAAGGATTAACGATTTGGGATTTGAGAAGAAGGGATAATCCATGAGTAATGGAACACTGATGACACGGATGAGACTGATAATCACTGAACAGTGTAAATCAGTTGTATCAGTAAAATCTGTGTGCTATTAAATGTTTGATTCCTGCTTTCGCTGGAATGACAACCGCAATTCAGAATTCAGAATTAAAAAAAACCACACCCGAATTGGATGTGGCTTTTTATAAATCAAATTATACTTTTCTACTTTGCTCCTACAGGCTTCGGTGGTATTCTCATAGAGAAGAATGACCTATAGACAAAGACCAAAGCTAATGCGAAGAAAAATCCGCCTACATAGGGAGCTGTACTGACAAATTCGGGAACGATTGCTATTTCCATTGCGAGCAATCCGAATAGTGTCGTGAACTTGATGATTGGGTTCAATGCAACCGATGAAGTGTCTTTGAACGGGTCTCCTACTGTGTCGCCGATAACCGTAGCGGCGTGGAGTTCAGTCCCTTTTTCCTTCAGGTCAATCTCGACAATCTTCTTTGCATTGTCCCAACAGCCGCCTGCATTAGCCATGAACACTGCCTGGAACAAACCGAATATTGCGATTGAAATCAGGTAGCTGATGAAGAATGCCGCAGGCATTGCCGAATGTAAATTTGCAGGGTCAGTGGGTTTGAGTGATGTTGAGAAACACGCAAAAGCAAGTGCAAATGAGAAGATTGCTACGAATATGTTGAACATTCCTTTCTGTGCGTATTGAGTGCAAATCTTGACAACTTCTTTAGAATTTTCAACTGAAGATTTTGAATCAAGTTTGATATGCTGTTTAATAAACTCGACAGCCTTGTAAGCACCTGTTGAAACAGCCTGCATGGATGCACCTGTGAACCAGTAAATAACAGCACCGCCACAGATGAAACCAAGAATCGTATATGGATTCAAAATATTCAAAATAGCAGTAGGCTCGACACCCGGAGGAAGAATGACTTTCTTTAGAACAAGTATGAGAGAGAAAATCATTGTGGTTGCACCTACAACGGCAGTGCCGATGAGTACAGGCTTCGAGGTGGCTTTGAATGTATTTCCGGCTCCATCATTTGCCTCGAGATAATCTTTTGCCTTATCAAAATTCGGTTTAAAACCAAAATCTTTCTCGATTTCTTTATCTATTCCGGCTATGCCTTCAATCATTGATAATTCATATATGGACTGAGCATTATCGGTTACAGGCCCATAACTGTCAACGGCAATCGTAACGGGTCCCATGCCGAGAAAACCGAAAGCAACTAAACCGAAAGCAAATATTGATTCATAAGTCATGAATTGATTCAATCCGTGTGTGCTTGCCTGGTATGCAATGAACATCAATGCGAAGAAAACCATGCCAAGCCAGAAAGCAGAGAAGTTGCCGGATACAAGTCCTGAAAGAATTGTAAGTGAGGCACCACCTTCACGGGATGCTACGACAACTTCCTTTGTATGTCTCGATTTCGTACTTGTGAATATTTTTGTGAACTCGGGAATCAGTGCTGCACCAAGCGTACCACAGCTTATGATTACAGCAAGAACCAGCCACAGGTTTGTGGCATTACCTGCCGGGTCTTTCAAACCGAATAATTGCCAGTAGCTGATTATGAATGTAATTATGATTGAAAGGATAGAAGTAATCCAAACAAGCATGGTCAACGGAACTTCAAAATCGAGTTCATCCTTTCCTCCATACCTGATTTTGCTGATGAATTTATTAATGTAGAATGCAACGAGAGAAGTGAGAATCATTGCAATACGCATTATGAAAATCCATGTAATGAGTTCAGCCTGGTATTGCGGGAGCACTGCCAGGACAATGAAGCTGATGAGTGCAACACCGGTTACACCATAAGTTTCAAAGCCGTCTGCAGTCGGGCCAACGCTGTCACCGGCATTGTCGCCGACGCAGTCAGCGATAACACCCGGGTTGCTCGGGTCATCTTCCTTGAGATTGAAAACGATTTTCATCAGGTCGGAGCCTATGTCTGCTATCTTAGTGAAAATACCACCTGCGATACGAAGAGCACTTGCACCGAGTGATTCACCGATTGCAAAACCGATGAAACAAGCTCCGGCAAATTCCCTTGGGATAAACAGTAAAATGATAAGCATCATAATAAGTTCAACGCATATCAAAAGAACACCGATGCTCATACCTGCCTGAAGCGGTATGTTTAAAAGCTTCAGAGGTTTTTTCTCGAGTGAAGCAAATGCCATTCTGCTGTTTGCGAGTGTATTAACCCTTATACCGAACCATGCTACAGCATAAGAACCCATGATACCTACAACAGACCAGCCAAGAATTAAAAGCACACCTCCGAATCCCATGGTATGGCCTGCTTCGTTCTTACTCAGAACGCCGAAATAGACTGCAATGGCAGTACCCACAAGAGCAAACAGAAGAATAAGAAATTTACCTTGCTGTAAAAGGTAAGTTTTTGCTGTCTGGAAAATAAGCTCAGCAACGTCAAGCATGGAATTATGAGCTTTGAGCTTTTTTAAATGAAAAAACTCGTACATCCCGAAAATCATACCAAGAACGCAGACAGCAATTCCTATTAATAACAGGTTGAATTGATGCGGTAGTAAAACGGGAATTTTTAATTCTGCTTCACTTGCAAACATAGGCGAAGCCATTAAAAACAGGAGTATGGACACAACTGCTTTAGGTAAAAAAGATTTAATCGAATTTAATCTCATATAAACCGAACCTTCCTTAAATTAAATTTTAGAAAATATATATAAATAATTGTATTTTAGTCAGAATCTTAACAAATTAATTTATCAATTTATTCAAAATTAAATACATTGTTTTTAAGTTCTGTGTAAATTATGTTTTTAAAAAATAAGATAATTTTAAAATGAATGCAATTATTTAGTTTTACTAAAATAAAATATTTTAATTTTTGTAATGGGGATTAATTTCTTTTAATTTCAAAACAATTATGAAAATAATAAAAAAACATGATTGAAATATCACATCAAAGAGCAAGCAATGAAACAATTAATGAGCAGAAGAACTTCTTCTTAGACAATAATAGAACAACTTACCTTTTAGATAAAGTTCCTGATGTTGTACTGATATTGAATGAGTATAGGCAGATAATATATTCTAATAATAATTTATTAAGACTAATCGATGCTGAAATAATTGATACTGTTTATGGGAAAAGGCCAGGTGAAGTTCTTAATTGCATACATTCAAAAGAAAATTTGCTTGGTTGCGGGACCGCTGAATTCTGCAATGAGTGCGGAGCATACAAAGCAATTATATCATCCACCGGAGGTGTAAAAGATGTTCAGGAATGCAGGATAATTCAGGAAGGGACAGGGATTGCTTTTGACTTTAGGGTATATACCACCCCAATCGAAATTGATAGCAGGAATTTTGTTATGTTTTCTATCGTTGATATTTCAAACGAAAAAAGAAAAGAGGTCCTTGAGAGGACATTTTTTCATGACTTAGTTAATATTGCTTTAGGTATTAAATCTATAATGGATATACTTGAAATTGACCTTCCTGATGAATTATCAAAATACAGAAAATTAATTAAAACTTCTGCAACAAGGCTATTAGAAGAAATAAATGCTCAAAAACAGTTAATTGCGGCTGAAAATTATTCACTAATTCTTGATAATAAATATATATGTTCAAAAGAAATTATCTGTGAGGTTGTAAGTCTTGTGGAATTTTATGATTTTGTAGAAAATGTCGAAATAAAAATCGCTGATGACATGGAAGACTTTATTATATTTTCGGACAAAGTTCTTCTAAGAAGAGTAATTACAAATTTAATGAAAAATGCAATTGAAGCTGAATATCCCGACGGAGAAGTAACAATTGGATGTTATCTTGATAATGATGAAGCCCGCTTTTGGGTAAAAAATAAATCTGTAATGACGAAGGATGTACAGCTTCAACTCTTCCAGCGTTCTTTCTCAACAAAGGGTAGGGGTAGAGGAATTGGAACATATAGTGTAAAGCTTCTGACTGAAAAGTATCTTGGTGGGAGAGTTGATTTTTCATCTTCCGAAGAAAAAGGAACAATTTTCAATTTATATTATCCAATAAAACCAATTGAGAAATCAACAGAAATTTAGTTATACACTTCAATCATTTTCGATTTAGTTTTTGATATTATAATTTTTTATGAGTGCCGTCGCAGAAAGGTTGATTCCCTGTCTTTTTACAGCCGCAGAGCCAGTACATTTTCTGTTCAGCAATTGTAAAATTAACAGGTTTGAACTCTGTTCCTTTGTGCGAGCTATCACAAAAGGGTTGGTTTTGGGACCTGCCGCAGGCACACCACCAATAATCTTTAGGTTCTAACTCAATACCATAAGGTGATTTCTGAGGTGATAAGGGTTCCGCCATATTTTTTTTTAGTGAATAGTGAATAACGAATAGTAAATAATTATTTTTTTAAGATTTTTCTTTGATGTTTTTATAGTAGATATAAGAATTTTTATTACTTCAGTATTATCTCTATCTAAGCTATTATATTCTTTTTCATTTAGATAATTAGTATCATTTAAAAGGGAGAGCCAATAATCTGTTTCATTTGCTTTTTTTAGCGCTATGCTCATCTTTGAAGTAAAATCTGCCCTACTTTGTCCAAATTCAGCTTCCCTTACTAATGCTCCTATTGACATTCCGCATCTCAATATTTGTTTACTTAGCACGATTTCCTTTTTCTCTTTATAAAGATATTGATATAGTTTTACTATTCTAATTGCAAAATTATAACTTTTATTTTTTAATACGCTTCTTATAAATCAAATTATATAAAAAAAACAACAACTATTCACTTTTCATTGTATTTCCAGTTCCACCATTTCAGTAATTCAGGGTCATGTATTTTGTTTGAAGCAAAGTAAACAGCACACCTGAAAACATAGAGCAAACACCTGTCAATATGCTGTCCTTTTATTTTACAGAATTTCTCATACATTTTTTCAGGATTTTCATTTTTTAATTCAGAAACAGAACGGTAGTCAAGATCCCACAAATCCTGTGCAATGGATTTCCCGACACCGGGAATAAGCTGTAATTCTTTCAATATTTTAGATTTAAAATTTTCCATATCTTTATTCACTTTTCACTTTTAATTATTTGCTGATTACATTCTTGTTGGTGCTGAAATTCCCAGAATTGTTAATCCGTTTTTCATAGCAATCAATGTTACCTTGGCAAGAGCCAATCTTGCTATGCTCAATTTATCGCCGACACCCAAAATTCTACAATCATGATAAAATACATGGAATGCCGCAGCTAATTCCCGGAGGTAATCCGCTAAAACCTGAGGTTCACCCTTATTACATGCCAATTCAATAAAATCAGGAAAAGTGAGTAATTGCTTAATCAAATTTATTTCAGTTTCGTGTTGTAATAATTGGAAATCAACATCATCATTCAATTTCAAACCCTTAGATTCTGCATTATCGAATACAGAACAAAGGCGGGCATGAGCATATTGAAGATAAAAAACAGGGTTCTTATCACTCTGCTCACGAGCTAATCCCAAATCGAATTCAAGGTGTGTTGAAATACCTCTCATCAAAAGGAAAAAACGGACAACGTCAGGTCCAACCTCATCAAGCAAATCATCCAGGGTATAACTTTTACCGGTCCGTTTTGACATTTTTATTTGCTCTCCGTTTTCGGTTAAAGTTACAAACTGGTGTATATAAACTTTCACTTTATCAGGGCCAAAACCGAGTGCTTTCACACCTGCAAGAACATCGGGAACAGTAGCAATGTGGTCTGAACCGAAAATGTCAATTAATAAATCAAAACCTCTCAGAAATTTTTCTCTGTGATAAGCAATGTCGGGTAAACGGTATGTCGGTTCACCTGTTGATTTGACAATCACTCTATCATCTTCCAAACCCATTTTAGATAGGGCAAGCCACAAAGCACCATCTTTTTCGTAAGCAATTTGTTTTTTCTTAAATTCATCTATCACATCTTTGATTTTCCCATCGGAATAAAGGGAGTCTTCATTATAATAAACATCCTGATGAATGCTCATTCTTTCAAGTGTCTTTTTAATTTTGCCAAAGCACCATTTCTCTCCGAATTTCCTAATTATGGTAAGATTTTCTTCATTTTCTTCAATTAGTTTATCAGAATTACCATTAATTAAATCATTAGCAATTTCTTTAATATAATCACCATGATAGCCGTTTTCGGGAAAGGGAAAATCAGGATTGTCGAGCTGTTGCCTATATCTTGCATAAATAGATTTAGCAAGGTTGTTCATTTGATTACCGGCATTGTTGAAGTAGTATTCACGCGTTACGACATAGCCCATCCACACATATAAATTAGCGATCGTGTCGCCAATGCAGGCGTTTCTACCATGGCCGAGATGAAGCAGTCCCGTTGGATTTACACTCACATATTCTACGTTTACTTTTATACCATTGCCTTTATCCGACTTCCCGAAATTATTTCCGATTTCATAGATATTTTTTAATGCCTGAGAATAAAATTTATTAGAAAATTTTATATTAATAAATCCCGCTCCAGCTATGTCCAATTTATTAATTAATTCTTTATCATATTCAATGGTATCAAGAATTTCTTGTGCAATCTGTCTTGGTTGTTTCTTTAGTTTGCCCGCAAGCTGCATGGCTATATTCGTTGATAAGTCACCATGCTCGGGATTTTTCGGAAATTCTAATATTATATCAACTTCCTCATTGATATTCAATTTCGATAAAGCTTTTTGAAAAGGTAATTTTATAATTTCATTGTACATTAATAACTCATCGGTTTCATATTACATTTTGCATTTTGCATTTTGCATTTTACATTAATATAGATTTTAATTCATCTTTTGGGATTAGCATTGTTTTACCACCTTTGCTAATTTTCGAAAAAACAGCATCGCCCCAAAGTTTTTCTAATTTGTAATACACTCTTGCTTTTTGGTGCATTATATGAACGACAACATCAAAAAAGTCGAGAATGATCCAATATCCTCCCTTAATTCCTTCGACTCTTGGCCTTTTGATGCCCAACCCTCTGCATTGATTTAAAATCTCGTCAACAACTGCATTGATTTGAACATCAGAAACGCAAGAGCAAATTACAAAAAAATCTGAGGGTGAGATTTCTATTCCGGTTAAATTGAGGATTAATACATCGTTTGCGAGTTTTTCTTCTGCTATTTTCGCACAAAAAGATGCCAGTGTTTTTGATGTACGTGGTTTGGTATATTTTGCCAATATTTCTCCGATTAATTAAAGTTATATATAAAAAACATTTATAATGACGTTTAATACATATATTATTGAAAAAAAGATGAAAGGACAGAACAATGTTCTGTCCCTACATTACATTCGTTTAAAAATTATTATTTTATACCTTTGAAAGGCTTTAATTGAGAATAATCTTTTCCAATCACAACAGAAATAATCTGATTATCTGAATTGTTCTTTTGTGTTTTGAGCATTGATTTATCAATACCAAGTATTGAAGCCAAATTCAAAGACTTATTTTCATCGGAACCACCTATTAAATAAGATTTTCCGACCGGAGATGATGTATTTCCTATGCTGACAACTTCTATACCTTGCTTATTCAAATAATCCTTAACCTTTTTTGCGAGCCCGCCAACACTGCATGCATTCAGAATATTTACCTGAACCGCCTGATTAACATTAACAATTTCTGTATAACCGGTAGATTGGGATTGCAATTGTGCAGGTGAAACAATACGGTATATAAATGAAAGTACCATTAACAGAATAACAAATCCGAAGCAGCCTGAAAATATGTTTAATGCAAGAGCTTTTTTATTCACATTCTTTATTTTCTTTTTTTCCATAATAAATCTTATTTAATGATACAAACAAACATATAATAAGCACAAAAAACGTGCCGCATTAAAAAAATGAATAATGAATGGCGAATAATGAAAAATGTTTGTACAGAACTGTTATTCTGCCCAAATAAATTTATATTTTTAAATAAAGGATTAATTTTCTAAAAAGGCCGACCTTTGTCCTTTAAGTTGTGAAAGAAGGATTTTTATTGCCCTGAATAAATGGGCTTTGACAGTGCCAAGTGGTAAGTTCATTTTTATTGCGATTTCGCTATAATCAAGTTCTTCTTCATGGCGAAGTTTAATGATTTCACGATAATTTTCGGGCAAAGAATTTATCGCCTTCATTAGAAGGTTTTTTCTTTCCTGATTCATGTAATTAACGTCGGGAATATAAGTCCTGTCCTCAATTTCAAAGACCATATCATCTTCTGCACCTGCTATGGGCCGGTTAATAGATATTGTTGGAAATCTTTTTTTACGGAGGAAGTCAATACATGTATTGGATGCAATTCTGTAAATCCATGCAGAAAATGAATAACCGAATTGGAAAGTTGAAAGTGCATTATAAGCCTTAATAAAAGTTTCCTGGGTTAAATCTTCAACATCATCCTCATTTCGAATCATTTTTCTGATGAGAGATGATATAACACGCTTGTACTTTTTTTGTAATTTAGTAAAAGCAGATTTGTTTCCTGAAAGAACCATTTTGACATTCTCAAAATCTTCCTTCATGGAAGCTTCTTTATCGGGCTGAGCCTTTAATTGTTTCATTATTAGGAAAAATTTCCGAGTTTTACGAAATACAAAAAATAAATATAAGAATTATCGTTCTAATAATAAACGGAATTGGGAATTTGAAAAATTAATAATTAATAATTGATAATTGATAATTGAAAATGCAGAATGAATGATGTTGGGGCAGAATATTTTCTGTCCAAACAGCATTTTTAAATTAATAAAAATGAATGAGTAAAATTGACAATGAATATTACCACCACCCTGCTCTTCTTTATGACAGGTTAGATGATGAGAAAAATTCTGTTATTTGCAGACTTTGCTCACATTACTGTGAAATAAAGGATGGCAATATTGGTATTTGTCTTTTGAGGAAAAATATAGGCGGTGAACTTTTCACAATGACATGGGGCAGAACCGAAGGATTAGCAATTGACCCAATTGAAAAAAAGCCATTTTATCATTTCAAACCATCATCAAAGGTATTATCCTTCGGAACACCCGGCTGCAATTTCAGATGTATGAACTGCCAAAACTGGCAATTGTCACAGTCGGTCAGGTATTACTCCGACAAAGCATTAGCCAATAAAGTTTTTTTACCGGAACACGTAGCCGAATATGCCTCAATCCATAAAGTTGACGGTATATCATATACTTATTCCGAGCCAACGATTTTTTTTGAATATGCAAGGGACACAATTCTCGAGTGCAGGAAAAACAAACAAACCGAATCGCTTTTTCATGTTTTTGTTTCAAACGGATATTTTACAAAGGAAGCAGTTGAACTTATGGACAGGGAAAATCTGCTATCGGCAATGAACATTGACCTCAAGTTCGTGGATGAGCAAAAGTATAAAAAAATTGCCGGGGGAACACTTGAACCTGTGCTTGATTCGATAAAAAGAATTTACGATTTAAGAGATAAAATTCATCTTGAAATTATCAATCTTGTTATACCCGGAGAAAATGACAATGAGGAAGATTTTGAAAAATTATGTGATTTCATTATTTCAGTTTCACCTGATATACCACTTCATTTCAGCCGATTCCATCCGCATTATAAGCTTAGTAATAAACCCCCGACAGAACTCAACACCCTGATAAATGCCAAAGAGATTGCACATAACAAGGGGATTAAATTCATATATATTGGCAATACTAACATCCCGGGAGCCGAAGACA
>JAKAKE010000194.1 GCA_021824625.1 Bacteroidota bacterium | reverse complement strand
ACTCTTTATATATCAATGAATTACCCCCCCCCCCAAAAAAAAAATAAAAAAAATAAATAATAATTTTCACTGTAACATTTTGCCTTTTTATTTGTTATTACAGTTGGGAGGGTGACAAATTTAAAAAAGTTTTTTTTAAAATATTTTTTAACTATTTTCGGTTAATTTTATATTATAAACATTTTTTTATTTTTCAGTTATTCAAATCTGCTTACATTAAGATATGGAAACAAAACCAAAAATTCTGATTGTTGACGACGAAGAAACCTGTAGGAAACCTTTAAAAACTATGCTTGAGTTAAACGGGTTTTTTGTAATTGAAGCAGAAACCGGAAAAGAATCATTAGATAAATTAAAAGAAGAACCTGATGTGATACTCCTCGATTTATTTCTCCCCGATATATATGGCCTCGAAATTTTAAAAATAATAATTGAAAAAACCGATATACCTGTCATAATCTTATCAGTGAAAGACGGTAAGCATGATATTGAAACTGCTTTATCAGCCGGTGCATCTGATTATATTATTAAACCGAATAAAAACGATAATGAATTAATAGTTAAATTGAATCATTTCATCAATAAACGAAGAATGACCGGTAGAAACAGTATTATTATTATCGGAAATATAATATTAGATGGATTGAGGAAAATTGTCTTAAAAGATAGCAAGAGAGTGGATTTCACGATAACAGAATACAAAATATTAGAAATGTTCGCTAAAAAACCGAATGAAGTAGTCAGCTATGAAGAAATATTCGTAATATTACCCGTTTCTTAATTAAGAGACGGGTATATTAAAGTAATTAAAAAGGGATAATAAATAAAGGAAATAAATAAATAAATAAATAATATATGATGGTGGTATCATGGTTTATTCATTAAAATTTTTGTTTTTTGTAATGTTATTTCATAATATTATTTTCTATAGTAATAATCTCTATGCACAACTCCGTAATCAATGGATTGCAGTAGATAGTAACAAATATAGTATTATATATTACGATAATAGTATAAGTTATATTGATAACAACAATATTATTTATTGGGCAAGATTCGATAGTCTATCTATTCATGAACGTATAGTAAGACTTACAGAAGACGGGGGAAATCATTGGAAAGTTACATATACGGATACATCAAGTAATGAAGAATGGAGATCAATAGCATATCTTACAAAATCAAAAATCGTTATGATGGGTCAAAAAAAGGAGTTCATATTCAAAGGTAAATATCAAAATTTTTATAAAGTTTATGGTTTAATATTAATTTCAAATGATTCGGGAAAGACTTTTACAAAGATTTTTCCCGATTCAAATTCCTCACTCATATCATTATCTATGTATGATTCTTTGTATGGAATAGCTTATAAACCGACTTATAGTAATTATTTCAATCCGGATTCCGGCAAAAAAAATGATTCTATTTTAATTACAGAAGATGGCTGGAATACATGGAAAGCAGTTCCATTACCTGAAAAAATTGGTGGTTATCGTCAGTTAATATGTTTTTCTAAGAATGATTTTTATTTACTTGTACAAGATTTTTTTAATTATAAAAGCTGGATTTATATTACGGATGATGCCGGTGATAACTGGACAATATCAAGTATAATACCCAACAGAATGGAAAAAATGAAAATAATTAACAAAAGTACCTTATTTGTTTCCGGAATAATAGATTCAATATATAAAACAACCGACAGAGGTATAAACTGGACAAAACAAAAGTATATTGAAAAGGGAAATAAATTTCTGGGTTTGATTGATTTTGATTTTGCAGACGAAAATAATGGGATTGCTATTGGTTCCAGTTCTGCTTATGATTACATTATATATACAAGCGATGGCGGAGAAAACTGGTACAGTGAATTCACACCTTTTAATTTATCAAATTCAGCCGGATTTTATCGTATTATTTATCCTTCTTCGGATGTAGCATATATTTTTGCCCATAAATATATATTCAAAAGAACAAATAATATGATTTTAAAATCACCGATATTTAAAAATAAATTATTTTTAAATATCGTACCGGTAACAGGAAATATACTTGAATGGGAGAAAATTGATGGTGCTGACAATTACGAATTAGCAACATATAAAAAAAACCGTGATTCAATAATTTTTAAGGCTACTTTTAAATATGTTTCCGACACTGTTGTATCTGATACTTTTATTAAACTCGATACATTAGAGTACAATATGGAATACTATTTTAATATCAGAGCATTTAATGATTCATTATCAAGTGAATGGAATTTAAGTCCATCATTACTCAGAACCCTAAAGAATGACAAAGCAATACCTTTGCCTTTAATACTTTATCCAGAATCTCATTCTGATATACTATATCCTACATCGCTTACTATAAAATGGACTTCGAATGTAACTGTTGATGATTACGATTTAATTATATATCATTATCTAAACCAATTTACATCAGAAATTATAGCTAATGAATCGCATTATAAAGACACAACATATATAATTGATAATCTTGTACCCTATAATGCATATTATTTTTATATAAACTCCATAAGAAATGACACATCAAGCGAAAGTGCATATTGTTATTTTATAACTGAGCCTGCCACTGATGTATTTGAACCAGAATTAATTAATCAAAATAATATTATTAAACAAATAATACCAAATCCTATATCAGACCGTTGCAAAATTCAATTCAATGATGAACCTTACAATTTGACAAGTCTGAAACTATACAATTCAATGGGTGTCGAGCTTGCTAATTTAACAGGGTCTGCACAGCTAATTAACGGGAATAATGAATTGGAATTGAATTTATCATCTTTGGTAAGCGGCCTATATTTTATTGTAGTACAGGCTCAACAGAACATTTATTCAAAATCCTTTGTGGTTATCAGATAACTTAGGAGATTAAAATGAAACTGCTAAAATTAATATTTGTTATCTTTTGTATTAGTATATCAATACTAAATGCAAAAGAAGCGATTTCAATACCATTATTCAATAGAGATGAATCCTGCAATATTGAACCAAGAATCTTTTTTATTGATATTAATAATGATAATGCCTGGGATATACTTTTTTTCGATAAATGCAGTAGCAAACCTATTGCTTATTCTCTTCTTGTCAAATCATTAAATGAAATTAATGTAAATCAAAATGCATATCTTTCACAAGGCAGTATAGAAGCCAAGAATTTCATTATTCTCATTAACGATCCAAAAAGTTCCAGATACACTCATAAACTTTATTACGACAACCAAATCTCAAAAGCCGTTCTCGAAGACTACTCTGACAACGGAAGTGTACCATCATCTTACGAAGAAGCAGACAATTATTTCTATACACAGCAAATGGGTACTACACTCCTAATTACAAAGAAAGCCGAGATTGATGTTCAATCAGTTTTGCTTTGCAGTCTGGATGGAAGAATTATTTCAAATTTGCAGAATGTAGATGGATGGTCTCAGTTTTCTTTTGATATGTCATTAGAGCCGAGCGGTATATATCTTCTGCGATTTATTGCAAGAGACAGGGCATTAACGAAGAGGTTTATATATATTAGATAATTGAACCTATATATTCAGGAATAACACCTGGCTGCTTTTGTAAATAATTTTGGACATTATTTTTGTTAAATATCTCGATTTTAGCTAAATTCGTAAGCTAAAATCATGTAAAAAAGGAAAAATTATGTTTTCTGTATTAGCTATTATAATAATCATAGGTGCAGTTCTGATAATTGTTGCAGTGCTGCTTCAGCCGGGCAAGGGTGACCTGACAGCAACATTCGGAGGATTGAGTGCCCAGTTTGGAGCAGTTTTCGGTATGCAGAGGGCAAACGACCTTCTGGCAAAAATAACAAAAGTAATTGCGGCAATTATTTTGATATTGGTTCTTGCTTCGAATAAATTTTTTATACATACCGAGCAGGCAGCTCAGCAAAAACCTGTTACTCAGGGAGCCGAGATACCACAACAGCAAGGCCCGTTGAAACCGCCGCCAATGCCTCTGCCTCAACAAGGAGAATAATTTTTTTTATTGTAAATGAAATCCACAGTACATAAATACTGCGGATTTTTTATTTCATAATAGGTATTGCTAAGCTCAGAATGACTAAAAAATGTATACTATATAAAGTCTAATTGAAAATCTGTCATACTGAGTGAAGTCGAAGTATGACAACCTTGTTCTAATCAGTCTTCGACTACGCTCAGACTGACATAATGTGTAATTTACAATTAGACTCAATATAATTTAGCAATACTTCATAATATTAACTTTTTTTTAAATTGGTTTTATAGTAAATTAATCCCAATCAATATGATAATATGGAAGAAAAATTAAAAATAGAAAAGACTAAAATGAAAATATTTTCTTTGGGAGAGGAACCAAAGGATTGCGTCTATTGGCTATCTCAGGCACCACAAAAAAGATTAGAGGCTGTTGAATATTTACGTGAATTAAATTATACCCGGGATGAGATTAAATCAAGACTTCAAAGAGTTTGTCGAATTGTTAAATTATCACAAAGTTGAGTATTTAATAATCGGAGGTTATGCTGTTGCCTATTACGGTTACCCAAGATATACAGGCGATATAGATATTTGGGTAAATAATTCCGTGGAAAATTCAAAAAAAATGGTTTCAGTTGTAAATAATTTCGGATTTTCTTCTTTAAATATTGGTGAAAAAGATTTTCAGAAAAAGGATATTGTATTCCAATTGGGTTATCCTCCAAATCGTATTGATATTTTAACATCGGTTACAGGTTTAGATTTTAATAATTGCTACGACAAAAGAAATATTTATAATGAGGGGGGATTTGAGATTAATTTCATAGACCTTGAGAATCTGAAAGTAAATAAAAAAGCTACGGGAAGAGCTATTGATATTGCCGACATAGAGAATCTGCCATAAATCAATTCATCATGTTTTTATATATAATTGTAATAATAAATCCATATTGTTTTTGTAATATTCTATTACTCGTTTAATCTTTAAATTTGTAATAATATTTTTTTAAATAGATGAATAATAATAAAGAGAATAGAAATCCCTGGCAATTTGTGCCAACGCAATACTTTGCAGAAGGCATCCCTTGGGTGATTGTCAACCAGCTTTCGACAGCTTTGTATAAATCCCTCGAGGTTTCAAATTTATTCATTGGATTCACAAGTTTTCTCTATCTCCCCTGGTCAATCAAGCTTTTCTGGGGACCTTTCGTTGATTCGATTGCAACTAAAAGGAAATGGGTGTTATGGATGCAGATTTCTATGGCAATCTGCTTCGGAATATTAGCACTCACTTTGAATTTATCAGGTTTTATTATTATTTCATTAATAATTTTTACTGCTATTGCTTTTTTATCTGCTACGCATGACATCGCTACCGATGGATTCTATCTTCATGCACTTGAAAAAAAAGAGCAGGCATTCTTTACCGGAATCAGAAGCACTTTTTACAGAGTGGCGATGATTTTTTCCGGTGGTGTTTTGCTGGCTGTTGTTGGATGGTTAGCAGGAGAAAATAATGCTAATATTAAATTAGGATGGTCAACGGCATTTATTATCGCAGGTGTAGTTTTTCTATTATTATATTTATACCATACCTATATCCTCCCATATCCACAAACGGATTTACCTGTAAAGGATAAAACAGATTCGGTCCCTTATAAATTAATTTTTAAAGAATATTTTACTCAAAATAAAATTGCTGTAATTCTCGCATACATTTTATTATACAGATTTGGCGAAGCACTGCTTCTGAAAATGGCACAGCCTTTTTTTCTGGATAAACCGGAGGCTGGGGGCTTGGGATTAGGGCTTAGTGAGGTTGGGATTTACTACGGTACGGTCGGAATAGTCTCACTCTTAGCAGGAGGCATTATCGGGGGATGGTTAGTAAAAAAATATGGATTGAAAAAACTTGTATGGTTTTTAGCCCTCAGTATGAATATTCCAACTGTATTATTTGTTTATATGGCAGCGGCAAAGCCATTATATATGATGTCTATTGATTTCTCCTGGTTGTTCGGTGCGGGTACAATTTTAAAGTTTCATCCTATTATTCAGATTTGTATAATTGTTGAACAGCTTGGATACGGATTGGGATTTACAGCCTACATGGTTTACTTACTTTATATATCAAAAGGTAAATTCAAAACATCCCATTATGCAATATCAACCGGCATCATGGCGTTTGGTATGATGCTTCCAGGTTTCATTAGCGGTGCTATTCAAGAGCAGGTAGGATATTTGTGGTTTTTTTCAATAAGTGTGCTTATGACTATACCGGGTATGCTCACATTGATATTTTTACCGTTGGATTTTAATAATGATTGATTTTTTCGAGGAGATACAAAAATGATAAAACTTGCAGTTCCAAATAATCAAATATATGATGAAATACTTTTTAATCAGGATTTATTAAAGAGTAAAGGTGAAATAAGCATTTTCAGGCTTAATGAAAATGATTGTGCATCTCAACTTCTGAAAAATAAAGTTGATGCCGCTTTACTTACTCCGATGGGCTATGCCATGGGATTGTTTGATGCTGATTATAGAATCATTCCCGGTCCTGCTCTCTTATCTCAATCTTATACCGGCGCAGGTACGATTATTTTTGGGAAGGAACTCAAAAGCGTAAAGACTTTTGCCTCCGACTCACCCGATGATTTCATGGTAACAATAGGCAAGCTACTCCTCGGAGAAAGATATAATATTTTTCCTTCAATGGATGACAGATATAAAGATATTGAAAACATGCTCAAAAACTGCGATGTTGTTATTACCTGGAATGGGGAGAGTGAAGATAGAATCACTCTGGATATTAGCGATGAGTGGTTCGATATGAATGAGTTCGCTCTGCCGCTTGCTTTCTGGGTTTGCAAGTCTGAAGGCTTTCCTGAAAACATTCTGAATATTTTAAACTCACTTGCTTCCGAAACTGTCGAAAAGGAAATCATCGAAGAACTTCCCGAAGGTAAGGACTTTGCACCGAGACAGGGAAAAATGCTTTACAGCTGGAACGATGACTATGAACGGGCACTTGAATTTACACTTCATTTTCTATATTATCATCAACTAATCACTGAAATTCCAGCAGTGAAGTTGCTTGGGAGAGACTGAAATTAGTGAATAGTGAACAGTGAAAAACGAATAATTAGTTATTTTAATATTTTCCATAGACAATAATGTCATTAATGAAAATCTCACTTTCGTTTGCAATATCAAGAACAACTATATCAATATATTTGGCAACTTCATCTACTTTCACTTTGTAATTTCTAACGTTTTCATCCTTCAATAAATTGCTCGGAGGATAAATACCAATATATTGATAGGGGTCATTTCCCATTTTCTTACCATTTATAAAAACACAACCACCGGAACCCCAATTGCCATCCATTTCCACCCAACTGAAACTTAAATAGGAGATATAAGTGGAATCCTTAAAACTAATTCTTAGTATTGTCTTATATGGGTGTGATAAATATGGTTTTTTATCTATACGTTCATAACAGAAATCTTCGCAATAACTCTTACCAAATCCAAACGCCATTTCCCCGTTAAATTTGTTACATTTTTTAACTCCCGGCTCACTCATGAATTTTTCATTGCTTTTAATTACTTTTAATGTTATACTTCCGGGAAAATTCATCGAAGTATCAACATTAAAATTTTTAATGAATAATTTTATTTCATCTTTTGGGATTTCTAATTTATCATAATTCTTTAAATCAATATTATATAACTTATAATAATTTCCCCAATCAATTTTAATTTGGTCCTGATACCTGCTTTCCCTGATTTTATAATAATCTTGATGGTTGTTGTAATTTATTGTTAATAAAAGAATTATACATAGTAGTGCCACATATAGCATTAAAATTAAATTTCTTTTAACATTTTTCTTTTTAAAAAAGAGAAGAAAAACAGCGACTTTAGATTTCACATCCCTGAATTCATTAGTTCTATTGTTAATTTCAGTTTCCGACCAGGGTTTGTCAAAAGCATAAAAACAGAGAATATCGAGATTTTTCTTAAGTATAGATAAAATATCATCATTAAGC
This sequence comes from Bacteroidota bacterium, assembly GCA_021824625.1. GTDB lineage: Bacteria > Bacteroidota > Ignavibacteria > Kapaibacteriales > UBA2268 > XYC2-FULL-35-21. Next base: position 13,813 of record JAKAKE010000194.1, on the reverse strand, counting down.
TTTGAGTAAAAAAAGGTTTTAAGAACTTTGGATTTGAACATAGCAAAATTTTCCTGAGTAAAATCAACGGGTTTGCCGTCGAGAACAAATTCATAAGTACTACTCAATTCAATAAGTTTCTTCCTGATATCGCGAAGTAAATCCTCATATTGAATCGGTTCGGTGCCTATATTTTTCTCTTTAGCAATAGAAAGAATCCTCTCACGGATTAAATCAGCATCAGCTTTTCTGATTTTAACTTCATGGAATTCAAATTTGATTACTTGTTTCATGGAATCCTCGATAGTTCCCGTACAAAACTCATTGCGGACAACATATAACAGAATATATTTGCGAAAATTTTTACAAATATAAGAAATCTGTGGCTAAAGAAAGAAATCATAATTCTAATATATAAAAAAGTTAATTATAAAAATTGGAGGAAGAGATGAAAAGAATTATTATTTTTCTAATATTTGCCTTTAGCCAATATGCCTACCCTCAGTGGGAAGAAGCTAACAATGGATTAATTGGAAGAATTCGTTGTTATTGTATTGCTATCAGTGGAAATAATATATTTACTGGGGTTGGTGGTGGTGGTGTATATCTTTCAACTAATAACGGAACAAATTGGATAGCAAAAAATACAGGTTTACCGAACACAGTAGTAGTGTCTATTGCCATCAACGGCAATAATATATATATTGGCACATGGATTGGCTTATATCTTTCAACAGATAATGGCGATAACTGGACTGAAAAAAATACAGGTTTATCCAATCATATTGTAACATCCTTTGCCATAAATGACAATAATATTTATGCTGGAACAGACGCTGGTGTATATCTTTCAACTAACAACGGCAATAATTGGATTCCAAAAAATACAGGATTAACGAATACTGGTATATCTTCTCTAGCCATAAATAACAATAAAATATATGCAGGAACAAGCGCTGGTGTATATCTTTCAACTAACAACGGAAACAGTTGGATTCAAAAAAATACAGGATTAACGAATACTGAAGTTCAGGCCCTGGCAATAAGTGGAGATTATTTATTTGCTGCAACTTGGACTGGGGTATTTCTTACGACAGATAGCGGCAATAGCTGGACTATGAAAAATACAGGATTAACGAACACTACAGTTTCTTCTATTGCCTTAAACGGCAATAATATATTTATTGGAACTAGTGGGGGTGTATTTTATTCATCAGATAATGGCAAAAGCTGGTCTTCGAAAAGTACGGGGTTGAAGAGTATTGTTATGAACTTCGCTATTAGTGGTAATAATATATTTGCAGGAACTTGGGAAGGAGATGTATTCAGAGCAAAACTAAGCGATTTAATTAAACCAGAGATTTCAAACATTGCAGATATCACGATTGATGAAGATTCATCTGCAACCATAGATTTTAATGTTAACGACAATGACCTTGAAATGCTTAAATTTATTAAAATAAGTGATAATATAGACCTAATTCCACCTGAAAATATTAAAATTGCTGGTTCGGGTATAAACAGGACACTGACAATTTCTCCTAATAAGAATAAATCAGGTTCTTGCAACATAACATTAAAAGTGACTGACGGAGTAGATACTGCAGAAACTTCTATTTTGGTTACGGTAGTTCATGCAACCAGAGGCTGGACTCAAAAAAATACAGGTTTAATGAATAAAACAATTTACTCTTTAGCCATAAGCGGCAATAATATAATTGCCGGTACTAATGGAGGAGTAATTCTATCAGCAGATTACGGTAACAACTGGACAAGTAAGGGTTTAACGAATACTGCTGTAATGTCTCTAGTTATTAACGGCAATAATATATTTGCAGGAACTACTGGAGGAATATTTCTTTCAACAGACAGCGGCAACAACTGGACTGAAAAAAATACAGGATTAACAAATACTTATGTTCATTCTCTTGCCATCAGTGGTAATAATATATTTGCCGGAACCTATGCTGATGGAGTATTAATTTCAACAGATAACGGCAATAGTTGGACCAAAAAAAATACAGTATTATTGAATATTGATGTTAAGTCTCTAGTCATCAGTGGCAATAATATATTTGCCGCAACTAAGGACGGTATATTTCTTTCAACAGATAAAGGCAACAATTGGAGTAAAAGAAATACCGGATTAACGGATACTGATGTTTATTCTCTCGCTATCAGCGGGAATAATATTTTTGCCGGAACTGGAGGCTCCGTATATCTTTCAACAAATAGCGGTAACAACTGGACTCGAAAAAATAAGGGTTTAAAACCTGCTACATATTTTTCACTAATAATCAGCGGGAATAATATTTTTGCCGGAGATGGTAGTGTCGGAGTATTTCTTTCAACAGATAACGGCAATAACTGGACTCAAAAAAATGCAGGATTAACCTTTACACGAATCTATTCGCTTGCCGTTATCGGTAATAATATTTTTGCTGGAACTTCTACAGATGGAGTTTTTAGGGCAAATCTGAGTGACTTTTTCAAACCGGAGATTTCAAATATTTCTAATATTACAATTGATGAAGATTATTCCAAAACCATTGTTTTTGACGTTTATGGTAATGACTTTGACAAGCTCAAAATTATTATATTAAGTGATAATACAGAACTATTACCACATGATAGTATTAAAATTTCAGGTACGGAATTCAAGAGAACACTATTAATTTCTCCTGTAAAGAAAAAATCAGGTTCCTGCAACATAACATTAAAAGTAACAGACGGATTGGATACAGCAGAAACTTCGTTTATTGTTACTGTAATTCCAGCATACGAAGGATGGATACAAAAAAATACAGGATTAACGAATATTTATGTTCGGTCTTTTGCTATTAGCGACGATAATATATTTGCTGGAACATATGGGGGTGTTTTTCTTTCAAAAGATAACGGAAATAACTGGACAGCAAAAAATACAGGATTAACAACAACTAATGTTAATTCTCTAACGATCAGTGATAATAATATATTTGCTGGAACAAGCGGGGGTGTCTTTCTTTCAACTGATAATGGCAACAATTGGACTGCAAAAAATACAGGATTAACAGCAACTAATGTTTATTCTCTAACAATAAGTGACAATAATATATTTGCTGGAACTAATGGCGGTGGCGTATTTTTATCAACGAATAATGGAGATAGCTGGACTCAAAAAAATTTAGGGATAAATAATACTTATGTCTTTTCATTAGCTATAAGCGGCAATAATATCTTTGCCGGAACAAGTGGAGGTATCTTTCTTTCGACAGACAAGGGCAGCAACTGGACAAAAAAATATAATACTTATGTTCGATCTCTTGCCATCAGTAGCAATAATATATTTGCTGGTACAGCTGGTGGTGGCGTATTTCTTTCAACAGATAACGGCAATAACTGGACTCAAAAAAATACTGGATTAACGAATACTGATCTTCTTTCTCTATCCATTAGCGACAATAATATATTTGCCGGAACTTATGACGGAGTATTCGTATCCACAGACAATGGGGACAACTGGACTTTAAAAAATAGGGGATTAACTAATAATACTGTTTTATTTTTTGCGATCAGCGGTAATAATATATTTGCGGGAACAGCTGGAGGAGGTGCATTTATGGCAGAATTGAGCAAATTAACTAATATACCAGGAGATAATATAAATTATTCGGTAAGAAGTATTGATATTTTCCCCAATCCGGCAATTGATTATATTCTAATTTCATTGAAAATGGAATTTAATTCTCTAATTCAGATTTCAAGCATTTCAATTTTTAATTCTTATGGAATTGAAATAAAACGATTTAATGAAAATGAATTATCAGGGCAGAACTCTATAAAATTTTCGACTGAAGCTTTGCCATCCGGTATCTATTTCTGCACTTTGCAGGCGGGGTCTCAAATTCAAACGGTGAAATTTGTTGTAATTAAGTAGGAACAGATTATATATATATTTTTATTCTATTTATGCGTTTTATTAAACAATTCAATGATGGTGAGGAAGATAAACTAAGGAATATTCTGAAAAATTTTCCTTTGATTAAAGCACGAATAAGAGCCAATGCCATTTTGCTAAGTTCCAAAAGCATCTCAATTGCTGAGATTGCGGATGTATTGGATGTTCACAGGGACACTGTGAGCAATTGGCTAAGGAATTGGGAAAACAAAGGTATGATGGGTCTGTTCGATGAAGCGAAACCGGGAAGGCCAAGGGCAGGATCCAAATTAATTAATGAAAATTGATGAGTATGATTATAGAATCATAATATATTTTACATAAAAAAATTTTACCGGTTCAAAATTTCTCATTCAGGTATTTGGGCAGCATGGCTTTCCATGTGTCCCAGTTGTGGTCCCATTCTTTACCCCAAATGTCGAGTTCGTGGGGTATCCCCTTGCTTTTCAGAATACTTGAAATATGTGTGGAATTTTCAGGAAATTCATTCTCGCCGCTGCCGGATAAAATATAGCAATGCTTCTTATTTGCCAGGAAAGATAGCCAGTAGCTGTCTGTCAGGTTCGGCAGGTAGTGAACAGGTGAATTGAAATAGCAGTTGTCGTCGAAATAACCGTGTGCCAGATGGTCAATATTGTAAGTGCCGCTCATGGCAATCAAACCGTAAAAAATGTCAGGCCTTCGGAAATAAGTATTAGCGGCGTGGTATGCCCCTAACGAAGCACCACAGGTAATGATTGGAACCGGATCACCACATTCTCCGAATATGAAAGGCACCATTTCCTCGATTATGAAATTATTATACAGAAACTGGCGGTAGGACTTATCCTGCGGAGATTTCTTGTCATCTAACCAGCTCTCGAAATTAACTCCGGGAATTGCAAAAACTTTGAACTTTCCCTTTTTGATTCCGGGTGAGATCGTCTCCAATAAGCCGAACTTTTCACATTCAAGCTCTTCATCCGTAAAAGTGGGAAACAACAGAATGGCATACCCGTATCTCCCATAAACAGCTATTTCAATCTCCTTTTCGAGATGAGTACTCATATGAGAATGGATTTCTTTTTGCATATTAATTCACATTGAGGAAAAATCATTAATTATATAGATAGTAGTAAACGAATTTTATTTTAAAATAGTGTATTAATTAATATTATAAAAAAACGGGCATTTTCGTCAACCTTTGTTCAATAAATAAAAGATATTCCCCTTCTTTTAAAATAATTTCAACTGTTTCAGTCTTAGCTCTGTTTCTTGCACCCTCTCTTATACCGAGTTCGAGTGTTTCACTATTTAATTCCCATTGTAATCCGTTTGTTGTCAATATAGCAAAAGACTGGGGGATTATTGAGATAATTTCATCTTTTTTTGAATCAAGTTTTATTGAATTATGCACCGGTATTCCGTAACGTTCTTCATCATAAATACAAAGGTTCAATATCCTGCTGAATTTTTTTATAATGCTCCAGTTGTTCAGAGTGTGTTCGAGCGCCCCTCCATGTAATCCAACAATAAATATGTTTTTCCAGCCTTTATTTAAGCAAAAGTTAAGTGATTTCTCAAAATCGTTTGTATTCTGCTCGGGCAGATGAATGACTTCTGACAGCATCTTTAATTTTTCCGATAATGGATTTGCCAGGAAAGTATCCAAATCGCCGATAATATAATTCGGTATAATTGATTTCTCGTATAGCTTAAAAGATGCACCGTCTGCAGCGATAATCGGTATGCCTTTAAATAAAGAAAAAACCTCTTTGCCCGGCAGAACTGCATCCAAGCAAAGAATAGCATCTATTATATCATCTTTGAATGTCAATTTATAAATGGTTCCGTTCATTCAAATTCAGTATTTATTTAAAATTAAATTTCATTAGAAATTACAAATTACAATTAAGAATTCACAATTAACAATATTGGTTAAATGTCATACTGAATTAATTTCAGTATCCTAGCCGGAAACATATATAAATGCTAATTTGTTTTAATGAGATTATTATGAGAAAAGCAAATCACAATTAAGAAGCCGGAAGACAGGAGCCGGAAGAAGGAAGTTAGAAGGCGGAAATTGATAAGGGTTAGAGGCAATGGATTCTGAACCGAGTTCAGAATGACATTGGGATAAGTGTGTAAGTGGTGATTAGTTTTCTACAGACATATAATCACTACGTGATAGAATTGTTATATGATTTGAAATGGATTCTGAACCGAGTTCAGAATGACATTGGGATAAGAGTGGTGGCGGTGATTCGTTTTCTACTAATATATAATCACTACGTGATAGAATTGTTATATGATTTGAAATGGATTCTGAACCGAGTTCAGAATGACATTGGGATAAGAGTGGTGGCGGTGAATCGTTTTCTACTAATATATAATCACTAAGTGATAAAATTGTTATGTTTTTATTTGTTTCCTAAATGCCTACAGCCTACAGCCTAAACACCTACAGACTAATTCTTAATTATTTCTTCATTATCCTGACGAGCATGTTCTGGAGAAGGTAGAGGCTGTCGGTAGAGGTGGATTTCAGCTTTTCGTCTGTTTCGCAAAGCAGGAGAAAAGCATTTTCGATTTCTGCGGGAGAGTAAAAAGTGAGTGCCTGCAAATATTCCTGCATGAAGTAAGGATTGATGCCGACTTTGCCTGCAAGCTGGTAATTGTTGTTCGTCTTTCCTGATTCTTCGATTAATTTCCAGAGAGCCATGAAGTAGCGTGCGAGCATGGTCATAATGAGCATTTCCTGTCGTTCGTTTGCGAGTATGTTTTCGACAATGAACAGGGCTTCGCCCATTCGCCGTTTGCCGATTGCTTTCTGAAGTTCGAAAATGTTATTAACGCGCGATGAGCCGATAATGAAAGTTACATCTTCGAGTGTGATTTCATTTTTCTCATCAATATATAAGAGCAGTTTTTCGATTTCATTATTAATGTCACGCAGGTTGGGATTGCTTTGTGCAATGAGAAGCTCGACAGCATTCGGTTCAATCTTTTTTCCAAGTTCTTTGAATTTTCTATTTACCCATGATGAAAGTTCGGATTCGTAAACCTTGGGAAACTCGAACCAGGTATGTTTTTCGAGTAGTAGGTTGTAAGGGAATTTTGCATCCTTGAGCATTTTGTCGAGCTTGTCTTTCCCTTTTCCACCTTTAGCGGCTGAAAATCCTTTAAGTTTATCATCCTCGGCACGAATGATAAGGCAGGTCGTATTCTGAGGATTATTGATATACTTCTGAAGTTTTTCATACTCTTCGGATTTAGTGGAAACTCTGCCGCTGAATGCTTTTTCGAAACGCTTTACGACAACAACTCTGCGTGGAGAAATGAATGGAAGAGTATTGCAGTTTTTTACAAGATTCTCGATAGCTATTGATGTTTTAATTTCCTCGAAATCGAGAATTTCCAAGTCGTAGCGTGAGTTTTCGTCAGGGCAGATATGATTGATGAGTTTATTATATGATTCTTCTAATAGAAATTCTTCTTCCCCAAATAAAAAAATGATTGGAGGTAATTCATTTGAATTAAGAAGTTTTTCGATATTATCAATCATCAATGAGTTTCAGGTAAATTGTTAGTACCATTTTCAAATTCAGCGAAAATACATCTGAATTTTTCAATCAGAGTATTTACTTCCGTATTTTTTAGTATATAATCTTTGATTTTTAATTCAGCAAGTTGGATAACAAGATTTGTCTGACTGAGTACAGTGCAGATAATAACGGGAATGTCCTTTAAAGAAGGTGTTTCACGAATTTGCTTTACAGCGGTGAGGCCGTCCATATAAGGCATTTCCAAATCCATAACAATTAATGAAGGAATATTATTTTCTAAAAACTCAAATGCTTCCTTGGGATGCTGGGCTTCATCAACCTTGACATTGAAATTGATTTCAAGCAGGCTCCTGAGAATCTGCCTGAAAGGTTGATTGTCATCAACTATTAGTACGGAATATTTTGAATAATCTATTGCCATAATTTATTTTATATAATTGTTGATAATTTTATAACTGTTCAATTTTATATTTATTTTTTTCTTTTAAAAGAGACAGGATTCCTGTTTTACCGATAATATGTCCGGCGCCGACGACGACGAAGTATTTACTTCCAGATTCGAGATAGCCGGTAATCTTGTCAGTCATTTTATAATTTCGTTCTTCTATCAGTTTTTTTAATATTTTTTCGAGATTGGGATTTCCTTCAGTGGGAATATCAATCAATTTTTCAAAATGTTTTGTATCGCCGGATTTCCATGCATCGTAGAGTTCGTCAACTTGTTCGGTTGTGTTTTTCAAATCGGTAAGAGAGTATTCAACAAATTCCCCGGGATATTTGTCGAACTCGCTGAATACACTTAATTGTTCTTCCATGGATTCGAGTTCGAGAATTTTTTTCTCATCGGCTTTATTGAGGAAATGTTGGTCAATACCGTTTTTCTCATCGTAGCCTGAAGAAGCCAGTTCGAGATTAACGAGCATAACTGTTGCGAACCAGGGATGAGCCTTTGCATAAGCAGAAGCAGGTACGCGATGTTTATCGAACATTGATTTTAATTGAGAGTAAACTTCTTTTGAAACATTATTTTCAAGTGTATTATCATCCTGATACATAACTTTTTTCAAAAGTTCGAAAGGATTAACATTATTGACATTAATCTCGACAACGAGATTATCGGATTCGGAAAAAGCCGATTCAATTTTATTATCAAGGGGGTATAGTGATTCTTTTGCAAGGTGGATTGAGCCAAGCAGATAGACTGTGGAATTATCAGATGAGATTTTCCATAAAAAGAGTTTTTTCTCAGTATCAGTTTTTAATGATGAACACTGAATGAAAAGAAATGAGAAAAAAATAAAATAAATAATATTATAACGAAACTTTTTCATAGAAATACGTCTATTAAATAAAACCTTTGATAATTTTGAATTTTTTTTTGAGCTTATGACACTTATATAATGAAGCTAAATTACAAAAAAAAGAAATGACGTATAAGGAAAAAAAAGAAGAATTTCTGAAACTTCTTGAGCCGAGAAATCTAAGAATAATTTTGCATGACTTGTCAGGCAGAAAAATTGCCGAATTATCTCATATTAAATCATTTACGAGCGGAGAAAGAAGCGAAAGCTTTAAGTTGCAAGACATAGAGCCGGGAATGTATGTAATTTCAGTTCGAAGTAATAAAGGGGAACATGCAGTTCAGAGAGTTATTGTAATATAAAAAAACAGGTTTAAAATTCTGAGTCCTCTAAACCTGTGAGCCGGGGAGTTAAATCCCTGGCTCTTTTTTTGTTTATATATGTGTTACCAATTTGGTAATATTAATTTTCCAGTATATTTTTGTTAATGAGAATTATTGCACGATACACTTTGAAGTTATTCTGGGAAAATCATTATGATGCTGAACATCCATTGAAAGCATGGTTTGCCGAAGCTGAAAAAGCATCATGGAAAAGTCATAATGATATAAAGAACAAATATAAAAGTGCGCCAATAATCATTAATAAAAGAGTTGTATTCAATATCAGGGGGAATAAATATAGACTTGTGGCTGATATTGAGTGTAAACTTGGAATTGTTTTCATTATCTGGATTGGTTCTCATAAGAATTATGATAAGTTAAATATTAAGGAAATAAGTTATGTTAAAACCTATAAAAAGTAAGAAACAGTACGAGAAATCCCTTGAAAGGATTTATATACTTATGCAAAAAAATCTAAAATCCGGTTCAAAGGAATCAGATGAACTTGAAATTTTATCTATTCTTGTTGAATACTATGAAAAAGATAAGTTCATAATAGATGCTCCAAATCCATTAGAGGCAATCAAATTCAGACTGGAACAACTTGATATGAAAATGTCAGATTTGAGATATTACCTTGGATACAGAAGCAGAGTGTCCGAAGTTATGTCAGGTAAAAGAAAATTATCCTTACGAATGATGAGAACATTACATCATAAGCTGGGTGTGCCTGCTGAGTCTTTATTGTCTGAATAGAAGTGTTTCCTGATGAATAAGAAATCAGTTTTTGAATTTATAAAAACTATCTTTTACTTAATGTTTATTTTTTTCGTACAAAGCATTTAAATAACAAGATTATATTATAATAATCGTCAAATTCTTAAAATGGAGATTTATAATGCATACTTTTAAAATCAATACAGTTGTCAGTTCCGACACTTTGAAACTGAATAATCTTGGTTTTTTGAAAGGCAGGGAAGTCGAGGTTACCATTCGACCTTTGATTGAAAAGCGACAAGCCCATTTGAAGAATCGTAATTTGAAGGGATTTCTTAGTAAATATGCAAATAGGGAATTAATCACTAATGAACAGGAAGCCTGGAAACAATCTGTGATGGATAAATATGATAATTGATGCTAATGTTTTTCTCAGGTATGTTCTCAATGATAACGAGTCTTTATCTAAACAATCTGCTGACATCATTGAAAACAACGAAATTTTCCTGCCGACTGAAATAATAGCCGAAATTGTTTATGTTCTTGAGAAAGTATATAAGGTTCCAAGGAAGAAAACTGCTGCATTATTAACTAACTTTATTGATAATTACAATCCAACTGTTCAAAATCCCATAACCATTAAATTTGCTCTCTCAACATATTCCTCATCTAAACTTGATTTTATTGATTGTATGATTCATTCATATCATCACATAGAAAGTCATGAGGTGGTTACTTTTGATAAAGCATTAAATAAGAAATTGAAATGAGTACGATAATATAATGTTCAAATTATTAAGCTTATATGTATTAAGAAATCATGCGGCTCCGTTTTTCTTCGGGGTTGTGCTGGTTGTTTTTCTTTTCCTTTTTCAGTTTATACTCAAATCAATTGACCAGCTTGTCGGAAAGGGATTGGATACATGGGTTATCCTTCAACTGATTGGATTGAATACAGCTTGGATGCTTGTTCTCGCTGTCCCAATCGGGGTATTATTTTCGACTCTTATGGCATTTGGTTCAATGTCGGCGGCACATGAAGTAACAATATTCAAATCCAGCGGAGCGAGCCTATGGCGGATGATGACACCGGTTATGATTTCAGGAATTATTCTTACACTCGCATTGTTCTGGTTCAATGATGAAGTACTACCTGAAGCAAATCACAGGGCAAAAGTTTTAATGAGCGACATTACCCGCAAGAAACCTACATTTTCAATCGAGGCAGGGCAGTTCTCAAATGCTATTGACGGTTATACTATACTTGCAAGGTCGGTTGATTCATTAAGAGGAACTCTAAAGGGTGTTACAATTTATGACAATACAAAATCACAAGGCTTGAATATTGTTTCTGCCGATTCAGGAGTAGCCAGTTTTACTCCTGACGAATCAAAGCTGATGCTCGATTTGTATAAAGGTGAAATTCACCAGCTATATAATAATGAAGTGAGGGATTACAGGATAGTTGTTTTTGAGAAATACCAGATTCTGATGAATGCAAGCGGCTTTTCGCTGTCGAGGTCGAAGGAGGATGCCATATCCCGCGGAGACAGGGAAATGCACATCCGGGATATGCAAAGGATTGTTGACGAATCCCATGCTTCGGCTATGCAGGTTGATAAGACAGTGTATAAGCAGTTTGAAAAGCAGTATAAATATCTAATCGGCAAAGAGAATTTGTCGGATAGAAGATATGAACGTGAAGATGAGGAAGGCGATGACACAAGCCTTAGAACTGCAATGAAGAATGCCTCTAAGAGAGTAGATTTCCTGATATCATCCGCAAATTCATCAATTATGAGAAAATCAGAATACGAGCTTAGGGCAAAGCAGTATATAGTAGAAATACAAAAGAAGTATGCCATACCTTTTGCTTGCATAGTTTTTATTCTTGTCGGTTGTCCATTAGGTATTATTACAAAAGGAGGCAACTTCGGATTCAGTGCGGCAATTACACTTGGATTTTATATTTTATACTGGGCTTGCCTTATTGGGGGTGAAAAGCTGGCTGACAGGGGCATTATGTCGCCTGTGCTTAGTATGTGGCTTGGAAATATCATTGTCGGATTGCTTGGGTTGTATCTTACAATTCGAGTAAATAATGAGTCATTTAAAATTGGGGGTGTAAGTTTGTTAGGAAGATTGAAGAAGAAAGTAATTGATTATTCTTCCAAATTGAAGTCTCAATAATAATATGATTTTATATTATTTCTAATCAGAATTTATTTAAAATTTATATCCAAATAATACTTTAAAATAACATTCATTTGTCACATAAAAATTTGTAATTTTGAGTATATTCTTTGCAAAAGGTTAAATTATGTCAAAAATAAAACTTACTATACCAAAGTTAATCGAAGAAGCAAAATTATTTTGCAACATAGAATCAAAATTTATGAATAAAGAATTATTTGGTGTTACTGATGGTAAAGCCGTTGGTACATTTGTTGAACATAAATTTCAAGATTATTTATCAGTTAAATATGATTATGTTTTAGGTAGCTCAGCAAATGGCATTGACTTACCAAGCGATGAGATATTGACAGATATTAAAGTAACATCAATAAAACAGCCACAATCCTCTTGCCCTTTTAAAAATCCAGAGCAAAAGATATTTGGTTTAGGGTACAACTTATTAGTATTCGTTTATGATAAAACAGATAATAATGCAAAAAAATATGCAACATTGAATTTTTGTAGCTGTTCATTTATTGAGAAAGAGAGAACCGGAGATTATACTACTACAAAAAGAATTTCAGAAATGGTAAAAGATGGTGCTAATAAAGAAGATATTGTTGCATATTTAATTGATAGAAATATTCCAGCCGATGATACTGTTTTATATAAAATAGCAGAAAGGATATTAACAAATCCACCAAAGTTGGGATATTTAACTATTTCTAATGCTCTTCAATGGAGACTCCAGTATCAGAGAATCGTAGATTTAACAGATCAGGTTGGCGGTATAATTAAAATAATTGATAAGGTTAATTCCAAATGAATGTTTTTGGGATTCAATTAGAGTTTAATATTTTTTATTTAATTAAGAAATTAATTGAAGTGAATAAAGATTATTTAAATTTCAATAATGTTGTTGAGAAAAAATATAATATCATAGATTTCGTGGAAAACGAGTTCGAGTTTGAAATTCTAAAAACTGAATTTTCTAAAGAAAATTCACTTACTTTCTTTGATAATAAGATTGAATATGGAGATTTTCAAACTCCTAATGATTTAACAGATAGAATATGTACATACATTAAAAATCAAGGTATTGAGCCTGATGTTATAATCGAACCTACATCAGGGATTGGTAATTTTATTCTTTCTTCTTTGAAATATTTTAAAAACATCGAATATATCTATGGAATTGAAATAAACCGCGAGTATGCATTTTTTTCAAAATTCAGAATAATTGAATTAATTGAAAAAGAGAAAAAAAGTTATGCAACGAAAATCAAAATTTATAATGCAAATATATTTGATTTCAATTTTGATAATTTGAAAATTGGTTCTGATAAAAATATTTTGATTTTAGGTAATCCACCATGGGTAACAAATACTACTTTGAGTTCTTTAAATTCAGATAATTTACCACCAAAAACAAACTTTAAAAATCATAATGGTATTGATGCAATAACTGGGAAGGGGAATTTTGATATTTCTGAGTATATTACTTTAATGATAATAAAATATTTTCAAAACAAAAGGGCATACTTTTCATTTATTGTAAAAAATTCAGTCATAAAAAATATAATTTTTGACCAACAAAAAAATAAATATAAAATATCGAGCATAAAAAAAATTAACATTGATGCCCAAAAGGAATTCAATGTTTCAGTTAATGCATGTGTCATGTATTGTGAGTTTAACATTGATGTTGATTATAAATTGGAAGAATCAAGTATCTACATGAATGGTAAACCAATTCAAATAGGCTGGTAT
>JAKAKE010000031.1 GCA_021824625.1 Bacteroidota bacterium | reverse complement strand
TACCCGGAATCCGCGGAAGATGCGATATGAGCCGTCATCCATGCGTATGGGTATGTTGAAATGGTGCTCGCGGTCTGGATAGCGTAATATGTCGCGGGTTGCTTGGTCTAAGGCTAATTTTTGTGCTACTTCATCGAATTGTTGTTGTGCCATTTTAAATGGATTGAATGATTCACTAACTGACATAATTATAAAACTCCTAAATTCATAAAACTAATTTGAGGTTAAACCTCTTATGAGGTTAAACCTCTTATGTTTATCCTTTTTTTGAAAAAATAAACCTTGCAAATTAAATAAAAATGTTCTAATAATAATTAAACTATTTTTATATGGTTCGAGAAATATTAAATGAATAAATGAATAGTTTGAATGAATTTTTTTTTGTGTGCTTTGTATTGAAATGCTGCTCGATTATGGGTTTTTTGTTGTTAATTTGGGATTAATTTGGAGTGTAATGTGTTTGTTTATTTGTATGAAATTGATAGGTTTGTATATAATTTTTGTTTGTATTCTGAAGTTGATGTAGAAATTATTAAATCGGGGCAATGATGGAAATTGATAATGTTAAATTGATGAGGCCGGAATGGGAAGTTGTGGTTGACATGCTGAAAAGGACGGACAGGCAGATGTATATGGTGGCGGCGAGGAAGATGCTTAATCATTTGTTTGTGAAAAGGATTGAAGGGGGAAAGGAACTTTTCGGAAGTCTTGGCAAGGAGGATGGACGTGGTGAGGTGAATATGCCGACGAGAAGGAACCTTGCTGATAATATATATGCTCACGGGGATTTGATTTTCAGGGTTGGAAAAGAGAGGCTGGGTGATGAAGAGATGATGAGAATTGTTGAAAAGTGGATAAGGGAGGAGAAGTCTCATTACTTAGAGAAGGCATTAGTGCAGCAGACGTCTCCGATAAGCGAGGTGACGGAAGGTGTGAGAAGGTATTATTTTAGCAGTGGGCCTCTGGATAATTGGGAGAGTGATATGGATGAGGAGACTTCTCCGGTGAAGAAAGGAATCAGGGTTGCATTAATCAGAAGGTTTTTGACCGAGCAGTTGGAGTTTATTAATACGGCGAAGAATTATTGCAGGATAAGGGATTTTTATGATTTGTTGCAGAGTTTGATATTTCCGGGTGAGAGTCATGGTAAAATCGGAGGAAAAAGCGCCGGATTATTTTTGGCTTACAAGGTTATTGAGAGGAGCAGTGAGGAGAAAGCATTACTTGGAAATGTGAAGGTACCGAAGACATGGTATATGACATCTGACGGCATCATGAGTTTTATTTATTATAATAATCTTGAAGAAGTGATTGAGGAAAAGTATAAGGATATAGATGAAATCAGAGATGAGTATCCTCATCTGATACAGGCATTCAAAAATTCGCAGTTTCCTCCGGAACTTATGAACGGATTGTCGAGGGCTTTGGATGATTTGTGGGAGAATCCGATTATTGTTAGGAGTTCGAGTTTGCTTGAGGACAGGATGGGTTCATCGTTTGCAGGGAAGTATAAGAGTTTGTTTTTGGCAAACCAGGGGACAAAGGAGGACAGATTGGATGCATTGATGGATGCTATTGCGGAAGTGTTTGCTTCGACTTTTGGCCCGGACCCTATCGGTTACAGGATTGAAAGAGGACTTCTGGATTTTAATGAGGAAATGGGTATTATGATTCAGGAGGTGGTGGGTAAGAGAATTGGGAAGTATTTTTTTCCTGCATTTGCGGGAGCAGCTTTTAGTAATAATGAGTTCAGGTGGTCACCGAGGATTAACAGGGATGACGGATTAATCAGGATGGTACCGGGTTTGGGTACAAGGGCAGTTGACAGGGTATCCAGTGAATATCCGATTTTAATGGTACCCGGGCAGCCTGATTTAAGGGTGAATTTATCTTTTGAGGATATGGTGAGGTATTCTCCTAAGAATATTGATGTGTTGAATCTGGAAACGAATTCTTTTGAAACAAAATTAATAAGCAGCTTATTAGAGGAGATTGGGAATGAATACCCAATGCTGAACGAAGTTTTTTCGATTCAGGAGGAAATGCATTTAAGAAAACCTGTTGGTTTGGGAATTGATACTAAAAAGCATGAAGTTGTCGTTACTTTCGATAATATGGTAACAAACACGGAGTATTTGAAACAGGTGCATGGATTATTGAAAGTGCTTAAGAAAAAACTCGGGACACCCGTCGATATTGAGTTTGCATGTGACGGAGATAATTTGTATTTGCTTCAATGCAGGCCTCAGAGCTCGTCGATGGATAGCGTTTCTGCCGTCATTCCGAGAGATATACCCGAAGATAGGATTTTGTTCACTGCAAATAAGTATGTGTCAAACGGCATTGTACCTGATATTAATTATATAGTGTACGTCGACCCGGTCAATTATGGTAAGCACGAGTTGCATAATTTGAAGGCAATCGGAAGATATATAGGAAAAATAAATCAACTGCTCCCAAGGAAGCGGTTCATATTGATGGGGCCCGGAAGATGGGGAAGCAGGGATGATATAAGGCTTGGTGTCAATGTTACGTATTCTGATATTAATAATACGGCTGTGTTGATTGAGATTGCAAGACAGAAAGGCAATTACACACCGGATTTATCGTTTGGTACGCATTTCTTTCAGGATTTGGTTGAGACTTCGATTAGGTATTTACCATTGTACCCTGATGAAAAGAACATCGTGTTTAATCATGGCTTTTTTAGAAATTCCAAGAATATTTTGTCCAGGTTCTTACCCGAAGCCTCATATCTGTCGGATACAATCAAGATAATCAATGTGCCCGAAGCAACAAACGGAATGATAATGAGACTTCTGATGAATGCTGATGATGAAGAAGCAGTTGCCATACTCACACAACCGTCTGTCTTGCCGATTTACAATACATCTGCGATGCCGCAAAAGGAAAATTTGTTCAATGAACCTTTGCACTGGAGGTTGCATATAGCCGATTTGCTCGCATCGAAATTGGACGGGAAGCGATTTGGAGTGAAAGGAATATATTTATTTGGTACGGTTTTTAATTTGGCGGCAGGGGCTAATTCGGATATTGATTTGCTTGTGGAATTTGACGGGAATGATGAGCAGAGGGAAAGGCTGTGGTCGTGGCTGGAGGGCTGGAATGATTCGTTGAGCGAGTTCAATTACATTCAGACGGGATACAGACTGCCGAATATATTGGACATTCATATAATAACGGCTGATGATTTGGAGGGGAAGGAATATTACAGGGATTTGATGAATCCAGCAAGGAAGATGTCTAAGAAATTGAAGATGGGCGAATAAATCTAAAGACTAATGAATGGGGAAATAGAAAAGTTTAAAATATTTATTTTTGTATATACGTAATATTATTTTATATTTACCTAATATATTTATCAAAATAACAAATTTACAATTAAGGAGGTATAGATTATGAGTGATATAAGGTTGAACTTTTTTAGAGTTTTGTTGTGTTTGGGACTTTTGATGATTGGCTTGAATGTGCAGGCTCAACCACCGAATACTATCAGCTACCAGGGGGTTTTGACAGATGCGAGCGGGACGGTAGTGGCGGATGGCAATTACAATCTAACCTTTAAGCTGTACGATGCCGCGGCAGGCGGGAGCGCACTATGGTCTGAAGGCCGATTGGTTGCAGTGAACAAAGGGATTTTTAATGTTAATTTAGGGAGTTCGTCTTCGTTGAATCTTCCTTTTGATAAACCATACTGGCTGGGAGTTGCTGTGGGAAGCGGCTCGGAGCTTAGTCCAAGAATCGAACTAACTTCATCGGCTTACAGCCTGATGACGCGTTCGATTATTAATGGGCAGGTTGTTAAAAGCATAAATACGCTAAGGGATGATGTAACGCTTTCTGCGGGAAGCAATGTTACAATTACACCAAGTGGAAACACTCTGACGATATCGGCAACACCCGGTGGCGGAGGAGGCGATATTACGGCTGTGAATGCGGGGACAGGTTTGAGTGGAGGCGGGATAACGGGTGACGTAACGCTTTCCATTGCTAATGGAGGTGTGGGAACAACACAGATTGCGGACGAGGGAGTAACACAGGCTAAGCTTGCTCCCGGAGTGAGTCTTCCTGCAAGCGGCCCGGCAGGGGGTGATTTGACTGGGACATATCCGAATCCTATAATTGGAGCTAATGCAGTAGGCACAACGAAGCTTGCCGATAATTCTGTTACGACAGCTAAGATTGTTGACGGTTCGGTTACCGGTGCAAAGCTTGCCCCAGGTTTAAGTCTTCCGACAGGAACAAGTGGCCAAACATTGAGGAATGATGGTGCGGGATGGGTTGCAAATAGTCTTATTTATAATGATGGCACAAATATCGGAATCGGGACGACCACCCCAACAAGCAAACTTGAAATTTATGCTGGCCTCAACAATGCTATTTATGCCACTAGTTCTGGCGGGTATTCTGTGATAAAGACTAAAAACACTGATAATAATACTGAAGCATGGTTGAGCCCTCCCGGAGAAGGTGTGCGAGGTATTGCCACGGGCAACAATTACGGTGTGCGCGGTATTAACAATGATGCAGCGGGATTTGCCGGGTTCTTCAATGGTAACGTTTATATGGAAGGAAATGTGGGCATAGGGGTATCCACACCAACACGGAAACTTGAGGTAAATGCCGTTATGAATACTGCTATTTATGCAACCAGTACAGGCGGTTATGCCGCTATTAAGTGCAAAAATACCGATGCCAATACAGAAGCTTGGTTTGGTGCGTCGCTCGAGGGTGTGCGAGGTATTGCAACCGGTACGCATTACGGTGTACGCGGTATTAACAACGACATAGGCGGCTACGCCGGATACTTTGACGGGAATGTGAATGTTTCAGGAATTCTCTCAAAAGGGGGCGGTTCTTTCAAGATTGACCATCCACTTGACCCGGCAAATAAGTACCTTTTTCATTCTTTTGTCGAATCTCCTGATATGATGAACATATACAACGGTAATGTCATAACAGATGCAAATGGTGAAGCTGTGATAACTTTACCGGACTATTTCGAGACACTCAACAGGGATTTTCGGTATCAATTAACAGTTGTCGGGCAGTTTGCCCAGGCGATTGTGAGCCAAAAAGTTAACAAGAATAGTTTTACTATAAAGACAGACAAGCCAAATGTGGAGGTCTCCTGGCAGGTTACAGGCATCCGGCACGACCCGTTTGCCGAATCACACAGGATACAGGTTGAGGTTGAGAAAACAGGAATAGAACGCGGCAGGTATCTCTATCCGAAGGAAATCGGTAAGCCTGAGAGTATGGGTATTGGCTATGAGGAGAATGAAAAGATTGAACAAGTACCAACGAAATTGAAGGCAATACAGGAGAAGGAGACGAATCCTTCATTGAATAATCATAAATAACCGGAGGAAAAGATGAAATTCATGATGATTATTTTATTCATATTATGTCTGACGGTTCAGATGCAATTGCCGGCTCAGTACACTATTCCATCAAGCGTTCTTGGCAATGGAGGCACTCCAATAGCTGGTGAAGGCTACCAAATTAATGGAACAGTAGGCCAGCCCCTTATTGGTATTAATACGGGAACATCCGACAGGGTTTACGTTGGGTTTTGGAATACAATACAATTCAAAATTACAGGTATAATTGATGAACCTGGCAGTAATCTTTCTTCCGAATATAACCTGGGCATCAACTATCCAAACCCTTTCAACGCAAGAACTACAATCACTTATGAACTATCCCGCGATTCGCATATAAATCTGAGTGTATTCAACGTTCTTGGAGAACTTGTCATTACTCTTGTAAATGAGACAAAGCAAGCAGGTCGGTACACCGTGGATTGGAATGCAAATAATTCTTTAAGCGGCACATATTTCTGCCGACTGGATGCGGGTGATAAATCGGAAACGAGAATATTGCAATTGCTAAGATAATTTATTGGGTTCGATTTTAATATTTTAATTATATTTTTAGAAACTTTGGCTAAACTTTCAGTTTTATATTGAAAGTTTAGCCAATTGTATTAGTTTTATTTAAAGGTTTTATTTAAGAATTTGAGAAACTCATTTTCATCTCTGGTGAAAGTCTTTGTACCAACAAGTTCTTCTTGGGGAGTTAAAATAACATATAACGGTAATTCAATAGAATTAAATCTTGACTTCTGGAAATTTTTATTTGATTGATAAGGGTCTCCCCTTCTGTCAGTGAACAGACGTACTTTAACAAATTTTTCAATCATTGTGCTGATAGATGTTTTGGCAAACATATTAATTTCCATCCAACGGCAGTTCGTGCAAGTGAAACCTGTGAAGTCAATAAACAAAGGCATATTCAATCTTTTAGCTTCAGACACTGCAAACTTATAATCAGTTAACCAAACATCTTCTTTTACTTTATTACCTTTTTGAACAGCGGTATTTATCTTGGAATCATTTGTATTTGGTGTTCTACTGATGATTTTCTGATAATCGGGTGGCGGCAAAAAAGCATCAAGTTCTCCTAATGGCATTCCAAATAATCCTGACATTAAAAAGAAAGTTATTGAAGCAAAGAAAAGAGCAAAAAGTATTCTCATTGATTTAACACCGTCAACGGGTGAATCGTGTGCCAGCCTGTAAACACCGAGTACATATATTGTTATGAGTAAACCGCATGCAATCCAAATTGCAATGAATAATTCTCTCGGCATTATACCAAGACTCCAGACTAAGTCGACATTGCTGATGAATTTAATCGCCGCCGCAATTTCAAGAAATCCCATAACAACTTTAACATTATTCATCCACCCGCCGGCTTTAGGCAACGATTGCATGGCAGTCGGGAACAATGCAAGTAAAAAGAAAGGCGCCGCAAAAACAGTGGAAAATCCGAGCATGCCGATTATAGGATAAAACCACTCACCACCTGATGCAGATATTAATGCAGAACCGACAAAAGGAACTGTGCAGGTAAATGATGTCAAGGAAAATGTTAATCCCATAAGTAAAATACTGGTTATGCCACTCCCCTGGCTTTTCATGTTCAGTTTATTCATCAATCCGGCAGGAAGCTGAATTTCAACGACACCGAAAAGATTGAATGCAAAAACAATGAATATTCCGGCAATAAAAATGTTAATAAACGGATTGGTTGCAAAGTCCTGGATACCTGTCGCTCCGAATATCAAAGCTAACAAAAATCCTAGTGCTGTAAATGTAGTGATAATACCGAGTGCATAGACAAAAGAATCGCGCAGGCCTTTTCCTTTTTTCTTTTCTGCCCTTTTTGTAAAAAATGAAACTGTAATCGGCACCATTGGAAATACACACGGGGTCATAAGTGCAAAAGCACCTGCAGTCATAGCAAACCAAAGAAAAGATAATACACCTTCACTCTTTTTCGAATCAATTTCTTTCTGTGATTCTGTTGCATCAACCTTATTCCCTTTTAATTTTTCCCCATTTTTCAAAGAGGGATTTAAGGGTGGTTCTGTTAAATCACTTGATGATATATTTGTGTCTGCTTCTTCAATCAGTCCGACTGACGGTGAATAAATTTGATTTCTTATTGTTACTTTGTAATCCTCTGCCGGCAGGCATCTTGCTGTATCGCAAAGCATCAGATATATATTTATAAATGCTTTATCCTTATTGAAATTTATATCCTTTTTAGCTTTCAGGATAATTTCAAAATCAGCTTTGCCATAATACATTTCAACTTTCATTTCAAAGCCGCTGTCATATTCAATTTTTGGTTTTTGTGTTTTAATTTTTCCGGCTATTGTAACAAAATCTTTAGGCCCAGCAGTTATTTCTGTTGTCGTTGGACCAATACCTTCACTTCCTGTTTGATCTTTAAGGCTGTATGAATGCCAGTACTTATCAAGCTTCATTGTTAATAAAACACTGAACTTTTCACCACTCTTCACCTCAAGTTTGGATGGTTGAGCAGTGAACCTTACATGTTTTACATCTTTACCATATAAATTTATTAATAAGAAAAAGAAGATGCTAACAATTAACAAAGACCAATATTTTATTTTCATTTAGATGCCTAAATTTAAAAGATTGAAAAATTTTTTTAAGTTTGACGTATATTTATTAACTATGTTTTATTGCAACAATTTTACAATGACACTACAAACAGGATTTGATTAGTAAGTTCAATCAATTGTGATAATAAAACATTAGTAATTAGTAACTCACATTAGGCAAAAACCTATTATACCTTAGTCAAAACCTTATTACACACTTTTTTACCTTAATAACAAAACTTATCACACTACACATCAAACCTTATTACTTTATTTTAACCTTAATTTTAGTCGAATAAGCTGATAAGGTTAATAAAACCGGTTACTTTACTTTTTACTAAGATTAAACGAATATTGTAAGGTTTTAAAACCACTTAGATATTACGTTGTAATATTGTTTTCAATATTGCGTAACGTGAATTAGTAATTAGTAATTGGTAATTAGTAATTAACCATCACTCGTTGTCGCTTTGGAAAAACGAGATGTGCCTCTGGTCCTGAAATGCCATCTTAGGTCCAATGTTTTTTGTAATTTCAGTCTGTAAGTTATCAGAAAATACCCTCGCTGCATTATATCCATAAGTCCTGAGCAAATAATTAATCGCAACAACTTCAGCAATAACTGTAATATTTTTACCTGGGAAAATCGGAAGTTTTACAGTTGAAATTTCAATCCCCATGATTTCAGTTGGTGCCTCATCCAATCCTGTTCTTGTATATTCCTCTGCTTCGTTCCATTCCAAAAGTTCAACTATTATCTCAAGTCTTTTTTGAAATCTGATTGACCTGATACCGAACATCTGTCGAATATCAATAACACCTAAGCCGCGAATTTCCATGAAATGTTTCACAAGACTCGTACCGGTGCCCATTATGATTGATTCTCTTTTTTTCGTAAGCATGACAACATCATCTGCAACAAGTCTGTGTCCTCTCTCGACAAGGTCAAGAGCAATTTCACTTTTTCCGATACCGCTTCTCCCAACAAAAAGCACTCCAACACCATATACATCAACAAAAGATGCATGCACAACAGCTTGTGGAGCAAACTGGTCGTCCAAAAATTCAGATAAAAGATATGTTGCTTTTGTTGTTTCGAAAGGAGTATTTAAAATAGCTATTTTATTTTTCTTTGCAATATTGAGCAATTCGGGTTCAAGCTTGTGGTTGTTTGTCAATATCATACAGGGTATTGGGAATTGACATATCGTTTGAAACGCTTTTATCCTTTCATCCTTAGATAAACTCTTGAGGTAGAAGATTTCAGTATTACCGAGAATCTGAACCTGTTTATAAGTAAATAAATCCACATAGCCCGTCAAAGCAAGTTGAGGCCTGTAAATATTTCTATCTACAATACCGTTATTAATTCCTAAGTCGCCTGTAAGTTTTTCAAGCTTAATTGGTGCCTCACATAATTGCTCGACGGATATTTTTTTTTGCTGTAATATCTTGATATCATCAAACTGTTTCATTTTTAATCCGAAATATGAGTAAATTTCATCCTGAATAAATAACTAATTTTACAATATTAAACATTTCTTGGCTCAATTGAAAAACAAAAAAATGGGGCTTTACAGCCCCATAAATTATATTCTAAAAATTAATTTTCAATTTTGAATAAACATATTCTCTAAACAATTTGATATATTTTCTCCTTCCTTTTACGAAGTTGTCGGATCATTTTGTCCGAAGCCTCATTAAGGCTTTTGTGAAACTCATCCGAACTTTCCTTGGCAATTAATGTGTTACCTTGAACATGCACGGTAAATTCCACAATTTTATCGGTTTCATTTTTAAAAATAATATCAGTGCTGGTTATTCCACTGTAAAATTTTTCGAATCTTTCTGCCGCTTCTAATGCAGCTTCCTGTAGTTCCGGTTGTGTTTTTACGTGTCTGAATGTTATCTTTGTTTTCATATATCCTCCGATAATAAAATTAAACCAATTACTTAATACGAAAGAATCGAACCTTTTTTCAATTACCAATCACAAATTTCATTGCATTCGTAATTCGTAATTAATAATTCGTAATTATTTTTTTACCTCCTCTCTGAAAATTGAACGACAAACCTATTGATAAATTAATATAACCCGGAAATATTGCATAACTTTTGCTCCAGTTGTCAGGAGCAGGAGCAAATTGTTCCGATAATTTTGAATATATTTCTGTGTACCTCATAATAAATGTGTAACCAGCCTCAATAATAAAACTTCCTAAAAAATTAGAACCGGGTTGTTTATCAAACCCTAATTCAACACCGCTATAAATTTTAAAGGCGGGATAGATTGTTTTTTCATTAATAACAGCCGAACTTTTTCTTGAATCATCTATATATTCTGATGTTATATCTTCTTTCCATTCTATTTCACTGTAAACCAAGCCGGCTCCGATTCCCAAATAACCCTGAAATTGTTGTTCAACCGGCTTTAATTCTGCTGTGAACAAACATGGAATTGTTGTTATTTTGATATTTTCACCGACACCTCTTATATAATTCTGGCCATACTTTGTAAAAGATTCCTTGAAATAATCTTTAAGACTTGCTCCAATTAAATCCACAGAAAAACCAAAACGATAATCCTCGAGATAATTGAATTTAAGGGCTAATCCGACAACCGGTGTTACCTTAAATTGTTCGACGTATTTATTGAAATATGTTTTGTAATCATTAAAATAATCTACCGAATTTGTTGCAAATCCAAAACCGGTATATATACAAACTATTGATGAAAAATGTTTATAATTATAGTGTGACCTGTTCTCAGTGTCTTCGGTTAATAGCATATTATAAGCTGATAAAATCAAAATAAACCTTATAATAAACTTGTTTAAAAATAGCTGCATCTTACACTTTATAATTTCAGCCCATCAAAATATACTAATAAAAACTTTTGAATGCAAGATTTATTTTATAAAAAAAAATCTATTAAATCTAAAATATATAACTAAACATATAAGTGATTATATTCTAATACTTTATTCATTCGTAATCAGTAATTCATAATTCGTAATTATTTAGTATCTTTTCACCTCGAAGCTCGAAACACCACCTGAAAGTTTCATAAATATCTTCTTTTTGCCGGTATAATAATTTTCGGTAGTGTATATGTCCTCACTTCTCTTAAATCCATTGAAATCTTTTTTTGATAAACCTGTGCTTGTTATAATTTGACATGCTGAAGTGGAGGGAATATTTATCTCAATATTTGATGCACCAACTTCGATATTTACATTTGTCGTATCATACAAATCGCCAAGTTTAATTTCAATATTCGAAGCACCACCGTCAATATTTAGATTCTTGATTTTATATTTTGAGAAATCGCAATCAAAATTCGAAGCACCTATCGTGAAATTCAATTCCCAGGGAATTGTAGAACTAAACCTGATTTCTGCTTTTCTCTTCATTTTATTTTTCTTCCAGAACTTATCAATGTTCATATCGAGATTCAACACAACGTTCTCCCTTGTGCCGGAATTGCTTAATTCGAAATCGCCAAGTTTCCTATAAGAGTAAACATCCAAAATATCAGAACAAGTATCCTTAATTTTGAATGAGCCTGCTCCTGCATCAAAGTTCAGAGTTGCAGTTTTACTCAAAGTATCATAAGGATAGTTCAGCACCCTTTCATACTTAATCGAATCTTCGGGTAGGTTTGAACCATCATCGTCGAAAATTGAAACAATGCTGTGGTTAACATTACAACACCAATGGTGCGTCACAAGGCTCATAATGAATAATGCAAGAAGTATTGCCGCAATCGAAGCAAGTATTTTTTTTGCAAGCCCCGGTATTTTCAAAATGGAAATACCCCAGATCACAAGTAAGAGGGGCCAGAAATACTGAATGATGCTCAAATCATAATTCCATAAGCTAAGTTCACTGAGTAAAAAAAATAATCCGAGGAATATAAGGAATACTCCCCAAAAAACAGATGATGTCTTAATTTTATCTTTATCGAACTTCATGATGATTTACCCTCCTGTGATTTCCAAAAATTGATGATTTAAACAAAATCAGAATTCCCAATACAATCAGTATTAAGGGCCAGATGTGTGCAAATCTGATAAAATCAAAAATATTTCCTAAAAACCAAGTTGAACCGATAATTATTAGAATTACAGCTAATATGATTTTCAAATGTGTGCTTCTTCTCTCCCTATCTGCATGTACTTTTGCAACATAGTCTGCTTCAACATCAATATCATCCTGGGATTTCACTTTGTATGGTTCAGGTGATTCAGGTGTAATTATCCAAAGTACTATATAAGCAAGAATACTAACACCCCATCCAAGTGCAGCTAAAACAAAAACCACTCTTACGATTACAGGGTCAACATCAAAATATTCAGCAAGGCCGCCGGCTACTCCACCGATTACTCTGTCCTGCTTCGAACGGTAAAATTTTCTATTCATAACTTTCCTTATAATTGTTACTTTTTTGAATACGTTATAATATTAAAAAAGTTGCAATTTATTATTAGAGTAGTAAACATAAAAAGTGAGAAATAATATTAAACTACCACCAGGTTTTTGGTGGTAGTTTAATATACATTACTATAAAATTATTGAATTTTTCACTGCTCATGGTAATACATATTCATGGTAATACATATTCACAGTTATCCTGCCATTACTAATAAGAATTAAATTATAATTGCTTATTAATGTTGGTTTATAATATAGGAATATAATTTTTTCATTAGCAATATCATGAGGAATTGTTATATGATTAAGCTGACCATTTGCATCAATTGTATCGTATTCCTCGTTTACAGTAACAATTAAATCCGTTGATAGTTTTCTTATGTGAGAAAAATAATATCTTTCATTTTGTACCCCCCGGAAATCCGGTGAATAAGTCATACTTCCTCCAACACCTTCCGGAATTATCCTGTTTGAGTTAGGTATGTCAGATGCTGTAACACATACAAATGCTTCACCATGTTCTTTATCCTTAAATGGGTCAGAAGTATCAACAGCATCAACTTGAACAGAATAATCTGTAAAAGTACTTAAATAATTAGATATATCACACCCATATTCATATTTATTTAAATTAAAAGTATGAGAACCATCTACTGTAAGTACTGTAACTTTAATTGGATATCCTTTAGTCTCTTTCAAATATAAAATTACTTTATCTTTATTTGTACTTGAATTGTTTACAAGTGGCAAAACATTTCCTCCATCATCGGCTTTAATTGGAACCGGAGGAGGAACTATAAGTGCTTTAGGTGGCTGTGAAGATGGACTTAAATAAAAAATATAAATCAATGAACAGAGGATTAATAAGAATAATGCAATAAAATAGTAAATTTTTTTCATGACATACTCCTAAATATTTGAAAAAATTTATTAAATGAACTACCCCGCCATATCGGCGGTGAACATAAATTATTTAATTCTATTTTTTCGCAGTAAGCTGCAAGGAATTAATCCTACAATCGTATGATTAAATAACATTCTTTCGTACAATAAATTTTAAGAGTAAAAGTAATATTTTAATTAAATTACAAAATTATTTTTTAAATTATATAAATTTTTTTTTAGTATTGAAGTTAATATTATTATTTCATAAATTATCATGAATTTAATAAAGGTTACTTTTTCATTCCTGATTATTTATTCTTTGTTTTTAATGACTTGCTTAAGTATAGCAAAGAACTATTCCGGAATTGCTGATAAGTTGAAAAGCAGGAATGATACTATTGACTTTGTAACAAAATTAAATCATAATGCTTTTTCTCTTTTAAATAAAAATCCTGATTCTGCCAGAATCCTTTCTGATTCAGCTCTTAAATTATCTGTATATGTTCAAGATGACTATTCACATGCGGTTTCATTGATTAATCTTGCCTTCTCTTTAAAGGGTACAGATGATCCAATTTCTAAGATAAATTATATAAAAAAAGCTGTTAATATTTTACAAACAAAAAATGACAAAAAAGGGGAAGCATTTATAAAAACTAAGATTGGTGACAACTATCGCAAAATAAATAATTATGAGCAAGCACTTGATTTTTATATTTCTGCACTTAAAATTTATAGACTAATAAACGACAAAAAGAACATAGCCTTACTTCTTAATCAAAAAATGGGTGAATTATATATAGAAAACAGTAAATATGATAAGGCTATTGACGTTTTGTATCAGGCATTGAAGATTTGCGAAGATAGTAACGACAGTTCTGGAAAAGCTGACGCACTGACAAATATTGGCTATTTTTATATAAAACAAAATAACATTGTTAAAGCCAATTTATATTTTAAAAGTGCTATGAGTATTTACCAGAAACTTGACAGAAAATTACAAATAGCAAAATGCCTGGTTAATTTGGGCTTTTACTATGCAAACACAGATAGCTTTTATTATGCCCTCAATTACTATTTAAAAGCATTGGAGTTATATAAACAATCCCAGAAGGTTGTTAGACCGGAGATCTATATCAATATTGGTAGAATTTATCATTTAATGAGAAATTTTGATAAAGCAAACTCATATTATTTCAAAGCTCTTGAAAATGCCATAGTAGATAATTCAGATGAGGGAATCTTAATAGCTTATTTGTTTTTAGGTGCCTTGTACAAAGATATTGGTAATCTTTCAATTTCTAAAGATTACTTCTTACGATGTATTAATATTGCAAAAGAAATTAATAATATTTATTGGCTAAGTAATGTATATAATAATCTTGCGTTAATTTCTCAGGAACAAAAAGATTTCAAATCTGCATATAAATATTATAAATTATATACTGATGCTAAAGATAGTTTATCAAACAGAGAAAAAATTACAGAAATCACTAAAATTGAAATGCAATACGAACAAGAAAAAAAAGATGCTGTTACACAGCAGGAAAAGAAAAATCAACAAACAATAATTTTATCTTTTATAATTGGTTCAGGCTTATTATTACTTCTGGCATTTTACATTTATATCAATTACAGGAATAAGAAAAAGGCAAATGAAGTACTTGCTGATAAAAATAAAATAATATCAAAAGAGCAAGAAAAATCCGATAATCTTCTTTTGAATATATTACCCGATACTATTGCCAGGCGTCTAAAAGACGGTGAAGAAACAATTGCAGATTATTTCGAGGAAGCATCTGTTGTTTTTATTGACCAGGTTGATTTCACAAGCAAAAGCTCAAATGCCAAACCGGAAAGAGTTGTACAAGTATTGAACAGTATTTATACAGAATTCGATAAAATTGCAGTTAAATATAAATTAGAAAAAATAAAAACCATTGGTGACTGCTACATGGCTGCTTCAGGTGTTCCTATAAAAAAAACAGGCCATGCTAAAGATGCGGCATTATTTGTCCTTGAAGTAATGCAGAAAATTGATGGATTTGTTACTGATGCCGGTACCGAAATACGTTTCAGAGCAGGAATTGACTGCGGCCCTGTAGTTGCAGGAATAATAGGTGAAAGAAAATTTATATATGATTTATGGGGGGATACGGTTAATACCGCATCAAGAATGGAACAATATGGTATTCCTGGTAAGATACAAGTAACAGAAAGATTCAAAAATTCATTAGTCGAAAGTTGTGAATCAGAAGTCGGAAATCAGTTTCTCTTTGAAGAACGTGGTGAAATGGAAATAAAAGGGAAAGGGAAAATGAAAACATGGTTTTTATTCAATAATGAAAATTAATAAAAATATTGGAAAATATTTCAACGATACTATCGTTACTTACTTTTTGATTAACTATAAAATAATGGAGCATTTATGGAAACTGTGAAAGTATCTTCCAAATATCAGATTGTGATTCCAAAATCAATACGGAAAGAATTTAACATTAAACCTTCACAGCGTTTATTTTTCATTAATTATATGGGCAGGATAGAATTAATACCCGAAGTTGATATAAGAAGCCTAAAAGGAGCTTTAAAAGGGATGGATACAACATTCGAAAGAGATGAGGAGGATAGAATATGATATTGATTGATTCTTCATTATGGTATGAATACTATGAAGGCTCTAAATATAGCTTTTATGTTGAAAAAATTATAAAAAACATGGGCAATGTTTTAGTACCTACAATAATAATTGTCGAAATATTTAAGAAATTAATAACTGTTACTAATCAAGATAATGCTTTAAAATTTATTGCTCAGATGAAAAAAGGTGAAATTTCTGACTTGGATTTTGACTTGTCTTTAATTGCTGCTTTTTGGGGAAAAGAATATAAACTACCACTTGCTGATTCAATAATATATGCAACTGCATTGAAATTTAATGCTGAAATTTATACTTTAGATAAACATTTCAAAGGATTGAAAAATGTAAAATATTTTGAAAAGTTAAATTAATCATAAATATAATTTGAAAAATGGAATATTAAATTTTGAAAATATAGAAATTCAAACTATTAAGATTTTAATATGAAAATTATAAAATGCGAGAAACCTTTAAAACTCACTAATTCAGGTAAACTTGAATTTGTATTTATTGGAACAGGAACTGCTCTTGGAAAAAAACTTTTTCATAACAATTGCATAATTATTAAAGGCGATACTCATATACTCATTGATTTCGGCATGACAGGTCCGGAAGCACTCAGAAAATCAGCCGGACTCGATGTATTGGACATTGAAAACATATTAATTACGCACAGCCATGCAGACCACATAGGAGGTTTAGAATATTTAGCGTTATCCAGAAGATATAGCGGAAATAACAATCAAAATAATAAACTCAAACTAATAACTACTTCTGAGTATAGAAATATACTTTGGGAAATGTCATTGCGTGGTGGGATGGAATGGAATGAATCTAATAAAAGTGGTATGCCTCTCAAGTTTTCGGATTATTTCGAACACATAAAGCCAAAAGTAATTTCAAAGTCTCCAAGATTAAGAGCCGTAGTAGATTTTCAAGGTGTTCATATAGAATTGTTCAGAACTTTACACATACCGGATAATGCAGAGACATTGGCAGAAGCTTTCCTGACCTTTGGTATTTATGTTGATAACCGTATCTTGTTCACAGCAGATACTAAATTCGATAAAGAATTAATTAACCTATATGCAAACAAATCTGAAGTGATATTCCATGATGCATCATTCCAACTTAATCCAGTACATGCTTCTATTCAACAACTTAGAAAACTTCCTAAAAATATTAAGAAAAAGATGTATTTAATGCACTATGGAGATGACTGGAAAAAACATGACATATTCGATTTTGCCGGTTTAGCACGTCAGGGCTATAGATATATTTTTGAGTAATTTACTTAACTTCAGTATTTTTACTAACAAGTTTTGAAATTAAGTCTGAACTAAAAACTGAATTTAAATCTTTATCCAATTCCTGATTCTTTGAAAGTAGTTTAACTAATTCAGTTTTCTTCCATGTAAATACTTTAATATTTGAAACAGCCCTTGCTGTTGCAGTTGTCGGACCTCCAGTTAAGAAACTCATTTCACCAATAAAACTACCGGGGTATAGTACTGCAACTTGTCTGTCACCGACCATGACTTCTACAGTTCCCTGGGAAAGGAGCATTAAGAAATCAGCCGATTGATTTTCATAAATCAAAATATCACCACGGGTAAAATTAACCCAGCTTCCACTATCGAGAAGTTTTCTGAAATTCACTTTATTCATTTTGGCAAAAACAGTCTGGAAAAGAAATTTTTCATCTTCCTTCAATCGGAATGTACCTTTTTCATAAATGTATATTATAATCATAATAATATTTACAATCATAATCAGGATTGCCCACATTATTCCAGCCCACAAATCTTCAGGTGATATTAATAATAAATAAATTGCTTCAATAGAGCAACCAATTACGAAAAATATTCTGAGTAGGATGATTTTTTTGAAACCAGATCCAATTATATAACTTACATTAGCAAGATGAATAAGTAAACTAACAAAACTCATTTTAATCCTTATGAATGTGTTGTTAATAATTTATTAAATTATTAATTTAAAAGCAAAGAAACAATAAAATTATATTTTAAACTGTTAATTCAAATTTAAATTAGATTAAATATTAGTATTTTCCTTAACAAGACAAAATAATTAAAATTCATAATAAATTTTCATTCTTAGGTTTCTTCCCATATTAAATATACCCATCCTGCCGGTTGCATAATTAAAAGGAGCATATTTCAACCTGCTCAGATGGTCTTGATATGATTTATCAAATATATTATTCAAAGTGATGTATATTTTAAACATGGTTTTTCCGCTTTGATTTGCAATATTACCACCAACACCTGCATTAAAGAGTATATAATCAGGAGTGTAGGTTTCGGTACCATAAGCTTTTAAAAATTCATTCTGTGGAGAATGATAATCACCTTCGATAAATGCAAACCCTTCCTTAATAGATAAATTAATTTCCTCAATTCGTAATTCGTAATTCGTAATTCGTAATTGAGAAAGCAATCGTGGTGCTGGAATAAAAGGAAGATATCTACTGCTGTCGGGTTGTCCATCCTGCCTTGCTCTGACTATCGAAAATGAATTTTCAAAATGCAGCCAATCCAATGGATGGGGATGAATATCAATATTCAGTTCTCCACCATATAAATATGAATTACCTTGGACAAAATGATAGGCTGGTACAGGATTTATCGGATCAAGTATGCTGTCGTTAAGAAAATAACTATCCAATTTTTCTAAGTAAATATAATTTTCAATATTATTATAAAACAAACTCAGTCTCGCTGATAAATGCTTGATGTTATAATCAAAACCTAAATCTATCTGCGATGAAAATTCAGGATTCAAACCCTTGTTGCCAATTTCATAGCGAAAAGTTCCTTCATGTACTCCATTTGAACCGAGTTCCGCAATATTAGGGGACCTGAATCCACGTGATAAATTAAATTTAGTCGAAAAATTTTCAGTGAAAATATAGGATAAGCCGATACTACCGGAAAGTCCATTGAATGTATTTTCAAAAGGTGAAAATTTTATTCTGGAAGTAGGTGTTTCTGTTAATGTGCTGTCATTCTCAAAATATAGGCCTTTTGAATTTATATTCCTTATGTCATATCGAATACCCAAACTCAGATTTATATCACCGAAATCTTTTTCAATAAGACAATAAGTTCCAATATCAATGAGGTAATAAGCCGGCACTAATGCTTCAATACCTTTATTTAAATTTGATTGAATCATACCGCTTAATCCTGTTGCGGGCATCCATCCATCAATGGTATTCAACATATATTTTACAGAATAAGTGATTGTATTTAATTCCATATATAAGCCGGGTTTTCCTTCATAAAGCGGGTCTGCGAACTCTTTTCGTAAGTTATATTGTTCACCAAGATTAAATTCCAATATTGAATTAGCAAAATACAATCGTGTATTATTTGAAATTCCATAATGGTTTATATTCTGCTTTGGCACAAATAAATCATAACTTTTCAATTCTTCCACGTTCACTGTTTTATCTTGAATTTCACCATTATTAACGACTTTTCTTGTGAAATATCCAAGGCTGTCCCTTACTCCTTCTATCATTCCAACATTTAAATTATACATACTCAAATTAAAATGAGAATATCCCCATTTCCCGTTTAAACCTAATCTTCCATCAGCATCTAATTCATTGAAACCTGAATTAAAGACTTTACCATCATACGGATTCTGATAATTACCCGCTAATTTTCCGCTTCCCCTCAAAGACCAGACGAAATTATTAATGTTACCCTCATTCGATAATGAGGCTCCTATTAATCCGTTGTTTGTTTGATAATTCAACATAACATTGCTTTTCACTTGACCTTCAGGCAAAGGGCTGGATGGGATGAGATTCACAACACCTGCAATTGCGTCAGAGCCATACATCAGGCTTCCGGGACCTTTCAATAATTCAACATGGTCAACAGAATTTTCATCAATTTCAATTCCATGCTCATCACCCCACTGCTGTCCTTCATGGCGAACACCATCATTTATTACAACTACCCTGTTATAACCCAAGCCTCTAATAATAGGTTTAGATATTGCGGCACCTGTTGTTATTTGAGAAACACCAGGCTCTTTTGATATTGCGTCAATCAAGTTTGTAGAAGAACTTTCCTTTATAGCTTTCTCATCAATACTCGACAGTGCAAGAGGATTTTTATTTATTACTTTACTACCTGAAGCACCTGTAACAACTACTTCGTGCAATTCTACAACTTCTTCTTTAAGTATTGCATCTAATTTTGTATCACCTTTAATCGAAATCCACTTTGACAGTTTATTATATCCAAGATACCTGAACTCGACAATAAATTTTCCTTCAGGTAAATTATTAAAAAAGTATTTCCCTTCTAAATCACTTCCGGCACTACGTTTCAGGTCATGTATGTAAATAATGCAATGTGGTATTGGTTTACCGGTTGTATCGGTAACCTTTCCTGAAAGAGTGTTCTGTGCAATAGCAATTGAAGACATCATTATCATCAAAAGAAAAATATATATTTTCATTTATTCTGTTTCTTAATTATTTATCAAACTAAAGTATTGCAGATGACGAAAAATTAATTAAAAATATTTGGTAAAAAATATTTAATTTATTTATTACCATATTCAAAATTTATTGAAATGTATTATATAAAAAAACTAATATGTTTAATTCCTAAAATTTATTGTATTTAAATGAATGAAATATTAGAAATATTTAAAATACCTCTGTTGACAGCATTTTTTACAATTATATTAGGTTGGTTTTCTATTTATGTAAAAAATAAACTTAATAGATTGGATAGAAAAGAAAATGAAAAATTACAAAAACAACGAGAAGTATTTGATAAAATGCTTTCTTTATACTCAAGAAAATTATCATCAAATGGAGTCGATAATAATTGGTTACAAGATTTTGAAATAATATCAAAAGATTTGGTTATTTGGGCAAATGATAAAGTTTTATATGAATTTAGTCAATATTCTAAAGCATTAATTGAAAATAATAAAGATTATGAAATTTACTTTGCTAAAACTATTGAAGCATTTCGTAAACACATTGGATACAAAAACAGGTTCAATAAAATAAAACCTCAAGATTTTTTAAATGTTTTCAAAGCTGGTTGGCAAAAGGAATTGTAAATTATAACATTTTCTATTAAATTATTAAAACTATTGAATAAAAATGAAATTCTTCAAAATTATCAAAAAGAAATTATATCGTGTTATTACAAAAAAAGAAAATTTTGAATATCAAGGTAAGAAATATTTTGGTACAACTAAAATTATATGGTTTTTTAAAAATAGAGTTAAACCAATTTATCCTTATAAAAAAAGTTTGATTGATTATAAATATTTGAAATCAATAATTGTGAATGAAGCTTATATTAAATATTTATATAATTTATCACAATTAGAAAACACTAGAAGTAGAGTGATAAAACCAACAACAATAGGTGCAATTGAATTCTGGAAGAATTTTGTTGAAGATTCAAAAAAAAAATATAAAAAGTTAAAATCTTTAAATGAACTTGAAAATGCAAAACAAAATTTAACTCTTGATTCTGCAATGAATGAAATTGATGAATATTTTTCATTGAATGAAAAAAATTATTTAATGGAATATTTACAAAAAAACTTTTCTGGTATACATGAAATTGTGACAATAGAATTGCCATTTCAAACCGATAGAAGACCATTGAATGAAGAGTTTCTTTTTTTAAAAAGAGATATACTTAATTATTTTACTGCTTATCACTATATTAATCTTACAATAACAGTAAATAATAAAACTTCTTTTGATGTTTCTGGATTTTTTTAAGTAGTAAATCCTTAGAGGATAATTAAAACAATTAATAAAATTTCAATTCCCATTTTGCAATGTCTCAAAATATTTCCTGATTAACTCCTCATAATCTTTGGTGTAACCTTCCTGAATTGAGCGGAGCAAGTCTTGCATCGCTTTTGTCCTGCCTTCCTGTGATTTCATATCGAGTTCTCCGGGAGACTGCCTGTTAAACTCCTTACCTGTTTTTGATTCCCTTGTCTTTTCGAAATCACGGTCATGAATTGATTTTGTGGCATCCAGCAACCGTGAAAGAATTCTCTCCTGCCTTTTTAATGTATTTTCATTTATGTTACTCGATTTCATATCTGTCATTACTTCTTTCATTTCCTGAGCAATTTGTTCCAGGTCACCAAGTGATTTTCTGTCAGTCTGTGGATTTTGTTTCTGTTCCTTTGCTAATTCCTCTAATGTTTTTTGAGCCTTACCCTGTTCTGCGGCTATTCTGCCCATTCTTGCCTGTTCTTCGGGTGACATCTTTCCTCGTTCACCCATTTGCTGCATAGCCTGATTAATAGACTGCTGCTGGTTTGCAAGCTGTTGTAGCCTTTGTGAAAAAC
>JAKAKE010000137.1 GCA_021824625.1 Bacteroidota bacterium | reverse complement strand
CATCATTATGTATTGTGTTCGGTCTTCTGATTGGATAAATGCCATTATTTCCTCTTTTTTTTTGCTCCTATTCTCGTTTGATAACTATTTTTATTTT
Organism: Bacteroidota bacterium; assembly: GCA_021824625.1. GTDB lineage: Bacteria > Bacteroidota > Ignavibacteria > Kapaibacteriales > UBA2268 > XYC2-FULL-35-21. Next base: position 4,189 of record JAKAKE010000137.1, on the reverse strand, counting down.
ATATTGCAAACGAATTATCACACAGCCTCTAAAGATAGTGGCTATTCATTAAAATTTAAAGAACGAAAGTATCACTATTATCCCTTTTGAGCGGGTATTATTATCCTGAACACAGAACCTTTGCCTTCACTGCTGTCGAACTCGACGTTTCCTCCATGTTCATTTGCAATCTTTCTGATTGTCAGCAATCCTAAGCCCGGACCTTTTCCGCCCTTGGTAGTGAAAAATGTTGTGAACACCTTACCCCTGACCTCCTTACTAATTCCTATTCCATTATCACTCACTTCAAAAGTCAGATTATTAGCATTGTCATAGACTCTTACCGTAACCTTGCCATCCTTCTTTCCACTCAGCATAACAGAATCCAAAGCATTCGAAATAAGGTTAGTCAGGCAGGTTTCAATCCCATCAGGGTCGAGCATTGCTTTTTTCACAAATGGCGAAGCATCAAATGACAGCTTTATACCGTATTTATCTGCCGCCTGCTGATGATATTCGCATATACTTTCAGTTAATTCCACGGGATTAACCGGCTTCAGTTCTGCTTTCCTGCCTTTTGTATAATCAATAAAGCCATTGACGAGGCTTGTGGTTTTTTTCATGTTTTTGTCGAGTACTTCCCAGCCCTGATTCAGCCTGTTTTTATCTCCATTTTTAATTCCGGATTCAAGCATGTACATTCCGCCTTCAAGTCCCATCAGCAGATTCTTTACGGTATGAGAAATACCGGCCAATGTTTCAGCTATGACTTCCTCCCTTTCGGCTCCGAGCATTTTTTCTTCATCTTTTTTTTGTACTCTCAGGTCTGAAATAAAAGCAATCTTATTTGTTTTTTTGTCCTTATATTTTATTTCGAATGCTTTGAACCTCACAGGTATTTCATCGCCGGTATGATTTCTCAACGTTGTCATTTGCTTATCGGTTATAATACCATCCTTGTCCGGTTGTTCAAAGAAATCTGCGGGAAACATATCCTTCAAAGTGTTATAATTCGGCTTTTTCTTTCCTTTCCAATTCAACAGCAATTGTGCGGGTTTGTTCATAAAATTCACTTTATTCCTTTGGTCAAGAATAACTACACCATCCGAAGTATGCTGAAGCAGTGAATGGAAGAATTCCTGGTCGCGTTCGAGTTGTGTCTCAAGTTTATAAATCTCGGTTACATCAATTGCCATTTGCAATACTAATGATACGCCATCCTTCGACAGGGATAAAGGTGTTGTTGTAACGACATAATGTGTTTCCTGGCCATCAACCGAAAGACCGACTTCAGTTGAAGAATGTTCCAGCCCGTCCTCGAATGTATCTACGGCAAGGCAAATATGGCACGGGGTTTTCTTCTTCTTATAAACTTCATAACAATGCTTCCCCTCTATATTGCCGAAAGTATCCCGAAACTTCTGGTTTGCCCTTACAATCCTGAAATTTCTGTCAATTATTGTAATATAGCAAGCCGCTTTTTCAAAAAGCAAACTGTATTCTTTTTGCAAAAGTTCAGAATAAATAATGTTTGTTGACATCATCAATTGGTAAGCAATTTTTCCATTCTTGTCTTTAATTGGTGAATAATGATTAACGTACTGACAGCTTCTGCCTTGCTTGTCATACCCTGTTTCGTTGGATACCAATACTTTGCCCGATTGAAATGAATAATCTGACTGGCAATTCATACATTGCACATCCGACTTCTTATATGCCTGAAAGCAGTATTTCCCTTCCCAGTCGCCAAAATAATTTCCGAAATTTTCATTGGCATAAACGATTTTATGCTCTCTGTCAATAATGGCTACGTTGAATGGAACAAGCTCGATAAAGCCCGCCGAAAGAATATTCGATAAATCATCGGGTACTGTATTTGCCGGCTTATTAGCCATAACAAGCAATTAAATATTATTCACAATTAAATTAATATATTTAAATATTATAATATAAGTTCAATTTATATTTTATTTACATTATATCAAAATCAATAAATCCCTCTTTGACGTCAACCATTGCGTTAACAATTAACTCGACTAAGCCTGCGTAATAAAGCCCGGATTTGGCTTTTGCTCCATAGAAGTCGAACATATCGCGGAATGCTCCTTTGCAATTCGAGCAAGGGGCGCATACATATTTTGGTGTCTCAGGACCGGGATTCTCATCGGCAAAAGCCTTAAGAACCTGCTCAAATTTCATCCTGCTTGCGACCTGTATTCTCCAATCGCTGAAATTATAGCCGCTCATAACAGCAAATCCGCTTCCACCGCCACAGCAGTAGTTCCTCGTGCCGTGTGGTTCCATTTCCCTGAATTTCGGTGCAAGGTATCTCAGTACTTTCCTTTGGGGTTCAATCACACCCATTGACCTTACGAGGTTGCATGGGTCATGTAATGTTACCGGGAACCAGTTCCGTTCGGGATTGAACTTTATTTTACCGCTGAAAACTATGTCATTCATGAGTGTCATCGCTGTTTCCCTCGGTACTGCACCTGCGAATATTCTGTCTGCTATGACTCCCATAGCCTTGCTTTCATGCCCGCATTCGCCCATTACGATTTTCTTCACTTTCAGCTTTTTTGCAATATCGAGATGCTTCATCGCCACTCTTGCAAGCTGGACATCATCATAAAACAAGCCGTAGTTGACACCGTCATATCCAACCAAATCGCTGGACAATGTCCATTTAATTCCTGCTGCATCCAGTATCAGGGCAAAAGCACCCGGGTTATCGGGCCAGGAAAGAATTTCGCCTGAATTATGTATTAACAAAACATCAGCACCTTCGACATCCCATTTCGATTCGACCTTTATGCCGGTCCTCTCACTGATATCCTCGTCAATAAATTCCATATTATCCCTGACAACGAGGGCGTTCATACCCGTGCTGGAGCCGACTTCGAGCTGTTGTACCGTGCCTTTCTCATGAAGTTCCTTTGGCGACAAACCCATCTCCATGCTGAACATTTTTCTAAGTTCGTGTGTGATTAATCCGTTGTCAACACCAATCGGACAGCTTTGGGCACAGCGGCGACAAAGTGTGCATCTGTAACTTAGTTCAAACAGTCTTGCAATCAATTTCCAGTTCAGCTCGATTCCGCCATTCTGGAAAGAATTATATATTTTATTTCCTTTTTTTACATATTTAAAATACAGCTTCCTCAATATCTCAGCCCTGTATGTGGGCCTGTATATTTCATTTTCTCCGCTTCCGACAAAAATCGGACAGTCGAGACTGCAAGTCTGACAACGGGCGCAATACTCCATCGAAAGAACAAGAGGTTGAAGAAACGCCCAGTTGTTTTCTTTAGTGAATAGTTTGTTCAATCCTGAAATAAACGATTCAATCAGCTTTTTTTCCTCTTCCTCTGATTCAGGTTTCTTTAATCCGACTGCCATAACTCCATCGAGAGATGCTTCGAACTTTGCTTTCACTTCAGGCGACAATGTCTTGAATCCCGGCTGTTCCTCCAATTTATCATAAGGAGGGGGAAGAGGATATAGTTCTTCTAATTTTATTTCAGCCAACTGCCCGACAGGTGAGCTTATATCCTTTATTTTTATTTTTTTCATTATTTCGCCTCCTTCGAAGGTGCCGCACTTGCAATTGCAATCCAGTTCTTGTTTCCGTCAGCACCGATGTGGGGTGCCGCCCATGTTACTGTCTGATTCAGTTGGGCGCCTACCTTTTCTGCTATCTTGCTGTGCGGTGCATTTGGAGTGTCTTCCCATCTCACACTATGATAAGTGAAGTACTTTGCAAAGAAATGAGTCATATGTGTGAAAGGCAGGTATATGATGAAAAAAAGTGAAATAATAATATGTACATAACCAATCGTTGGAATATATATTGGAAGATTCATTGCAATATCCTTTGAGAAAGTCATCAATCCTAAGTAGAATCCCATCAGGTTTCTCGCCATATCTGCATCAGTTAATCTCCAAAATAGTGCTGTTGCGTATATCGCACCGATTAATATTATATTGAAATAATGGCTCGGAGTGCTGTATAAAGATAGATTCTTGTTTACTATTCTCGTAAATAAAAGCCTGAAAGCACCAAGAATTCCAAGTATTGATGCAATCCAAATAATGACATCAATTACAATTCTGAAAATTGACCAAAAAGAAGCCCAAAAAGAGTTTGCATCAAAAACAAAAGGTGATATGCCTGTTATTTCAAGCAGTGTCCCTATGACTAAAAATGTGA
>JAKAKE010000107.1 GCA_021824625.1 Bacteroidota bacterium | reverse complement strand
GGCATTTTTGCAATCACCCATCCCTGCTCCGGTTTTATCTCTAAGTTCTTTTACCATCTGTGGTGTTATATTCGCCATCTTTATTCTTTCTTTTCAGATTGTTAATACTAATATTTATGATTCATTACTTTCATGCGTTGTTTCATCTGTCTTCTCAGAACTTGTATGTTCTTCAACTATTTCGGTTGCTTCATCTGAATCAGTGGTTTTTGGTTTATCACTTCTTTTTGGTTTTTGTCCCACTCTGCCTGTTCTTCTTTCTCTCATCCTCCTCTGAACCTTCGGTTTGTCTTCAGAACCCGCATCCGATTCCTTTGAAACCCTTTCAGATTCGGATGATAATTCAGCATGTCTCATCTTAGCTAATTCGGAGCCTTCGATAACAGCATCTGCTAAGATTTTTGCTACAATCTCAATTGTCTTAATTGAGTCATCATTTGCCGGAATAGGAAAGTCAGCATCTTCGGGGTCGCAGTTAGTGTCAACCATAGCGATGACAGGGATGTCGAGAATTTTTGCTTCTTTAACTGAAATATGTTCTTTTTTAATATCCACCACGAAAATAGCACCGGGCAGGCGTGTCATATCTTCTATACCCCCGAACACTTTTCTGAGCCTGTCCCTTTCGCGGGAAAGCATAAGTTTTTCTTTTTTTGTGATTTTCTCAAAAGTTCCGTCAACTTCCATTTTATCAATAGAAGCAAGTCTTTTTATGCTTTTTCGGATTGTAGTAAAGTTAGTGAGCATGCCACCAAGCCATCTTTCGGTTACATAGTTGCTGCCGCTTCTCTTTGCCTGCTCTTTTACAACTTCCTGAGCCTGAGTCTTAGTACCGACAAACAAGACAATTTTACCCCTGGCAGCAGCCTCATTAACTGCATTTCTGGCTAAATCTATAAGGATTTGTGTCTTACGCAAATCAATGATATGGATACCATTGCGTTCACCGTAAATATATTTTTCCATTTTGGGATTCCAGCGGCGAGTGAGATGTCCGAAATGAGCGCCGCTTTCGAGCAATTGCTCGATTTCTGCATAATGATTCATATTAACTCCTTTGTGTTGAAACTACTGTTTCGTTCTTGTTTGAGCAGAAGATTTTCTGCCCCTACACCTGCTCAATAAATAACTATCACACACAGGTAATCCGGAAACATGATTATTAAATTATTAATTATTATTATATTTATTATATTCCAAATATTAACGCTTGGAGAATTGGAATCTCTTTCTTGCTTTCTTCTGCCCGTATTTTTTTCGTTCTACCATTCTCGGGTCACGTGTCAATAGGCCTGCTTCTCTCAAAGTTTTATGAAGTTCAGTGTCATAAGCAAATAATGCACGTGCAATTGCTAACTGAATGGCACCGGTTTGACCGCTTTTTCCCCCGCCCCTGACTGTAATGTTTATGTCGAATTTACCTTGGTTATTTGTCGTATTCAAAGGAGCCAGGGCGTGTGTCCTGTAAACTTCAATCGGAAAATATAGTTCCAATGCTAATTTATTGACGATAATTACACCGTTGCCGGGTAATAACTTTGCCTGTGCAACTGCTGTTTTACGTCTTCCGGTTCCAAAAGCGGCTTTCATTTATTCTCCATCAATTTTTATTTTTTAGCGAGATTAATTAATTATATTTACACTGCATAATTTCAGGCATCTGGGCTGTATGGGGGTGCGATTCCCCTGCATACACCTTAAGATTTTTCCCGATTTTTCTTCCAAGCTTGTTTTTTGGAAGCATACCTTTTATTGCATGTTCGAGTATGAACGATGGTTTTTTATCTAAAACCATTTTATATTTTTCAATCTTTTGTCCCCCCGGATACAAACTATGATGCTTGTATTCTTTTTTATCCGGTCTTTTGCCTGTTAATTTTACCTTGTCGGCATTCAGGATTATGACAAAATCACCACAGTCGTTGTGTGGGGTAAAGTCAGGCTTATGCTTGCCTCTTAGAATGGCAGCCACCTGAGAAGCTAATCTTCCTACAACCTGGCCCGCAGCGTCAACCACCCACCATTTTTTATCAATATCTTCTTTTCTCAGGGATTTGGTAATCTTTGCAGAAGTTTCCACGAAACACTTCCTTATTCTCATTCAACAAATATTAAAGAACACAAAATTACTGATTCTTTAACTAATTGACAAATTTTTTGTTTGAAATGCCTATAATATTTAATGTTGATGTAAATTTTGCCTGTTTGTAACAATTTGTGCTGCAGTTAAAATTGCTTGATAAGTACTTTTATAATCTGCTATGTTTTTTCCTGCAAGTTCATAAGCAGTTCCGTGGTCGGGGGATGTTCTGACAATCGGTAATCCTGCTGTGAAATTCACTCCTGCACCTTCCGAAAGTAATTTCAGTGGTATTAACCCCTGGTCATGATACATTGCTAAAATGCCATCAAACTGTTTGTAGGTGCCAAATCCAAAAAAACCATCAGAAGAAAATGGCCCTTCGATATCAATGCCTTTCATCATACATTTTTGAATAGAAGGCATTAATATATTGGTTTCTTCAGTTCCGATTGTACCATTTTCTCCGGCATGAGGATTTAAACTTAGCAGGGCAATTTTTGGATTTTCGATATTAAAATCTTTAATTAAACTCATATTTAAAGATTCTGTCATTTCATTTATATGTTGAGTGTTGATTAGTTCCGGTACAACCTTGAAGGGTACATGAATCGTTGCCAGGGCAACCCTGACTCCCTCAGCGCATAGAATCATCAGTGGTTTTGGCACATTGCACCTGAATGAAAGATATTCAGTATGCCCGGTAAACATCCAGCCTGCATTATACATTGAATATTTTGATATTGGCAATGTAATCAATGCATCATAATGTTTTTCAAGAATTTTATCAAGTGCTGTGTCGAGTGATTCTATTGCTAATTTTCCGGCTTCGTGTGTGCTTTTACCAAATTCTATATCGGCATAAGTTTTACAATCTAATATTTCGCAAAAAATATTTCCTGTCCAAAATCCATTTCCCTCGAACTGTACAGGTAGTTCCATGGAATCGCAATACTCCTTAATAGTCCGTCTGCTGCCTGCAATATCAAATTTCAAATCATAAGAGGATTCAAGTTTGATAAACTTATCAATAGCTTTTATCAGGACTTCAAGTCCTATACCGTTGCAATCACCGATAGTTATTATTAGTCTCATATTTTTCTATGAAATACCGGATAAACTAATTATTTATTTTGCATTTTTATTTTCTGAGACCTGAAAGCATTTAACAGCAGCCCGATGAATGCACAATTTACTAATAATGCAGAACCGCCATAGCTCATAAACGGAAGCGGTATTCCCATCACAGGCATCAGACCCAGCACCATTCCAATATTTATTATTGTATGATAAAAAAATACTGTGGCAATTCCGAATGACAGCAAACTAAAATATTTATTCTCGGATTCATAAGCCGATTTGACAGCTTTTAAAATTATGCCTGACAATAAAAGAATTACAAGAACTCCACCGGCAAATCCAAATTCTTCGGAAGGCACACAATAAATAAAATCAGTCCATTGCTTTGGAATATATCTTAACTGAGTTTGTGTTCCATGTAAAAAGCCCTTGCCGGTTAACCCTCCGCTGCCAACCGCAAGTTTGGACTGAATCACATTATACCCTTTTCCCAGTGGGTCTTTATCAGGATTAAGGAATGTATCAATTCTGTTTTTCTGATGCGGCATAAGATTTTCAACAATCATCGGGCTTATATAACCCGCGACAAAAATAATCAGAATTGTTGCGAATGTCAGAAGTACTTTTTTTCTCATTAAAGCCGCTGCAATTGAATAAACTGCAACTGCGGCAACAAAATGCACGGGGCTTACCAGGGACATCAGGATTACAATCGGCAGACTGATAACAAAGAAAAGAATGAGTATGTCAAACCCGGTCCAAAAAAGAATTCCAATCAATAAAGCCAGCATCACTGTTGCCGTGCCGAAGTCAGGCTCCAATAAAATCAATATAAAAGGTGCGAGTATTATTGCCAGAACGATGCCGAAATCCCGGAACGTTTTTATATCGGTTCCTTTGCGTGAAATATGGGTGGCAATCAGGTTCAGAGCGGCAAGTTTTGCAAATTCCGAAGGCTGAACACTAAAACTTCCAATCTGAAACCAGCCCCTGGTGCCGTATATGGTTTTACCAAATATTAATACCGATACTAAAAGTAAAATAATAAATATGAAAAAAGCCAATGAGTAAGCCTGAAGCCATCGCTCAGGCATTACCATTAATACAAGCATCACTCCGATACCTACACC
>JAKAKE010000005.1 GCA_021824625.1 Bacteroidota bacterium | reverse complement strand
CCTGCTCCTGCTTCATGAAGTCCATAGTGGCTTCACCGTCATGTACTTCCCCCAATTTACGCGTTTCACCTGTGAAGAATAACATTCTTTCGGTAACAGTTGTTTTGCCTGCATCAATGTGTGCGGCAATACCAATATTTCTTACATTATTTAAAGGCATTTTTTCTCTCCTGTCATTCTGAACAAAGTTATAATAAAACTTGTTTCAGCTTTTATAAAATTTAAAAGAAATGTATAAACGATATATATTATTTTCTATTTTATGAACTTATCTGAATTTTGTGTGAAATGTTAAGGATTGCATCTAAATTCAATTAATCATCAATCTCAATAATTTTTCCCGTTGACAACGATTCTTCAATAGCAAATGTTGTTAGTGTAACTGCTCTGATGTCGTCATAAGTTATTGGCATTGGTTTGCCTTGTCTGATGGAATCGAGTGTAGCAATAATTTCTTCTTTATGTCCTTTCTTCCCGTCAAATCTCTTCCAGTTTGATTTTCCTCCCCTCACTAATTCGACAGAGACGAAATTATTCATTACAGCAATGCTGTTTTCGCAGAAAACTTCGCAATATTCCTTATCAACTGATGTGTCGCCATTTGACAGATAATTAATTACGCCTGTTGAACCATCAGAAAATTTTATTGTTACTACAATATTATCCCTGTCAATCGCTTCATAACTTGAAAAGGAGAGTGATTCTGAAAAGACGTGAACAGGTTTTGAACCGGTTAAATATACCATGCAGTCAACGAAATGACAAACTTCTCCGATAATTCTTCCCCCCTGTTCAGGTAGTTGAATCCAATGTGTTTTTGGAATTAATCCTGCATTTACCCGATAAGAAACAAACATTGGATTTTTCCTGTAGGCAAAGAATTTTGAAATCTCCCTGAATGATTCTGAGAATCTGCGATTGAAACCAACCATCACTCTACCATTATAATTTCTCACTGCCTCATCAATTTCACTCAACTCATCAGGATTTATAGCAAGCGGCTTCTCGACATATACAGGCTTACCGGCTTTCACTGATTCAAGAACATATTGAGCATGCGTATTATGCCATGATGCACAAAAAACAGTATTTACGGCAGGATTATTTATTAACTCAATTGAATCTGTCGAACTGTAATGAAATCCGAATTTTTTTGCAACTGACTGTGATTCAACCGGCGATGATGTTGACACTCCAATCAGAGAAATATCATTTGCTTTAAGGTTTGGAAGTATATAGAACTGAGCATGAGAACCTGCACCAATGAATCCGACATTTATATCAGCCTGAGCATTAATCCTTGCAGGCAGTTCAATTGTTCGCTTTAAATTTACATTACCTTCCTTATATTTTAATAAAATGCCGAGATACTTTTCTGTTACTTTTCCTGTAATGATTTCATAAGCATCGGTTGCATTATCAATAGGGATGATATGAGTAGTAAGCGTATTTACATCCAGTTTCTTCTGAGAAATTAAATCGAGAACAGATTGCATATTTCTGTTTTCAGTCCATCTTACATAAGCAGGTGGATAGTCATGTCCAAGCAATTCATAGTTACTGTCATACCTGCCGGGCCCATAACTGCAGGAGATTTTAATATCTAATTCTTTTTCATAGAATGGTGAACGTGGTATTGTTATACCAATATCACCGACAATAACAATCTTACCTTTTTTCCTTGCTAATTTTATTGCCAAATCCATAGGCTCGTTAGAGGATGTGCTTGCCGTAATTATTACAGCATCACATCCGATTCCTCTTGTTAAAGAAGTTATTGTTTTGAGCGAATCAGAATTGCTCGCATATACAGCATCACAGCCGTATTCAAGTGCTTTTTCGAAAAGTTCTTTGTTTATATCCATTCCAATTACAGAACAACCTGAAGCTTTTAAAAGTTGAACTGTAATCTGCCCGATTAATCCTAAGCCAATCACTGCAACCGTTTCACCCAATCTCAAATCAGCCTGACGGACACCTTGCATAGCTATTGATGCAACGGTCGTATATGCCGCATCTTCGAATGATACATTATCGGGAATTTTTATTGCAAGATTTTTTGGTACAGATAATACTTCGGCATGTACGGCGATTCCCGCACCTGCACACGCAACACGGTCGGAAACGGAAAATTCATTACATTGGGATTCTATTACGACACCAGAGGCGCTATAACCAAGAACTTTATAAGAATCAAGCTTTGTTTGTACTTTATTATAAGTCGAAATCAATCCTTCTTTTCTGATATTATCAAAAACAGTTTTTACCTGCTCAGGTTGTTTTTTTGCCCTCTGAATAAATGAAGCTTGTGTGCCTGTAACGGATGTTTTTTCGGTACCTGCACTAATCAGCGAGAAAGCAGTCTGAACAAGTATTCCTTCTTTCATGCAAACGGGAGCAGGAAGTTCCTCCACAGAAACAATTCCCGCCTTTTGATGCTGTACGACCTGGAGCATAGAATTATTATATAAAATTTGTCATATTATAAACTACAAATTTATTAAATTTCAGAGCAATAAATTATAAATAATTTGGTAAATTATAATGATTTATATGAAACTTGAGCTATAATATGAATAAAAATCTATCAAAATCTCAAATAGAGGAATTGATAATGGATATTGAGAATAAAACAAAACTTATTATTCCTCCTATAAAGTGCCAGGGAATTAAAACCAAGCTTGTAAGTTGGATAAAAGATAATTTATCTACTCTAAAGTTTGACAGGTGGCTCGAACCATTCATGGGTTCAGGTGTTGTTGGATTTAATGTTCGTCCTCATTATGCAATTTTCGCAGACACAAATATTCATCTTATCAATTTTTATAATGCTATTAAGAATGGTGAAATCACTCCATCAATTGCTCGCAGTTTCCTTGAATCGGAAAGCATTAAACTTGCTAAGTCAGGACAAAAATACTATAACGAAGTTCGGGAAAGGTTTAATTCAAATTTCAAATCCCTTGATTTCTTATTTCTGAATCGCTCATGTTTCAATGGAATGATTCGATTTAATAGATATGGTAAATTCAATGTCCCTTTCGGACATAAACCCAATAGATTTTCAAAAGCATATATTACAAAAATTGTTAATCAAATAGATTATATCTCGCAGGCAGTTAAATTATTAGATTGGCAGTTTGTTTGTCAGGATTTCAGAGAAACATTGAAAAAACTCAGTAAAAATGATTTTATTTATTGTGACCCACCTTATTTGGGAAGGCACGTTGATTATTTCGATTCCTGGAACGATGAAGATGAAAAAGATTTATTCAATATCCTGAACAAATCCAATAGTAAATACATACTCTCAACCTGGCACAGCAATCAATTCAGAAGTAACAAGGAAATTGAGAAATACAATAAGCAAAACATACAAACAAAAGAGCATTTCTATCATGTAGGTGCAAGTGAGAAAAACCGTAATGCAATGACGGAAGCCCTGATATTGAACTATTTGCTCCCAAAACAAAAAATAGATTACACAATACGTTCCGGTGTGCAATTGCAGATTATGGAGCCAAAAAGTAGCTACAAAGCAAGAAAATAAAAATTTATTGAATAAAATTAAAGTGAGTTAAAACATTATGAAAACAATCTTCTCTTTTATCGTTATTTTAATATTTGTAAATATTTACCTCCTCCCCGCCCAGGACACCTCCTGGCTTATTGACGTATCACACGAAGCTGGTCTTGACTCTACTTTGGGAACACGCATTCTGCTTGTGGATGTCAACAATGACAACTACCCCGATTTGCTCTGGGGCAGCGGTAACATTAATAAGAACAGATATTATTTATACTTTAATGTTCCGAATCCTGATGTCAATTCAGCTACAAAAAGAATTTTAAAATGTATTTAATAAAAAATAAAATTGTAGCACTTAATTTATAGTTTTAATTATGTCAAAAAAATCAAATTTATTAAGGGAAAAGAAAAGGAAAGAATATAAGAAAGAAAAAAAAAGATTCGTAATGGATGTAATTGGTAGTGGCACTCATTATAATCTTGTTAAACGTATCCAAAGTGAAGATCCGAATTTAATTAAAAATTTTAAAAAAAACACCAAGTATAAGGTTTCAGAAATCATACTTGATTTTGCAAGACCTCTAATCAACGAATGTACAGATAACGAACAAATTAAAATAGCAATAATGACATCAATTACGGCATGGAATCTTGCAACACTCTCAGAGGATAAGAAACAAGAATTTTGGAATAAAATGAATGCAGAAATTGGAGATTCTGAAGAAGCGACACAAATTATTAATGAAATGATTAATATTAAAAAGAAACTATATGATGAATATAATTTTATAGTCAGAGATTATGAGTTACAATTTGACAT
>JAKAKE010000167.1 GCA_021824625.1 Bacteroidota bacterium | reverse complement strand
TTTAAAGAAGGGATTAATATATTCCTGTCGTGCCTGGGTTTCATTATATGCGGAATTCCTATAACTTTTAATATTATTATCAAACCGTTCGACTAATTGAATAATTTTCTGCGGAGCAGGCATATTACACTTTCAGAATTAATAATAAGGTTATGAGAAAGCAAATATAAGAAAAATTGATAATTGATAATTAAGAATTAATATTTATTCCCTACGGGAAAACGAATGCTCTTGGTTAGATGTTGCCATTAATATATAATCTCTATGAGATAGAATTATTATATTTTAATAATATAAATAACCACAATTCAACATTCAGCATTCATAATTCAGAATTTGACTATACTTCAACATGAACGTTCCATCCGTATTTATCTTCAATCTCTCCGTATTGAATGCCTGTAATTGTGTCATACATCTTTTGTGCAATTGGACCAATCTTGCTTTCATTGATGATAATAGTTTTATCTTTGTATGCAAGGAGACCGACAGGTGAAATAATAGCGGCAGTTCCGGTTCCGAAAATCTCCTGCAAAGTTCCATTCCCGTAGGATTCAAACACTTCATCAATTTCGAGTGCTCTCTCAGAAACATTCATTCCCCATTCCCGTGCAAGTGTGAGAACAGTGTCACGGGTGACACCTGCAAGAATAGTTCCCTGCTCGAGTGGTGGAGTTACAATTTCATCATCAATCACAAACATGATGTTCATAGCACCGACTTCATCCACAAAATTTCTGGTAACAGCATCGAGCCAGAGAACCTGGGAATATCCCTGCTCTTTCGCTTTAGCAGATGCAAGCAATGAAGCGGCATAATTTGCCGCAGTTTTGGCAGAGCCTAATCCACCCCTTACTGCTCTGACATATTCGCTGGCAACCATAATTTTAACCGGATTCAGGCCTTCGGGATAATATGAAGCAACAGGTGAAGTCATAATAATCAGCATATAATCAGAAGATGAATGAACACCTAAAAAATTACTTGAGCCGAAAACTACAGGTCGAATATACAATGAATGTCCTCTCTGCTGGGGTATCCAATCCTTATCAACCTTTACTAATTCAATTAATGCCTCGATATTATTCTTAATATCATAGGATGGAATACAAACCCTGCTTCCTGAATGATTCAGCCTTTTAGCATTCATATCGGGCCTGAAAATATTAACACCACCCGACACGCACTTGTAAGCCTTTAATCCTTCGAAAATAGACTGTCCATAATGCAGGGTACACATACCGGGTTCCATCGGCAATGGCCCATAAGGCATGATTTCGCCTTCATTCCATTGGTTGTTCTTATACTCTGCAATAAACATGTGGTCAGAAAAATAAACACCGAATCCGAGATTGTTCCAGTCAACCGTTCCAATCCTGGAGTTTTGAGTTCTTGTAATCCTGATGTCCGCCATAATATTATCCCTAAAAAAAAATTTCTATTAAATCATTATAATAAATATCAACCTTTGAAAAAAATTTAGAATTTTTAATTTTTAATTTAAAATAAATTTATAATAATATAATTTAAAATTTTAAAACAAAAACTTATATGTAACTCTTTCATTTATAATATAAAGCACAATTTGTTCAATTTTATAATTAAATATTGATTTATTTCAAATTTATTAATTCTAAATTTTAAATTTTTTCTTTTATTACGTTTTTATTTGTCAATTTGTTCCCGTTAGCTCATAGCTTGTATCCAGGTCCCTCGGAATATCCTTTAATGAATTTATTGATTCTTTTATTTCATCTGAAACCTTGGCATATTTTTCCATAACTTTTCCTGCTCCGGCATAATCTCCTTTGGCTTCAATTGTCAGAAGCAGTTTTGCAAGCCCGGCAACTTTGTCCCAAAATATTTTTTCATCGAAAGAAAATTTACCGTCTTTTGTTTTTATTAATGCACCTTTTTCTCTCAGAAAATTAAGCTGGATCAAGTTTGCTTTGCCATGAGCCTCATCAGCACCAAACCTGATTGAACGGTATAATCCTGCAAGATATGTTACAATCACTTTTTTAAGGTAATCTTTGTCATACACTTTCATATCAACAAGAACTTTATGATTGTATAAGCCCAGAATATCCGCTTTTGCTTCCTCAATGGCTGAATATTTTTCTTTGAGGGCTTTTCTCACTGTGAGGTCTTTACTGCCAAAAACAATATCTCTACCCAAAGTGTGAGAAACTTCATGTAATGTTACAAAAGTAACGAAAGCTTTTTTATCCAAGTATGAAACAAGTGATGGCTCAAGAATTTTCTGTCCGATAGGAACAACAATTTTCTCAAACTTAGCTTCCATCATATTCTTATACATTGAATTTTTTCCGCCGCCTTTTGCTTCCCGCACTTTGGGGTCATTTGGTAAAGACGCTGCAATCGTTTTGATACCTTTCTGGCAGTCACCTCCGAAATAGACAACATTGACAAAATTAATTTGTGTACCTTTGCCAACTTTGTCTCTTATATATTTTTTATCGTAAGGTAAACTTTTCTCAAATGCAAGAACATGGTCATTGAACATAGCAAGGTCTTTGCTTGCCTCAATATCCTTTACCATAACCACTGCTTCATAAGCAGTTTTATAATTGAATAAACCATCCTCATAATTTTCGATAGGACCGATTACAATATCAATTTCACTGTCTTTTATTTCCATCCAAGCCATATCGCTTTCGAAATAATCATCTGTTCTGATGGCTTTGGCTCTCAATTGTAGATATTTCTTAAATGTGGGATTATCAGCATAATTCGCCGCTTCATCAAGCTTATCAGCAAGTTTTATTGTTAGCGGGTAGGCATCATGGAATGGAATCGCTTTCAGTTTTGAACCATCTCTTACAACAACTGTATATTGACTTTCCAATTCGGTTTTCTGTGACGGGTTATCCTTAACATATTTTTCAAACTCCTCCTTTGTCATATCCTGGGGATAGTATGTCCCACCTTCAAACCTTTTCTGTGGGCCATTTCCTACAAACCTTAAATGTTCATAGATTAAATCATAAGGGCCATAATTGATTTTAACATATTCAAGCAAATCCTTAGATTCAGGTGTATTCAATTTCATAAGAGAATCCCTGACTGCAATGGCATCATAAGAGGTTTGCTGCCAAAAGATTTCATCTGCAATCTTTCCTGCTTCGACAAGCAATTGAACTAACTTTTTTTGATTTGTAGTCATATTCGAAATATCTACTTTAATAACCGTAGGTGCGTAAGCTTTCAATCTTTCGGCTATTGACGGTAATTCGGAAGTAATCATTAATTCCTCCTGTGTTTTAGCATCTTCCTGCTTTGTGCAAGACAAGATTGTAAGAAACAAAAAAATTATAACAACAAATGAGAGTTCTTTTTTCATGGATTGCCTTTCATTTTAACAATATTAAAAAAATAAAATTACTACCTTAGTCTTGTGTTTCCAAAAACAAATTCAATTATTTTTCTTATGTTTTCGGAATAACTTGTTAATTTGCAAAATTAAATTGAATTAAAAGCATGATTTTATTCAAGTAAATCCGTTATTAATATTATGTGATTACAAAACCGGAAAGAATAAAGAACAAGAATTAACGATTTAAGATTTAAAAAGTGTACAAACTTGATATAAGTTGAAAACAATTTTTGTTAGAAGTGTTAAGACAGTTCAGATAAATGATCAGAACCAAAAATAAAAATTCTAAAATCAAAAATCATTAATTCTTATTCTTAAATATTCTTTTAATTAAATTAAACTGATTTGATATATAATTTTGAAATGAAAGTGTTGTTTGTAAAAGGAAAGACGGGTAGGATATATGAACGCAATGCCATTAATTTTAATTGCGCTTGCAATTTTTGCTCTTGCTTATAGATTTTATTATTCATTTATCGCCGCAAAAGTCGCCGTAATAAATGACAAAAACCTAACTCCAGCACATAGATTCAATGACAATCACAACTATGTCCCTACAAATAAATGGGTATTGTTCGGTCATCACTTTGCCGCAATTGCCGGTGCAGGACCATTGGTCGGACCAGTATTAGCCGCCCAATTCGGGTATTTCCCCGGCTTTACATGGATTATAATCGGTGCAGTAATGGCAGGTGGTGTTCACGATTTAATTATTTTTGTTGCCTCAGTCAGGCATGATGGAAAATCTCTTGCAGAAATAGCTTCAAAGGAAATCAGCAAAGTCAGCGGCATTACAGCTTCAATCGCAACTCTCATCATATTAATTATCGCACTTGCAGGTTTGGGTTTAGTTGTCGTTAATGCATTAGCCGAAAGCTCATGGGGAACATTTACGATTGCAATGACTATTCCAATTGCACTTTTTATGGGTGTATGGATGTTCAAATTCAGGAAAGGGAGAACTGCGGAAGCGAC
>JAKAKE010000028.1 GCA_021824625.1 Bacteroidota bacterium | reverse complement strand
CTGGACTCACAGGTGTTAATAATTTTAATTTTAATTCCTCAGCAATCTTTTTTAGATTATTAATAATTATTTCGTCATCTAATCTAAATGCTATTGTATCATGCCAAGAGTATTTCTCCCACTTTTTATTTTTTGCTAAACAATCCTCATTATATACACTATATGCCATAATTTCCTCCAAATTTTTAGCAAATATAATAAATATAAAAGGACATCGTATTGTCTAGTCAGAATTGATATTAAAAAAATATTTTTCAACAATTCTGCCCCCATTTTCAATTCTCAATTTTCAATTTCTCCCACTGTGAGAAGGACTGAGGTTGATGGCAATAAATAAAATCCTGCAATCATTTAATCCCATAATCCTGTTCAGACTTTTTGGTGGCTCTGCGGTGAAAAAAAACTCTGTGAAACTCAGTGCAAAACTCAGTGAAACTCGGTGGTTAAAATAGCGTTTTCCCCATTTCAATTCAAAATTCAAAACTCAAAATTCAAAATTTTTAAGCAATATTTATCTCATTTAAAAGTTAATCAATTCGTAAAATTAATCTGAAAAAAAACTATGCCCGGCATTTATATACATTTTCCTTTTTGCATTAAGAAGTGCTGTTATTGCGATTTCTTCTCGATTACAGATATGAAGAATACTGAAAAATTCAACAATAGCCTCATCAGGGAAATCAGGTTATACTCCGAAAAGCTTGATTCAAAACCGCTTGTCAGTTCTTTATTTTTCGGAGGAGGCACTCCCTCGCTTATGAAACCCGAAGAACTTGAACTAATATTAAATGAACTAAAAAAGCACTTCCAATTCTCGGATGATATTGAATTTACTCTTGAATGTAATCCGGGTACAATAGAGAAATCCAAATTAGAAGGTTACAAGCAATTGGGTGTAAACAGGCTGAGCATTGGCATCCAATCCCTAATCCCCAAAGAGCTTGAATTTCTCGAAAGAATCCATTCACCCGAAGAAGCATTGAAAGCAATCGAAACAGGACGGGAAGCCGGATTCGACAACATCAGCACCGATATAATATTTTCAATTCCCGGGCAGAAAGTAAAAGATATTCGATATTCATTGGAAAATCTGTTAAAGTATAAACCAAATCACATATCGGCATACAACCTCACATTCGAGAAAGGGACACCGCTCTATAACTCAATGCAGTCGGGTAAAGTGAGAAGGAATGATGATGAAGTAGATGCAGAAATTTTCGAGTATGTCTCCGATACATTGACAGACGCCGGTTATGAACAATATGAAGTTTCTAACTTCGCCTTTGATGGAAAGAAATGCAGGCATAATCTTAATTACTGGAACGGAGGAACCTACTTTGCCTTTGGCACTTCTGCCCACGGTTATGTCAACGGCATAAGGTATTGGAATCACAAAAACCTGAAAAAATATTTCGACTTGGTTGAGAAAGACTTGTTGCCCATTGAGGGAAGTGAAGTATTAACCAAAAGGCAAATACTCGAGGAAAAAATAATGCTCGGCCTGAGATGTGAAGGATTAAATATGGAAGAAATTAAGAAAGAATTTCAGATTGATTTAATAGCTGTGAACCAAGAGTTAATCAATCATCTTGCCAATGAAAAACTGATTGAAAACGGCAATCAGCATATAAGGTTAACAAGAAAAGGTTATCTGCTCAGTGATGAAGTAATTTCGAAAATATGTGCGGAAATTAGCTCCGTTGTGTGATTATCAATAATCCCACTTAGTCCCCCCTTTAGTAAAGTGGGAAATAAATATATTAATCCTTTTTCAAATTAAGTAGTTCTAACACTTGCAAATATCAAATCTTTTCATTATTATTGTTGTTGGTGAGAACCTGTTTAAATAGCCGTCAGCAATATTTAATTAAGAAAGAATTGAATTAAGTTGAAAATAAAATCATTACATACTTTGGTATATTATTTTTTTAATATAAATATATTTTTGCAACTATTATTTATTTTTTGGGTTAATAGAAATAGAGACATAACACTTAATAAATAATATAATCCAATAACATAAGTTGTTGGTTGAAAAGGTTAAGAAAATACCTTTATTAATATATATTTGGGGGATGTGATGAAAAATCTTTACTCAGTCAAGATTTTCAAAAACCTTGTCTTTGATTCTTTTTTAATTTTATTACTTTTATTAACCTCAGTTGAAATCAACGCAAAAGGCACTATCATTCCGACAGACATAAGTCAGCAGGACTTTGTCAAAGCATATAAGATGGTTCTGACTCAATCCGGTTCTGATTTCCGTTTTACAAGCCCGACAATTGATACAAATTTATTTCCAGATTATGGTGAATACTCCGTATATTGGGTGAAAACGGGACCAAACCGGGGCTCTTTCATTTATCCCGATGAAGTTCCCGCAACTTTTGCTGGAGTTACGGGAAATAATTATGATATTTATGACTGGCGGTCAGCAGAGCATTACTCGATTCAGTTCAAGCCTTCTCAATTTAGGATAGCTCTGTTCAACAGCAATATTCAACAGAACAATAAGACTGTAACATGGCAATATTTGTATTTCAAAAACATGTTCGACTCTTACTTGTCAAATAATTTTTATTATCTGATTGATGAAAGGTTTCTCGATACAAACTCAATTTCAGGAGCAACACAGTTGCTGATTATTCCATCCTTCAATTCCGCTGGAACAGACCAGAAGCATTATATTGACAGCGTCTTTGCAATATGCCCCCAAATAAAAATAAAATTAGATGCCTACCTAAGTAATGGCGGAACAATTTATGCCGAAGGAAATGCTGTTTACTTCATCGAGAAGCTTGGCTATTTAGCCCCAGGTGAAGTGAATTTTGATAATTATCTCGAACCAAATCCAATAACGGGTATGCTAAATATAGAATATGAAAATTCAAATAACCCGATTACTTACACACAGAATGTTACCCATGAATTGTACTGCACATCCATACCTACTGTGGATGCAGGCAATGCAGAAGTTATTGCAAGAGTACAGGAATTTTCACCTGTAGTGTTTGTACTTAACGGAACCAATGCAAATAATGGTAGAATTATCTGCAATACAGGATTGCCTTCAACAGGCGGGATGAATGAACTGAAGAGTGGTTCGAGGCAATTGCAGTGGACACTGAATGCATTTCTTTATGCTTTCACAAATAACATTGATGTTACAAGGTCGGTTTATAATGATTTGCCAAGTAGTATCACAGCGGGTAAGAATGCAGTATCATTCGATGGATTAGATACATTCGACATAAGGATAAAAGTCAGAAATTTAACTTCTACCGATATTTCTAACATTTCAATCAATGAATATTTGAGAACAGAAAACATTGATAATGTAAATAAGACCTATTTTAAATATGTTGATGTGATTGACCAGGATGTTACTGCAACAATAAATGGGAATAATCTGAATATCACCGGTCTCACGGTTCCTGCTATGACGGAGAAAGTTATAACATACAGATTAAAAACACCTGAGCCGGATGACAAAATACACGAATCAGTAAACAGATTTCTTTCAGGAAGCAGTTATATTTATTGTTCATATAATGTTTCTCAGTACAGTGATGGTGAAGGCAAACGTTATTTCTGGAAATGGAATGACTATGCTTTCCTGATGTTCAGTGCGAGATTAGTAGCCGATGCTGACCTGAACTGGAAAAACTTTCTCGGATTATACTATCAGCCTTTCAAGGTTTTTATGATAATGGAGAACAAGGAAAGAACAGATGCCTTGCAAACCAAATATGTCCAATATATTCCGAAGGATGTGCCGTTTTATTGGGTTGACCATGGAATGGATATACCGATTCTGAAAACACCGGGTGGAAAATTCGTTACGGTTCTGAAAGGAAGCAATGACGAAAGCAATCCCGAGTTCGATATGGACGGAGACGGACATCCTGATGCATGGCTCGATACTGCTTCGATTTATCCGAAAGGTTATACCCTCACCGAGGATGATGTTTACTGGCTGAATCCCTGGGAGCATCTGAGAACGGGTGATTCATCATATTACGAAGACATTGACCACGATGGTAAACGTGCGATGGATATAAACGGAGATGGTATCGTTGATGTCGAAGAAGTAGGAGATAAAATCAGGGTTTGGAAAGTAACATGGGATATTGGAACAGTAAGGGGTTATCAATACTTTGACCCTTACTGTTACTATGAAATATGGGTTGACCCGCCTGACCTTGTTAATATGTCGGCAGGAGTTTCCCATGCATATAACAAGTTGGATATTGATGTTAAAGGTATGTTCTATCCTTATTCACTCGATATCAACAATCCGAACTTATCAGATACAAGCTGGACACATTGGATGGACAGGGATGATAACGGGAACATAGTCTGGAAACAATTAATATATCAAAGAATTAACAATTATGAAGGTTATACTTTTATAGAT
>JAKAKE010000228.1 GCA_021824625.1 Bacteroidota bacterium | reverse complement strand
ATAGATTAAATGATAGAGTGGCTTGGTTCTGGCAAATGTTCTCACACTATCAAAAAAGTAATGAAAAATGTAAAGCTTTATGTGTAATTAATTATTAGATTATATATAAAACCATTTTCTTTTTATATCATCCCCACAATCTTATCTTTGCACCGCATGTTCTTTGTTAATCTATGTCGGGCTGAATCCAGTCAATGCCGGTATGGAAGTTCGGGGATTATCTTTCTCACTTTATAAACTTTCTACATTTCTAATATATAACTACCACTAAACACTTAAAACTCAAAAACCTTATTCCGAATACTTGGACAAATTGGACAATTAAAATCATGTCCATTTTGTCTATTTTGTCCATTTTGTCCATTTTTGGCTCCATATAACCAAAAAAAGTCCCTCCCCCATTGGATAAGGATTTAGGGTGAGGTTTTAATTCATTGAAAATTCTAAATTTAAAATTGAAATTTAAGCAGCTTGTTTCTCTTTTTATGCACAAATTTTAATACAATCAACCACATTCACACTATTGATAAATAAAGAATTAAATCAAGATTATGTGCAGAAGAAAAATCGTGTCAAACCTGCTCAAAATGCCCATTTCTGCCCAATTTTGGCTCATAATAATCAAAATTCTCTGCGGCTTTGCGGCTCTGCGTGAAAAAAATCCTATAATCCTTTAATCAGCTAAATCCTGTTCAGACAACTTGCGACTTTGCGACTCTGCGGTGAAAGAATATTGATGTGGGTTTCCGGCTATGGATGCTGAACTAAATTCAGCATGACTTTCTTTCTTTTTAATTCAGCATTCAAAATTCAAAATTCAAAATTTCAAATTATTAATTCCAAACTCCCCTGCCTCGGATAGCAAATCTCCCCTTCTTTTGTTTTTGTCTGTATTGTCAACTCAAGTTTTATTTCGGAAGTATTGTCGCTGAAAAATGTTGACTTTGAAAATGATAGTTCAACAATCTCGAAATTAGAGCATGAGAATTGATTTATTGCTATTGCTTCATCTGCTTTCAATTCAAAAATATTTTTCCTGATTATTAATTGAAATTCTTTTGGATTCAGAAACTGAACTTCGATTGAATCATCCTCATCAAATGCTTTAACAAGGTCAAACCTCAGATAAATATTGTTATTATCATTAGCATACCAGAGTTTTTGGAGTAGTTCTCCAACCTGGTGCATGGCTGTCATCGAGCCATGAGCATCGTAATAACCTGCTTTAATCCATTCATCTTCGGCACTGACTTTACCGTCAATCGAAGGAGTAACAGTTCCCTCTTGCTTCACAACTTTTGCAACTTCATGTTCTTTTCCAATAGGTACTTTAACATCTTTTGGAATTTCCTCACCGAGCAGTTTGTAAATGTTAGCAATATGCCAACGGAACAGAACATCGAAATCGCTTTTATTCTCCGCAATGTGTGTATCGCCATACCACCAGAACCAGTCAGAGCCTTCGGCAATGTAAATTTCTTTCATCAATTCATTCAATTTTTGCTCATCAAGTTCTGATTTTTTATCTTCCACTTTTTGCCTGACTTTCGCAAGCATTGACCAGGCTTTACGATGCTCTTCATGTCCAATCCAAATATTGAAATCAGCATTAATCCACGAACCTGCTCTTACAGATTTAATTGGTGGTAAGTAATCAAGATTCTTTTTTGCAGTTGCAGTTGAACAAGTAACAGTTTCAATTGATTCGGAATTAGATAACTGCTCAAATAAAGCTTTCAGGAAAGGCAATCCATTATATTGATAAAACTCCCAGCAGTTCTCACCATCAAGTATAATCGGTACGACGGCATATTTAAGGCAATCCTCTCCCCTTTTATATATCAGGTCATTTCTTATTGCATCCAGCCTTCTGACAAAATCTCTTGCTGCATCGTGAGGATTCCACCTCGAATATAAAAATCCTATTGCATCCGATAAAGTGTGGTCTCTGAACAGAATTGCAATTTCACCGTTATCAGTAATATATTTCCTCGGAAAATATTTTTCAGTAAAATCATAATTTGCCCCGGCGGAAGCCGCAAGCACACCCTCATCGCTTGCTGACCATTTCAATCCTGAATCAATCATTATTTTCAATACCTCATCTGAAATGGAACCTTCGGAGGGCCACATTCCGCAAGGCTTGATTCCGATTTGACTTTCATAATAATTTATTGCTCCGGTTATTTGAGCTTTTGCATCTTCAGGAAAAGCAAAATTATTTTCAGGGAGTTTAATATCAGGTATAGCTTGCTTTGCAGAATGCGTGTCACACAGCAAAGGCAAAATCGGATGATAAAGTGGAGTACAGCTTATTTCAATCTGATTCAGTGTATGAAGCATTTTCATCTGGCTGTTAATCTGCTTCAGCACATCAATCTGCATTTCCATCACCAATTTTTTTTCTTCCTCAGTAAATCCTCTTCCCTTATTCAGCAGCCTTTTAATTAGTTTCCTCTCCTTAGAAAAATACCCGAACCAAGTCAGGTTATACCAGACCTGCAAATCAAACCAATCCTGCTCAGAAAATTTATTAATTGCCTTCTCTTTATTCTGAGCAAGTTCAAATAGCTCACGATAGCGTGGATAAGGGAAAATCATATTTTCTTCATTGCAAAGGAAAAACAATCTCAACACTTCTCTCTTTTGCGATTCAGTCAATTCAGAAGGATTAATATTCGTGAGTCTTTGAATTTTATCAGATGTTCTGAAGTTAAGATAATCATCAATCTGCATACTTAGTGATGGCACAAGGTTTACGGTCTGCTTTACATCCGGATATTCGTGAAACAACTCGGGCAGGTCCCAATAATCTTTCACACCGTGCAACCTTACCCAAGGAAGAATCAACTCCCCGTCTTTCTCATAATAAGGCTGGTGATAATGCCAAAGAATAGTGACTTTTAAAGGTATCATATTTTATTTGTTTGACTATTCAGCAGAAGTATATACAACACTTATTTCCACTCTATTATTCAACGCCCTGTTTTCATGTGAATCATTAGGAACAATCGGCATTTTCGCTCCCTCAACCTTTTCAATGATTCTGTCTTTGGTGATTCCTTTCGACAATATATAATCGGTAACCATCTTAGCTCTTTCAATAGAAAGTTTTTCATTCTGCTCGAATGTACCTGAATTATCCGAATGTCCGGTAACTTTAACCTGAAAAGCAGGATTTGCATATAAGTATGTTACTAAAGCATCCAGATAACTTTTCGTTTCTTCAGAAAAGGTAACAGCAGGGTCAAAGTCCGATATTATTTTTATTTTCCCGAAATCATAAGATTGTGCAAATAGAGAAAATGAAAAGAAATAAAATAACAAAGTGAATCGAAGTAATTTTACTTTCATTTGAGCCTCACAAAATTTATTTTTCTTAATATATAATCCAACATAGACTGGCACCAAAACCCATATACACTTCACTTTCACTGATAATATCAAAGCAAAGCACAGGCGTCAGGACCAGCACCGGGTCTGCATCCCTGTAAATAAACGTCTCCCACCCTATACCGGTACGAAAAAAAAAGTTAGCAGTATTCTTCGTCGGTTCAAATTCGGAAGTCCCGGGTCCATACCTGGAATATAATACTCTTTTTGTTATTGTTAACCCGGGAGTAAGACTAAACCTAAAGTTCATGCTTGTTATTCCATGCCAGTAAATAGGAAATCCGACACCAAATTCTGTTATATCGGAAAATATCATTTGAGCTTCTAACCCAAAACCAAACGATGATTTAATCATTCTGTACTCATATTCTCCATGTAATGCAAATCCGAGTAGTTTGTCTTCTAATATTGATGCAGCACCGGCATATACACCTGCATAATGCACAACTTTTCCTGTTAAAGTATCAATGGGCCTGAACTGAGCTTTAAGGCTTATTCCAAAAAATAATAATATTATTATTGCCGAATAAATTGTTTTCATAACTTGTTTTGTTAATTTTCAATAATCTTTTAAAAATCCATGCGTATATTTAATTCTTATTTAAAACACTAATTTTTTTTCAATGTTAATGATTGTAATTTTGTCTTTCTAAAATTAATATAGGTCTTTGATTAATAAATATTAAATCGCAAAATACATATTTTTTATATTCTTTTAATAATATTTTTCATAATGAAAGAAACAATTAAAAATAATTTCAAGGAGTAATTCAAATGCAAGAATTTAAAAATTACATTAATGGTCAATGGATATCTGCAAAAAGCGGGCAGACTTTCGATAATATTAATCCGGCGAATCATGAGGATATAATCGGTAAATTTCCATTATCAGGACAGGAAGATGTGAATGATGCTGTATCGGCAGCTAAGGCGGCATTCAAGTCATGGCGGCTTATTCCTGCACCAAAGCGTGGTGATTTGTTACGTAAGGCAGGTGATATTTTCAGCCGAAGAAAAAAAGAACTTGGCAGAATTATGACACGCGAAATGGGCAAACCTACCTTCGAAACTGAAGGCGATGTTCAGGAAGCAATTGATACTGCCTATTATGCCGCTTCCGAAACGAGAAGACTTTTCGGTAAAACTGCTCCAAGTGAAATGATGAATAAATTCAATCTGTCATTCAGAGTTCCAATCGGAGTTTGTGGAATAATAACAGCATGGAACTTCCCGGTTGCAGTTCCTTCATGGAAAATATTACCGGCAATAGCCGCAGGTAATACAGTAGTTTATAAACCCTCCAAAGACTCCCCGCATTCCGGTGTTGTATTTGCTGAAATACTTGAAGAAGCGGGTATTCCTCCGGGTGTATTCAATGTTATTCTTGGTAAAGGTAGTATGGGTAATATGATTGTGGAACATCAGGATGTCAATCTCATCGGTTTCACAGGTTCCACAGGAATTGGTTCGCAAATAGGTGAAATCTGCGGAAGGACTAATAAAAAATGTTCTCTCGAAATGGGGGGAAAGAATCCTCAGGTTGTAATGCCGTCTGCTGATTTGGATTCAGCAATCGAAGGTGTTTTATGGGGTGCATTCGGTACAACAGGGCAAAGATGTACAGCAACTTCCCGATTAATAATCCATAAAGATATTTATGTTCAATTCATTGATATGCTTGTAGCTAAAGCAAGTAAATTAAAGATTGGTGATGGTTTGAAAGAAGGTACACAAGTTGGTCCTGTTATACATGATAATGCTCTTAAGGATATTGATAACTATGTTAAAATTGCAGTCAAAGAAGGCGGCAGATTAGTCCTCGGGGGCGAAAGAGCAACAGAAAAAGATTTGGTAAAAGGTTCTTTCTACAAGCCGACAATTATTGCAGACATCACAAAAGATATGACAATATTCCAAGAGGAAATTTTCGGTCCAGTGCTTGCTGTCAGTAAAGCTGAATCGTTTGAGCATGGTTTGGAACTTGCTAATGGAGTTCAATATGGATTATCCTCATCATTATATACAAATGATATTGGTGAAGCATGTATAGGTATGCGTGATATTGAAGCAGGAATAACATACATCAATAGCCCGACAATCGGAGCAGAAGCACACATGCCGTTCGGAGGAGTGAAAGGCACAGGCAATGGTCATCGCGAGGGCGGCTGGACTGTTTTCGATATATTTACGGAATGGAAAACCGTGTATATTGATTTTTCAGGAAAATTGCAAAGAGCGCAAATAGATAATTATTGATTTCTCATTGTTAGTTTTGAACGCAGTGAAAATTATCACTGCGTTCATAATTTAATTTTCATTGTCATAATTTACTCTGTACATCTCTATCTTTGTGTTTCCATAAATTTTATCAACAATTTTTTTCCAATCCATTGGAACTAAAATTATTTCGGTGTCATCATGTTCGGCAACAAAAATTCCACCTGGTTTCAAAAGATTTCCATCATAAATTATTCTAACCATCTGATTTAAAAAATTAGCTTTATAAGGAGGGTCTGTAAATATCAAATCAAATTTACGTTCCGGAAAACTTTTTATACAATTCTCAAGAAATTTAAGAGCATCATTTTTTTGAACTTCGTATTTTTCTTTACTTATTTTAAATGATTCGGCTAATGAATTAATGAAATGAATTGAATGAATATCTTTATCCACAAAGAAGCAATTTTTACAACCCCTGCTAATAGCTTCAAATCCTAACATACCTGTTCCTGCACAAATATCGGCAACAATCAAATCATCATATACGAAATGATTGTCAAGAATATTAAAAATAGCCTCTCTCACCTTATCAGTTGTTGGCCTGATAAATGAAGGAACATTTTCTTTAATAATCCTTCCCTTTAGATATCCTGTTATTATACGCATTATATTAGTTTAATCCTTTTATGATAAGATGGGATACAAGCTCCGATACATGGAGGATATATATGAGCAGTTCTTGAACAGTAGTATCGCTCTCTCTCACTGATATCTGCCGTCATCATTCTGAAGGCATTTAATCTACCCACATGTTCAACACTTGAAGAAAGCTCTGTCTTAGCTTTATCAAGTATTTCTTTTGTCAGAGAATAGCCAAAGAAATAAGCATAATCAATTTTCTCGGTATATTCAGAAACTATTCTTGTAAATTCCGAATGGCATATATCACAAATTGTCTCATGGTCTTTGTAAGAAACAAGGTTATAATATAGTGGTTTTCTATCTTTAATAACACTTATATCAATGAATCTCTTTTTAATACCAAAAAAAGCTACTGCCTTATCAGAATGTTCCGGATAATTATAAATAAATGCAGAATGAGTGTTGAGTTGGCTGATTTCTACATTTTTTATAGGTAATCCCAAAGGCTCGAGAAGATTTTTACATGTTACATAAATATCCTTCGGTATAATTATTCCCATTAGCATTTGTTTCTTATCCATCTCCGGTAAAAGAGGTATCACGGTTGATGTAAAATCCTGATAATTGAATTGTGGAAAATTCTGCTTTATTTCTAATTCAACGAGTTTCCTTAAATCATTCATTGATATATTCTCATTGCCGGGAAATTTTGATATTAAAACATGCTCAGCTGGTAGTGTGATAACGAGTTGCTCTATTTTTTCAGGAAGAGATTTTATTATACTATTAAATTCATCAATACCTGCTTTTAAAATTTCTTCATTTGCATTAAATAAATCAATCCCAAGCTCTGAAGAATTAACATGAATTAACCTCAAACCTTTTTTGAATTCTTCGACAACAGCAAAGTAAGTTCTATCAGCACTGAAAAATAAAGATAAAGTTCTCATATAATTTCACTATTGAAGCACAATCATCTTTTTTGTTAATTTTTTATTTCCCGATATAAGTGTATAAAAGTATGCACCAGGCTTTAGTGTATCGGCACTTATTTTCAAATTATGAATTCCTTCAGGTAAATATTCTCTTATTAATCTTTTTATTAAGTAACCGTTTATATCGTATATCTTCAATTCCGTATATGCTCCTTTTTCGAGTTCAAATTTAATTTCAGAATAATTAGAAAAAGGATTGGGATAATTTTGGCTTAATATGAAATCATATTTATTATTTTGATTTTCGTTCCCGGAAATATTGTAGTATGCTGTAAACACACCTGCTCCCTGCGATGCAACAGCCACTAATCCATCGGTGCTTCGTGAGTCTATAGATTCAATTATCACATTTCCGATGATGTCAGAACCTTCCTGCACCCAAATCGTATTGTTCCCTGCCAGTTGAGTCGTTGAATATAAACCGGTACTCGTTCCGGCAAAATAAATTGCTGAACCTTTGTACCTGAGAATTTTTATAAATCTTACCGATGGACCGAGGGTACCGGCATCAGGGTCATCCTCGAGATTACCTCCCTGGTGAGTCCAGCTAATTCCTCCGTCATTCGTATAAAATATGCTCTTAACATTATAATTTGAAAAAACAACGATCAATTTATCCGGGTTGTCAGGGTCAATATCTAATGAGGAAACAAAACCATTCCCAGGAAATTCATTCCCTGTAATTTCAAAAGGAGAATTACTGTTTGTTCTCGGATTATCTAATCTGTAAACTTTACCGTCGTTAGTACCGTAATAGATTCTTGCAGCATTAGCTTTAAGGGCTGTAACAAAAGATGACTGAAAGTCTCCACTTTGAGTGATTTCCTCCCAGCCTTCATTCACCCGGCTTGAATCGAGAACAGAAATATAAATATCATTTTTCCTCCAGATTTGATTTCCGGCTGCTAAATAAAGAGTTTTGGAATTATCCAAATCGAGAGTAAAATACGTATAAAATAATAATGGCAGTTCTTTAACATAAATTGGTGTTTGATTAATATAGTTATTACCTTCTATATCGGTTGTAAATATGGAAGCAAAATAAATCGAGCCGATTAAAAAATCACCGTTATCAACAATGGCAGAAGACATTCCGTCACCTCCATATACTGTCTTCCAGGGTTTATAGGGGTCATCGGAATTTAAAACTTGTGAGGCATTATCCTGCAATCCTCCAAAAAACATTCCATCATGAAATCCCTTATGGTCAATTGATATCGAGTAGAACTGTGAAGTAATGAGACCTTCAGTCAGGTAATTCCATTTTACTTCACTATCCATGCAATTATTTGCAAGCTGAACACCCCCGTCATTAGCAACAAAAAGCACATTCGGATTCGAAGGAAGAAAAGCGAGTCCATGCATGTCCGGATGAAGCTCTTTGGCCGTGAAGTAATAGGGATAACCACCAATATTTATATTTGTAATGTTATCTCTAAATCCGTTTGTAGTTCGGAACAAACTTGTTCCTCCCAGAAAAACAACATTTTCATTATCAGGTTTTACCTTAATGACTAAAGCATACCCTCCCAATGTATTAAGGCTGTTATCATCATAGTTATCATTTCCCTCGCCGGGTAGGTTTGAAGTTCTGTTTTCCCATGTTCCCTGACCATTTACCGGATTATAGGTATATTTCCAGAAACTATGGTAAGAAGGATAAAAAGCCTGAACCGACCTTGAATATTGGGGTACTTCGGTTACTACATATAAGATATTTTGATTTGAAGGAGCAAGTGCAAGCCTTATGACACGGGTATCCTGCGGGAAATTAGAAGGAGATATTTCAGTCCAGCTTATTCCATCTGAAGATTTCCAGATACCGGTTTGAGCAGAACGAATACCTGAAGTTGTTAAAGAGCTTAATGATGCATAAATAATTCCATTTTCTGATAATACAATATCGCTTGAAAATGATTTATTATCCAAATCTCCTAGAACTTTTACCCATGATTCCCCGCCATCCGTACTTCTCATAATTGCCCCGTAACAAGCCGCATATAATATATCCTCATTTACCCGGTTAATATCAACCTCGATATTCCATATACCCTGAAAAACCTCACTCAGAATACCGTTTGAAGCTGATTTTGTCACCGGTAAAAGCTGCCAAGTCGAACCATTATCATAAGATTTATAGATTCCCTTTCCCAGTCCGATTGTTCTGATGTAATGCGTAATCCTTCTGTCTGTCGTGCTTAGTAGTTCACCTGTTCCATAGTACCAAATATTGCTTTTCCCTTGTCTCGTATCTTGTTCGATACAAGTTACACCCTGAATATCATCAGGGGTATTCGTTCTCACCCAGTTCATACCCTTGTTAATTGACTTCCAAATACCACCGGAAGCGCTTCCTGCAAGAATTATATTTTCATCATTAATGTCAAATTCTATATCGAGCATTCTTCCGCCAACATTTCTGGGCCCCATCGAAACCCAATTCTGCGATTGAATTGAATTCCCGGTTTTTTTATTTATTGATACTCTGGTTGGCAGTGAACTCGCAAATTCAAGTTCTCTTTGTCT
Source organism: Bacteroidota bacterium (assembly GCA_021824625.1). GTDB lineage: Bacteria > Bacteroidota > Ignavibacteria > Kapaibacteriales > UBA2268 > XYC2-FULL-35-21. The sequence goes on along the minus strand of JAKAKE010000228.1, from coordinate 13,194 downwards.
TGCATTCGCAGGTATGCTGTTTGTCCTGGGGTCCCGCAACTTCATAAATTCAAACTCAGCCCTGAAAAATGCTTTCTCTGCTTTGCCCAATCCGGAACCATTCAATATTTCGCTTTTGATTATGTCTTTGTTTTTTAAATTATATATCATAAAAACATAAATTACAACAGAAAATATTGCAACTAATTTCAATAAAAATATAAATTTAATTTTCATGTCTATAAAAAAAAATATTTTTGTTAAATATATTTATAAATATAATAAAATTAATACAATTATGGAATGATTTTTTAATTTGATTAGCAAAGCTATACAAATTTTAAAAAAGTGAAAATGAAATTATTCGAGTATGAAAAACAAAAATAATATGCTAAATATCTCAGAAATTTTTTATTCTATACAGGGAGAAGGAACGAGAGCCGGGTTACCTTATGTATTTATAAGATTACAAGGTTGTAAACTTAGATGTAAATGGTGTGACACTCCCTATGCCTTAAAACTTAAAGGCGAGGGGGAGCTTATGACAATTGATAAAATTATAAGTGTTATTAAGAGTTATCAATGCAATTTCATACAGATAACCGGCGGCGAACCATTACATCAGGAAAATGTCTGTCAATTAATGAAAATGTTATGCACCCGTAAATACACCGTTGTTCTTGAAACGAGTGGAGCAGTTGATATTTCAATAGTTGATAAAAGGGTAATTAAAATTATGGACTTAAAATGCCCTGGTTCCGGTATGGTAAAACTTAATAAATTTGAAAATTTAAATTACATTACAAAAAAAGATGAAATTAAATTTGTTATTGCTGATAAATCTGATTTTGATTGGGCTATCGGAATAATAGAAAAATTTGAACTGTTCAATATTACTAAAAATTTATTATTCTCACCGGCTTTCAACATTGTTGAACCGGAAACATTAGCAACATGGCTTCTCGAAAGTGAAAAACCTGTAAGGCTTCAGCTTCAAATCCATAAATACATCTGGGAACCGAATAAAAGAGGTGTTTAATTTTCAATTATACTTTCTTCAATGTTAACACCCATCTTTCTAATATCATCAAAGAATTGTTCAGGTTCTACAATATTTGCCTGATACCAAACTCCGGTTTTTTTTGCTGTACCGTTTAAATATTGCTTAAGAAATGCAACAATCGGAACTGCCGTCACTATATACCCATTTTCATGAATTAATTTCATTTCATATTTTCTTTGTTCTCCGTTTATTATTCCTTCTGAATTTAATTTCAGAATTATTCCATAAGGAGGATTTGTAAAACCTTTTAATCCTTTAACAAATACTTTTCCGACAATATTCAGTGCCCGTTTACCAAATAATTTCAAAGTAATTATAGCAAAAGGTAAAACAAACAAATCCACAAACCAATTGAAGCCTGACACATAAAATCCTGTTTCATTTAAAGACATGTATTTACCTGGCAGTTCTTTCATCTCATCGAGATTCATAGGATATAATCTGTGTTTTCCATAAGGTTTTCCAAAATCAATTTTGATAAAATCGGATGTTTTAGCCTTTCTCCATTTTTTATTCTTGAAAATGGCAGCATTATAATTCTGAAATTCATTTACAAATTCTAAAATCGTTTCTTTTGAAAAATTATATTCCTTCCAATTTAATTTCATTAATCCATATACATTAGCTTTTTCAATTTCTTCATATTTATTCGAAGCATAATTTACCATTGCGGCTGGAACTCCAGGATGAAAACCTCCATCAGTAACAAAACACAAGTTTTTCCTGATTATCTCCTCATTTCTTGACATAATGTATTGATTCTTCTGCTCTGATATGTTAATATCATAGTAATCAATACCCTCTTCAATAGCTGTATCAATTATTTGCTTGTAATAATCAAGCGTGGAAGAACAGACAAGAACCATATCCACTTTTTTAAAAGCAGTTTTCATTTGTTCTTTATTAGATGCATCTAACCCTTGAAAATAAACTCTGTTATTTGGATTAAGTAAATTTAGCTTATCGGCAAGTAATTTAGATTTATCACTGCTTCTACCGGCGATTATTATTTTGCAGTCAGTTTCTTTTAATAATAATTCGGCAACCAATTTTCCTGTATTACCATAACCGCCAAGAATAAGAAATGTTTTCATTTTAATATTTAGTCAAATTAATAATAATCATATTAAATAATTTTATTATAATTCAAAAATATTTTTTTTTTGAAACAATTATTTTTATATTTCGTCAAATAACGAAATGATATTGAGGAAATATGAGAAATTATGTAAAAATATTTAAAGCTTTGTCGGATTCAAACAGGCTCCGAATTCTTAAAATGCTCGAAGACTGCCCTATGTGTGTATGCGAAATAAGAGCTGTACTTAACCTGGCAAATTCAACTGTATCGAAACATTTATCATTATTAAGGGAAGCCGGATTTATTCTGGATGAGAAAAATGGTAAATGGGTTGATTATAAGCTTAATGATAAAACAGATGAGCCTCAGGTTAAGAAGCTAATGAAACTTATGACTGAATGGCTAAACGACGAAGCAAGAATTAAAGCCGATAAACGAAAACTTGAGTTAGTTGATAGAAATAAGATTTGTAATATATAAATAAATAGATATGAAGATATTAATACTATGCACGGGAAATTCCTGTAGGAGCCAAATGGCAGAAGGATTTTTAAAATCGCTCGATAACACAATTGATGTATTTTCTGCAGGTACTGAACCCGCATCTAAAGTCAGTTCAAAAGCAGTTAAGGTAATGAATGAAGTTGGAGTTGATATTAGTAAACAATATCCCAAATCTGTTGACCAATTCATTAATGAAGATTTTGATTATGTAATAACAGTATGTGATAATGCAAAAGAGACTTGCCCTGTATTTATAGGGAAAGTAAAAAAAAGATTGCACATAGGTTTTGAAGACCCTTATGGATTTATAGGAAATGAAGAAGATAAAATGAATAAATACAGAGAAGTTCGTGATTTAATTATGGGTGAATTAAATAATTTTTATAAACATTATATAAAGGTGTAAAATGGGAACAGATGAAGAGTTAAAAGAATTGGTAAAAGAAAAGTATGGACAGATTGCAAGACAATCTTCAAAACAAAAAGCCGGAGCCGGATGCTGTGGAAATGGACCCAATACAATTGATTACTCTATTATGGGTGATGATTATAAAGGTATTGAGGGTTACTTTAATGATGCAGATTTAGGATTGGGATGTGGATTACCGACAGAATTTGCTAATATAAAGGAAGGTGAAACTGTGCTTGACTTAGGTTCAGGTGCAGGAAATGATGTATTTATTGCAAGACGATATGTCGGTGAATCAGGTAGAGTAATTGGTATTGATATGACGCAGGATATGATAGATAAAGCTATTGAGAATAATCAGAAACTCAATTACAATAATATCGAATTCAGACTGGGAGAAATTGAGAACCTCCCGGTAGAAAATAATTCAGTTGATTTGGTTATCAGCAATTGTGTTTTGGACCTGGTACCTAATAAAGAAAAGGCTTTTTCAGAAATATTCAGAGTGCTTAAAAGCGGTGGCAGGTTTTGTATTTCTGATATTGTATTGAATACAATTCTCCCTGACAAGTTGCAATCTGCGGCTGAAATGTATGCAGGATGTGTTGCAGGTGCTATACAAGAAACTGATTATTTGGATGTTATTAAATCATCAGGATTCTCAAATATTCAAATTGTTAAAGAAAAGAATATTAAAATTCCATCGAGCATTCTGATGAATTATATGGATTTGAATGAAATTGACGAATTCAAAAAGAATCTTAATCCTATTGTCAGTATAACAGTTGTTGCAGAAAAAAATTAATTATTGAAAAGGGGACTCAATGGCTGAAATAATGAGGAGACTGTCTTTCTTGGACAGATATCTTACGATTTGGATTTTTCTAGCAATGGCAATTGGTGTATTATCTGGTTATTTATTTCCGGGTATAGTTGGATTCTGGGAGCAGTTCCAATCAGGAACAACAAATATTCCAATTGCCATAGGTTTGATTTTGATGATGTATCCCCCGCTTGCCAAAGTCAGGTATGAAGAACTTGGTGATGTATTTAAAAATTTCAAAATTCTTGGTTTATCACTCATACAAAACTGGATTGTTGGACCAATATTAATGTTCTTTCTTGCAATACTATTTCTCCAGGATTATCCGCATTATATGGCAGGATTGATTATGATAGGACTGGCAAGATGTATTGCAATGGTTATTGTCTGGAATGAACTTGCCAAAGGTGATACAGAATATGCCGCAGGACTTGTTGCATTCAATTCAATATTCCAGGTGCTGTTCTTTTCAGTTTATGCTTATGTATTTATTACGGTTTTGCCTAAATGGCTTGGACTCCAATCTTTCAAGGTAGATATTACAATCGGGCAAATTGCTGAAAGCGTATTTATTTATCTGGGAGTACCGTTTATAGCAGGCATTGTAACAAGATTTACATTGATTAAACTTAGAAATAAAGAATGGTATCATAAGAAGTTTATACCGAAAATCAGTCCTATTACATTGATTGCTCTGCTGTTCACAATATTCGTTATGTTCTCACTTAAAGGGGAATTTATTGTCAGAATTCCATTCGATGTAATAAGAATAGCAATACCACTTTTACTATACTTCGTAATCATGTTTTTTGTCTCGTTTTATATGGGTAAAAAAATAGGAGCGGATTACTCCAAGACAGCAACATTATCATTCACTGCAGCGAGTAATAATTTCGAGCTTGCCATTGCAGTAGCAGTTGCCGTATTCGGAATCAATTCAGGTGAAGCATTTGCGGCTGTGATTGGACCTTTAGTTGAAGTTCCTGCATTGATAGCATTGGTAAATGTTGCATTATGGTTTCAGAAAAAATATTTCAATCAAAATATAGTAAATCAAATTGAGAACATTGGTGCTTAATTTAACATTATGAAAACGGTAGTTCAAGGAACACATTATGATAATTACAAGGTTTATTTACCTTTAATTATCCTTCCATTTTGGTTGTTGCTTTATATTTACCTTGAATCAATATCAAATTATATAGTTTATGAAATTTCCGGAATGACAAAAGGAACTCATATAACAGAATCAATCAGGTTTTTCATTTATGAAGTCCCGAAAGTTATGCTTCTCCTTATATTGATTGTTTTTGTTGTCGGAATAATAAGGTCATATTTTTCTCCCGAAAGAACAAGAAAAGCACTTGAAGGAAAACCTTTGCTTATTGGAAATATCATGGCAGGTGGATTAGGAATAGTTACACCATTTTGCTCTTGCTCGGCAATACCACTTTTCTTAGGTTTTGTTGAATCAGGAATTCCATTAGGAGTAACATTTTCATTTTTAATTGCCGCACCGATGATTAATGAAGTAGCTGTAGTATTACTATTAGGATTATTCGGTTGGAAGACAGCACTTATTTATGTTGCCACAGGTCTGGTAATCGCAATTTTATCAGGATGGGTTATCGGTAAATTGAAACTTGAAAAATTTGTTGCTGACTGGGTATATCAAACTAAATCAGGGAGTATTGAAAATACAGGACACATAGTATCATTCAACGATAGAATAGAAGCCGGATATATTGCAGTAAGAGAAATCGTATCAAAAGTATGGATTTATATTGTCATAGGAATAGCAGTCGGAGCCGCTGCACACGGATATGTTCCTAAAGATTTTATGGCTTCGATTATGGGAAAAGATGTTTGGTATTCGGTGCCATTGGCAGTTCTAATCGGAATTCCATTATATTCAAATGCGGCAGGAATTATACCTGTAGTTCAGGTATTAATTGAAAAAGGTGCTTCATTAGGAACATCACTTGCTTTCATGATGGCTGTAATCGGGTTATCTCTACCGGAAACAATAATACTTAAAAAAGTATTGAAATTGCCATTAATTTTTATTTTTGTTGGGATTGTTGCCATTGGAATTATGTTCGTCGGTTTTTTATTCAATTTCATTTTCTAATTGAAATTGAATAAAAAAATTATAAAAATGTAAGTTATTGATTGTTAAATTTTATATTATATATGAAAATGAAAAAAATCACTATTCCAATACTGATTATTATTTTTGTGATTTTTGTGTCTCATCATTTAACAGCCAAAGAGAATATAAACAAAATTGAAATAATTTACTTCCATGCAACTATTCGCTGTCATACTTGTTTGACAATAGAGGATTTTATCAATAAATCTGTTCGGATGTTTTATGAAAAAGAACTGAAAGACAGTATAATAACACTTAGCTCGATTGACTTTCTTCAACCTGAAAATGAACATTATCAGGATAAATACAAATTCGATACACAAACATTAATAATAAGTAAAAAGGTTGAGGGTAAAGAAATTAATTGGAAAAATCTTGATAAAATTTGGGATTATTCAAATGATTTTGAAAAATTCAGGAAATATATATTAAAAGAGATCAATTTATTCAGGAGGTTAGAATGAATATTAAAATTTTAGGAACAGGTTGTTCCAAATGTACAATACTCGAAAAAAAAGTGAGTGAGATTGTTAATAACAACAGTATTGATGCAACAATTGAAAAAATAACCGACTTGCAGGAAATCATGAAATACGGTATAATGATGACTCCCGGTCTGATTGTCAATGATAAAGTTGTCAGCTATGGATTCATACCTAAAGATAATCAGATTATTCAATGGCTTGAGGAATCAAAGCAATGAAAAAGATGATGAAATTCAGTATTGTTATGTTTTTAATAATTGCATTTACTTTAACAATTACAGCACAAGACATAAATCCAGAGATAACATTCATAGAACTCGGCTCAGTAAGCTGCATACCTTGTAAAAAAATGCAACCAATAATGAAGTCATTGGAAAAAAAATATGGTGAGCAATTAAAGATAATATTTTATGATGTATGGAAATCCGAACATAAAGATAAAGCAAAGAAATACGGTATCAGACTTATTCCGACACAGGTTTTTCTCGATGAAAACGGTATAGAAATTCACAGGCATGAAGGATATTATCCTGAGGAAAAAATTGATGAGTTTCTTCAATCGAAGGGTTTGAAACCGAATAAACAAAAGGTTTCAAAATGATTGAATCAATATTTAATGTTTTAAGTGAGTTGCTCTATGGAAATTTTTGGTTTGCAACTTTCTCTGCATTTGTATGGGGATTATTGAGTATTATTTTAAGTCCATGCCATCTTTCCAGCATTCCTTTGATAGTAGGATTTCTCAGTTCGCAGGGAGAAATAAGCCTAAAGAGAACTTTCAACTTATCACTTGTTTTTGCTGTCGGAATTTTAATTACAATTGCAATTATTGGCGGAATTACATTAGCTATGGGCAGACTAATGGGTGATGTCGGAGAAATAGGTAATTACATCGTAGCAGTAGTTTTCTTAGCGGTCGGTCTTTACCTTCTTGATGTTTTTCGTTTTCCCTGGGAAGGAACAAGATTGAGCGGGACTAGGTTCAAAGGCTTAATTGCTGCACTTGTTCTCGGCCTCATTTTTGGAATTGGGCTTGGTCCCTGCACATTTGCTTTTATGGCTCCGATTCTTGGTTTTGTATTCCAGGTTTCTTCTACTGATATAGTATTAGCTGTCAGCCTTCTTGTTGCTTTCTCAATAGGTCATGCTTTAGTTATTGTTTTGGCAGGTATTTCAACAAAAAAAGTTCAACAATATTTGAATTGGTCAGAAAATTCAAAAGCAACTAAATATATAAAAAGGATATGCGGCATCCTTGTTATTCTCGGCGGTATTTACTTGATTTATATTACCTTCTGATATATAAAAATAATTGAATTTAACATAATTACTCCATTCTCTCAGATAACCATAATATTATTATTATCTTTTTGTTTAATTAATATAATTCAAAGTTATTACATAATAAAAATCGGAAATAAAATGGATTCGTTCATTTCATAACAATTTATTACCTAATCCTCAAGAAAAATCAGGTTTTTAAAAGATTTGATTTTTTATTAACTTGTATGATTGTTCATTTTTAAAATTGATAAAAGCAAAAAAGAATTAGTAATATGTTTTGGCATACTGAATCAAGTGATGTTGTTCTGAAAACTCTTGGTGTAACTCAAGAGAACGGACTCTCATCTGAACAAATAGATGAGATGAGGGAAAAGCATGGCGACAACACACTTATATCAGCCAAAGAGAAATCAGCGTGGATATTATTGCTCGAGCAATTTAATGACCCGGTCATCTATATTCTGATTGTCGCCGCTGTATTAAATGCTTTTCTTGGAGAATTGAAAGATACATTTGTCATTGCTACCGTAGTTATTCTAAATACAATAATTGGTTTCATTCAGGAGAGAAGGGCATCGGATGCTCTAAATGCTCTAATGAAGATGACTGCACCGTCTGCACGTGTCATCAGAGAAGGAATACAACAAATAATACCCGCTGTCGAGGTCGTCGCCGGTGATATTATTATCCTTGAAAGCGGGGTCAGGGTACCTGCAGATGCACGGTTAATTGATTCTCAAAATTTACTTATTGACGAATCAATGCTTACAGGTGAATCTTTTTCGATTACAAAAAACGCTAATGCAATTATAAGTAAGGATGCACCTCTCGGAGACAGATTCACAATGCTTTATTCCGGCACTATAGTCCAGAAAGGCAGAGGAGTCGCTGTCGTTACTGCTGTGGGCAACCAGACAGAATTCGGTAAAATTTCCGTTAAAGTTGCAGAAGCCGAAGAGACAGTATCTCCCCTTGGCATTCAAATGGCTGCATTTGGAAAATTCATTAGTATTGCCATTATGGTTATTGTCGTAATTATTTTCCTAATCGGATATCTCAGGGGCAATGATTGGCTTACTATGTTCCTGACTTCTGTTGGTTTGGCAGTCTCAGCCATTCCGGAGGGTTTGCCGGTTGCCGTTACAATCACATTATCAATAGGATTGTCACAAATGGCAAAACAAAAGGCCATCGTAAAAAAACTCAGAGCGGTTGAAACACTCGGCAGTACTAATATTATTTGTACTGACAAGACCGGCACCCTTACAAAAAATCAAATGACAGTTACAAGGCTTTACAGCGGTGGAGAATTTTTTGATGTCATAGGGACCGGTTACTCAAGGGAAGGACAGGTTTTCTCACAACATAGCGGTGAACAGGTTTTTGCCGATGATTTCTACGCCCTGAATCTCACCGCATTAGTCGGCACTCTCTGTACGGAATCTGCTATCAAAGAAAACGGTAGTGACTGGGAAATAACAGGAGACCCAACTGAAGTCGCATTGATGATTGCGGCTAAGAAGCTTGGGTTTAACACCAACAACTTCCATGTTAACGTTGATATTCCTTTTGAATCTGAAAATCAATTAATGGCTGTCAGTGTAGTTTCAGAAGATAAAAATTATGTATTTGCAAAAGGAGCTCCTGAAAAAATATTAAACAGATGTATATCCATGATTGATATAAATGGAGCAAAAATTCCTTTGAATTTGGATAATGCTAATGATGTAATCCTTGCTTTCTCAGAAAAAGGTTTGAGGGTGCTTGCTCTGGCATATACGGATGAATCGGCTAATACACCACTGTCACTCGATAATTTAAATAATTTGACTTTTATCGGTTTTGCAGGTATCGAAGATTCTGTCAGGCCTGAAGCCGTAGATGCTGTCAGCAGATGCCATAATGCCGGTATTCGGGTAGTCATGATTACAGGCGACCATGCAAAGACAGCTCAATCGGTGGCTAAGACAGTTGGAATAGGTAAAGGAAAATCAAAACCGGTTGCTATTACAGGACAGGAAATTGACAACTTGACAGATAAAGAACTTTTTGATAAGGTTCCTGAAATTGATGTCTATGCCAGAGTCGCACCACATCATAAATATAGAATAGTGAAACAATTGCAGGCACGAGGTAACATTGTTGCAATGACCGGCGATGGTGTTAACGACGCTCCTGCCCTGAAACAGGCAGATATTGGGGTTGCTATGGGAAGTGGTACTGATGTTGCAAAGGAATCCGCACATATGGTTCTTATTGACGATAACTTTGCCACTATCGTTAAAGCTGTCAGAAGAGGCAGAGTAGTGCTTAGAAATTTACAGCATATTATATTATATATACTCTCAACCAGCTTTGGCGGATTGCTTACAATTGCCGTTTCAGTTGTATTCGGTTTCCCGTTACCGATTCTTCCTGCTCAACTATTATGGATTAATCTTGTTACAGACGGAACATCAACATTTCCTCTCGCTTTTGAAAAGGAACATGGGGATGTAATGGTTTTTCTTCCGCGCAAGAAAGACAGTCCTTTGATTAACAGAAGAATGCTCTATCAAATGATTATCTCCGGATTTATAATGATGTTGGGAACCTTGCTTGTATTTAATTATTATTTGCCTGATGCCAAAGCTGCATTACAACCAAATTCTTATGACAAAGCAAGGACAATGGCGTTTTGCGTTTTGGCATTTTTCCAAATTTGGAATGTTCAAAATTCTCGCTCTTTTGATAGGTCTTTGTTTGCTAACCTACCTTATCCCGGAGGAACCCGTATTGACCGCATCAGCCCATTTAGCAATCCTACATTACTTGCTGTAATGCTTCTGGCTATCGGTTTACAGATTTCAGCAGTTGCCATTCCCGTCATGAATGAATTACTTGACACTGTACCTCTCTCCGGAAATGAATGGTTGATTGTCATGTGTACTACTTTTTCCATTATCATTATTATTGAAATTTATAAGATTATTGTAGCACTATTTAACAGGTGGAAAGGAAATATCAGGTCTGATGTCAACATTGATGCTATAAAATTTTACAAGTAATTTTTTTGTAATTCCTCAATTTCCATTTGAATCTTTGACCATTCATCTATCAATTGTTCTAACTTTTCTTTTGTTTCCTTATATGCTTTCTGTTTATTTTGGCTCGATTCGATATTTAAATGAAATTCAGAATTCAAAAATTCTTCTTCGAGAACAGACAATTGTTCTTCTAATCGCATAATTTCCAATTCATATTTTTCAATACTTTTTTTAAGAATTTTTTCTTCCCTTTGAATTTTTTTCTGTTCGCTGCGATAAATTTTAGATTTACTTATATTGTCTTTATTTTCATCTGATTTCTCACCATTTAATCTGGTTTCTATCTCTTTCAGGGATTCTAATTTCTGCTTTTCAAGAAATTCATATATGTCCCCTGGATAATCAATCAAATTTTGATTCTTAAATAAAACTGTCCTGTTAGTCAGTCCATGAAGAAATTCCCTGTCATGCGATACAATTACCAAAGTTCCCTTATAATCAATTAATGCACGTTTAAGCACATCTTTAGAGAGCATATCCAGATGATTTGTAGGTTCATCAAGTATTAGAAAATTACTCGGCAGAAGCAACAATTTTGCGATTGCAAGCCTTGATTTCTCACCTCCGGAAAGTACCTTTACTTTTTTATAGACATCATCACCACTAAACAGAAAAGCTCCGAGCAATTGCCTGATTTTTGTTCTTATCTCACCGGCAGCCGCCCTGTCAATAATATCAAATACCTTTGAATCCCCGTCAAGTGTCTCGGTCTGCTGTTGTTCGTAAAAACCAATGCTGACATTATGACCTGATTTTAACTCGCCTGAAGATGATTCTACACCCGCCAGAATTTTAGAAAAAGTCGTTTTACCTTCACCGTTTCTACCTATAAATGCAACCTTGTCTCCATGTTCAATCGAAAAATTAATATCCTTCAGGACAATTTTATCTCCGTAGCTTTTACTCAGGCAGACAGTCTCGGCAACCAGCCTGCCTGAACGCGGGGCATCAGGAAATTTGAACCTGATTGATGTGATATCCTCTTCATCAATCTCGATTCTCTCAATTTTATCGAGCATTTTTATTTTGGATTGTACTCGTGAAGCCAAAGTCGCTTTATACCTGAAACGCTCGATGTATTTTTCTGTTTCAGCAATTTGTTTTTGCTGGTCTTTGTATGCATTAAACTGCTGCCTCCTTTGTTCATCCCTGAACGTAACAAATTCAGTATAAGACTTATATAAGTCATAAATTTTCCCATTCGAAATTTCAATCGTCCTGTTTGTAACAGAATCGAGGAAAGCTCTGTCGTGAGAAACGAGCAGAACAGCACCTTTATAATTCCTTAGAAATGTCTCGACCCACCTGATAGAATCAATATCGAGGTGGTTGGTGGGTTCATCGAGTAATATTGAATCAGGCTTGCTAAGCAATATCTTTGCAAGCTCAATTCTCATCTGCCAGCCGCCGCTTAATTCATTAACTTTCCTGGATAAATCATAATCATCAAAACCCAAACCTTTCATAACACTCCCAATCTCAGCCTCGATACTATGTCCTCCAAGAATTACAAATCTTTCATGTAACTCACTCTGCTCATGTACAAGCTTATTGTAAGATTCACTGCTATAATCAGTTCTTTTTTCGATTTGAAAAGAAATTTCATTCAATCTTGACTCAATTGAATTAATATCATCCAATGATGAATATACTTCATCTTTAACAGTCTTATTAGAAAAAAGAGCCTTTTCCTGAGGCAGGTAACCTATTCGATATTCTTTCGGTTTGATAACAGTACCATCCTCAGCCTGCTGAATACCTGCGATAATATTCAGAAGAGTTGTCTTGCCGGAACCATTTCTTCCAATCAATCCGATTCTGTCCCCAAGGTTGACAGAAAAATTTATACTATCAAAAAGATATCTATTCGCAAAATGTATTGATAAATTCGATATTACCAGCATATACTTTAATTACTAATTATTTATAATTTATTTTTGAATACATTCAGTTCAACATACAAAATTAAAATTTATCTTTCGTTTGTTATCGCTTTCATTTAATCCTGACGGAATAAGGTTGGTAAATGTTATTTGTTCGCTGTCAATCTTTTATCAAAAGTTTGGAAACATTCTAAAAAAGGAAACATAGCAATTAAGAGTATGATTGATAATTTTATCATCATTTTAAACTTTTAATTGGTAGTGTAAACTAAACTCTGTCCTATATGAATATTATCAAAATAAATATATCCGATTAATAAAATTAATAAAATAAACCTTGAAAAGAAAATCCGATTATAATTTAATTTGTCAAAAAAATGAGTTCGCAGAACGAATGATAAAAGCATATTAAATTATAATCAAAATACGTATGACTATTCTTATA
>JAKAKE010000001.1 GCA_021824625.1 Bacteroidota bacterium | reverse complement strand
ATATAGTTGCAAAGAAAAAGCCTTGTGTGAGCAAGGCTTTTTTTCGTTTAGATTATAATTTCAAAAAATACCATATTTCACTTCCAAAAAATCTTTTAAATCTTTACATTAATATTTGTATAAATGTGTATTGCTTTTATTAAGCAAGTTTATATATTTGAAATTAATATATCAAATTATTTTGTTTTAATATAGCAATTCGATTATCCTAAATCTACAAACAAGAAATGATAAAAGCAATAAAAAAAACTCTCAACGCTGTTGAGAGAATTACTCATTATATCTCTCCACAGACTTAATCCCATTCAATTGCCTGAGACTGTCGAACAATGTGTTCATATCTTCTATGCTGTGGACGTTTGCAGTTATTATGCCTTCTAATCCCTCATCAATAGAGTTTATATTCAGTCCCCTGAAATTTACTTTTTTGAGAGATAGAATTTTAGTGGTTATTTCATTCAGTATTTCGGGTTTTTCTTCGGCAACCATTCTTATTTTAACTGTAAAATCCTTGTGAATGAGATTTGACCAGTCCATATCGAATACTGTTGTCTGGTGTGTGTCGAGCAGGTGTTTTACGTGTCCGCAAGTTTTCTGATGTACTATGATTTCTCTGCCTTCCTTGATATGTCCGATTATAGCATCACCCGGCAGTGGATGACAGCATCTTGCATACGATACATTAATCGAGGCATTTTTTATTTTCATACCGATACTGTCTTGCGAGTCTTTCATCTGGGGCGTGTCTTTATCGGGAAGTAAATCTTCTCCGTTGATGTGATTCAATGACAAATTGATTTTCTTATCGGCAAGAAACTCATATACAACAGATACATCAAAACTGGTTGAACCGAGAGTCAAAAAGAAATTCTTCATCGTATCGAACTTCAATTCATTTAACATTTCATGAATGAATTCATCTGTTTCTTTGATATTATACCTGTTCACAATACCCTTCCAGATTGACATACCACGTTCTTCGGCTCTCTTCTTTTCATCTTTCATGTATTTGTGGATATTATTTCTCGCCCTTTGTGTTACTACAAATTTGAGCCAGTCTTTCTTTGGTTTCTGATTTTTTGATGTCAGAATTTCTATCACATCACCGCTTTGGAGCTTGTAATCCAATGGTACGACCTTGCCGTTAACCTTAGCACCAATGCAGTTGAATCCTATTTCGCTGTGAATAGCAAAAGCAAAATCGAGAGGAGTTGCATCCTTCGGAAATTTTCTGAATTCATAAGTCGGAGTGAAAACAAATATCTCATCGTTGAATAGATTTTTTCTAACGCTGTCAATTAACTCTTCCGGTGTTTCATCACCTGCATATTCAAAAACGTTACGAACAAGTCCCATCCACTCTTCGATGTTGCGGTCATCCAGAACTGACTGTGCGGGCAGGAAATCTCTTTTGTAATTGAAATGAGAAGCCACACCTTTCTCTGCTATCTCGTCCATTTTTTTTGTGCGAATCTGAATCTCAACGGGTTTCCCTCCCGAATCGAGAACTGCTGTATGCAGAGACTGGTAGCCGTTTTGCTTTGGACTTGAAATATAATCCTTGAATGTTCCCGGAACCGGTTTATAAATATCTGAGATTATACCATACACGATGAAGCAATATGAACTGTCATCTGTATCGAGAATAATTCGAATCGCAAACAAGTCGAATAACTCACTCATAGGCAGTCCGCGTGCTTTCATTTTATTATAAATTGAAAAAATATGCTTGGGCCTTCCGATAATATCAAATTTTATATTTTTTCTTTTGAGCAGTTCATCTTTCGAAAGTTTATCTTTAATCGGCTTAGTAAAAACCTCGATAAAATCTTCCCTGTCTTCCCTTCTCAACTTGAGTGCATTACTGATTTCCTCGTAGGATTCTTTGTTCAGGACTTTAAAGGCTAAATCCTCGAGTTCCCATTTTAGCGAACCTAAGCCGAATCTGTGGGCAAAAGCAGAATAAATCTCAAGTGTTTCTTCTGACATTTTTCTTTGTCGGTCTTCATCGAGAAATTCAATTGAACGCAAGTTGTCGAGCCTGTCGGCAATTTTTATAAGAATGATTCTGACATCCTTGAATAATGCAAGTAATAATTTGCGATAATTTTCGAGATGTTCGATCTGGCGTCCCTCGATGTATTTAATTTTTATTATATGCCCGATAATCTCAGCTACAGTATCGCCAAACTCATTTTGAATGTCTTTCAATCCATATAAATTACCTTCATCAACCACATTATGAAGCAATGCACAGACAACGGCAATATCATCCAGAGGCATTTCCTTGACGACAATTAATGCAACTGACAAGGGATGAACATAGAATGGCTGCCCCGATTTGCGGATTTTTGTTTTATGTGTGTCATAGCACCAGTTGAATGCCTTGGTAATTAATGCTTCATCAAATGACTTGTATTGATTTCTGCAATTCATTAACAGGAACTCAAGGTCGGCTTTTGGGTCAACCCCGAGTACAAAATCTTTAACGAGTAAAACTGATTTTTTCTTTAATGGCCAGATTTTCATTTTTTTAATTATCCTTTCAAACAAAAAGATTAATCAAAATGATAATGCTTACGTACAGGTTCAATCACATTCCAAACACATTTCAATCCTTGTGGGAAAGTAACAAAGTCTCCTTTTCCAATTTCTACTTCCTCAAAATCAGTTTTAACTTTTACTTTTCCTTCAAGGAATAGACACATCTCTTGTGTGTCATAGAACCAGTCGAAAGTTGAAACTTCCTTTGTCCAGATGTGCCATTCCCTGATTCTCCGCTTTTGGATTTCTTCTTCAGTTAGTTTTTGAATTTTAATTTTCATATAATTTGATTATTAATTGATTTAAAGAAAATTAATTATTTTCTGAATAGCCACGACTTTCAAGTCGTGGGAAGATTACACACCACATAGTGTGGGATTTATCCCTTATTATGTAAGTGACTGAAGTCAAAGTCTGGGATGGATTACTCCTTCCCACTATCTAAAGATAGTGGCTATTCATAATATTTAAGAACAATCCCTAAAATTTATTTTTTTTACAAACTCTGATATTCTTTCTTCATGCACCTGTCCTGCACAAACTCGATGCCGTTTTCTTCGGCAAGTTTTTTTGCTTCATCATTTCTAATACCTTCCTGCAGCCAAATTACTTCAATATCACCTTTTTCTTTTTTTCTCTCAACTGCTTCTTTGACAACATCTAAAGCCTGCTCCGAGGGCCTGAAGACATTTAATATTTCTATTTTATCAGGAATATCAGCAATTTTAGGATATGATTTTTTCCCGTTTATTTCCTGAGCCACAGGATTAATCGGAATAATGTTATATCCCGCTGATTCGAGAAGTGCAGGAACTTCATTTGAAGGTTTTGCAGGATTGGTTGACATTCCGTAAACTGCAATTGTTCTGTATTTATCGAAAATTTGCTTATAAGACATTTTTTCCCTTTCAGTAAATAAAAATTGTTAATTTTGACGATATTAAATATAAATGATTTTCTAATTATTTCAAGTTAAATGAATAATCAAAACTCAAAGCTAGATTTGATAAGAAATCAAATTTTGACTATCATTTTCAGGCACTTGGATAAAAGTAAAACAACTGTTTATCTTTTTGGTTCTCGTGCCGAAAACAAAAATGGCAAATATTCCGATATTGACATTGGTTTAATATTTGAAGAAGGTGAAATACCTTCCAAAGAATATATTAATATTAGTGAAGAAATAAATTCTCAAGTTGATACCTTATTAAAGATTGATGTCGTTGATTTTAATAGAGTAGGTGAGGAATTTAAAAATTTTGCTTTAAAGGAAGCTCAATTATGGCATTCTCCGAAAAATATTTAAAAAGATTTGCAAGTTTTGAAAAAGCATTAAAAAAATTTCAGGATTTTCTGTCTCTGAACTTAGAGTTGGAAATACTTATCGAAGTCGCTTCCAAAAGATTTGAATATACTTTTGAAACAATGTGGAAGGTATTAAAATTATATTTAATGGAAGTTAAAGGAATTGAATGTATTTCAGCTATGGATTGTATTAAGGCGGCTATAAAAATGAGCTTATTCCCGAGCAATTTGAACAGACTTTTATTGAGATGGTGAAATTAAGAAATGAAATCGTTCATATTTACAACGAGGAAATAGCATTGAAGATTTACAATCAGATTGTTCCGGAATATATAAATGCAATGACAAATGTATATGAAAATCTAAAAAAAGAATTATGATATTGTGAAAAGATTATTTGAAATAATAAACGGTGCATTCAACAGGCTGATTTTGATATTATTCTCAAAAAAAGCCGGAACTGATTCGGTTGTCCACAAATTTATTTGGGGTATCGGCAAGAAAAGCGAAATTTATTATCAGGAAAATTTTATAAAAAATCTTAACGTTAATTTGTTTTGTAATCCTGATTCCGAAATTCAGGATTATATTAAAAATTTGTTGAGAATAAATGATAGTTCTACTATTAAAATACTTGATGTAGGTGCAGGGCCTGTAACAATGCTGGGTAAAAAATTGAATGGAAAGCTAATAGATATTACAGCAGTTGACCCTTTGGCAGAAAAGTATAATGAATTATTGAATAAGAATCACATTAATCCTCCTGTTCGTACTCAGGTTGGTTATGCAGAAAAATTAACTGAAAAATATGAGGAAAATTCTTTTGATATAGTTCATGCAATCAACAGTCTTGACCATTGCTTTAATCCGCTTAGAGCTATGAAACAAATGCTTTCTGTTGTTAAAAAGGGTTCTTATGTTGTTCTTTATCACAGTATAAACGAAGGTAAAAAACATAATTACAGCGGATTGCATCAATGGAATTTTTATGAAGATAGTGGAAATTTTTATATTAGTAATTCTAAGATGAAACTAAATATAAATAAAGAATTTGAAAGCAGGGCAGAAGTTAAAGCAATGATTATGGATGGCGGTATATATCTGCTTGTTACATTTTTGAAAAAATGAATTTTAAATTGAACGGGTGAAAAATGAAAAAAGCTTTAGTTACAGGTATAACGGGTCAGGATGGTTCTTATCTTGCTGAATTACTACTATCAAAAGGATATGAGGTACATGGAATAATCCGGCGGGCAAGCACTTTTAACACTCATAGACTGGACCATATTTATCAGGACCCGCATGAACGAAAGGTGAACATGTACCTGCATTACGGCGACCTGTCCGACCCTGGTTTGTTGACAGAATTTATGTATAACATTAAACCTGATGAGATTTATCATCTCGGAGCCCAGAGCCATGTGAGAGTATCCTTCGACATGCCTGAATACACAGGCAACATCACAGGATTAGGAACAACAAGAATTTTAGAAGCTGTAAGGAGAAGCGGTATTAATACAAAATTCTACCAGGCATCTTCATCCGAACTTTTTGGTTCAGCGCCTCCTCCGCAACATGAGAACACAGCTTTCCATCCTCAAAGCCCTTATGCCATTGCCAAGCTTTATTCATACTGGATGACAGTGAATTACAGAAATGCGTATAATCTTTTTTCATGCAATGGTATTTTGTTTAATCATGAATCACCGAGACGCGGAGAAACTTTTGTTACACGTAAAATCACCAGAGGAATCTCAAGGATTTTAGCAGGTAAACACGACAGGTTGTTCCTCGGTTATCTCGATGCAAAGCGTGACTGGGGCTTTGCTCCCGAATACGTAGAGATGATGTGGATTATGCTCCAGCAGGATGAAGCCGATGATTATGTTGTCGGTACGGGTGAGAGCCATTCAGTCAGAGATTTTCTTGATAAGGCATTTTCTTATTGCGGAGTTGAAATCGAGTGGATTGGCAAAGGTGTTGATGAAAAAGGAATAATAAAAAGCTTTGATGAACAATGGAAAAATATTTTGAAATCTGGTAATGAATTAATCGGAATTGACAAAAGGTATTTCAGACCAACTGATGTTGATTATCTTAAAGCTGATATTTCAAAAGCACGTAAAAAACTCGGCTGGGAGCCCAAAGTTAAATTTTCTGAACTTGTCGAAATAATGATGGATATGGACATGCTTTCTTATGGATTGAGTCCTAAAGGAAACGGTATGAAATCTGTAAAAGAAAAAGGTATGAACTGGACTGAACACAAAACTCTGAATTTAGGAGCGACCGAACATGAAAGGTAATTTCCAGTCTAATATTTATGTTGCAGGTCATACAGGGCTTGTCGGCTCAGCTATCCACAGGAATTTGAAAGAAAAGGGTTATTCAAATTTTACTCTTCATTCTATTGAAGAACTCGACCTTAGACGTCAGGAATTAGTTGAAGAATTATTTGAGAAAAACAAACCCGAATTTGTTTTTCATGCTGCAGCTAAGGTTGGTGGGATTGTCGCAAATGATACTTACAAAGCAGAGTTTATTTATGATAATATACTTATTTCTGCAAACATTATTAATTCGGCTTATAAATATGGTGTGAAAAAACTTATTAATCTCGGTTCATCCTGTATCTATCCTAAGTTTGCACCACAGCCTATGAAAGAAGAATATTTGCTTACAGGTTTACTTGAGTCCACTAATGAACCTTATGCTATTGCTAAAATAGCCGCTATCAAACTTTGCAGGTATTATAATGAACAGTATGGTACAAATTATATTTCTGTTATGCCGACTAATCTTTATGGCAGAAATGATAATTATAATCTTGAAACATCACACGTTCTGCCTGCACTCATAAGGAAAATGATTCTTGGCAAATTTCTTTTGGAAAAAAAATTCGATTTGATTAAAAAAGATATTTCAAAAAATCGGTTAGGGTTTGGTTTTGATAATAGCATTAATCCTGATGATGAAAAATCGTTAATCTCTGCACTTGAAAATATTGGAATTTCACAGCAGGGCATTAAAGTATGGGGCAGTGGTAATGTTTACCGCGAATTTCTTCACGTTGATGACATGGCTGAAGCCTGCACATTTTTGATGGAGAATTATTCCTATCAAGATATTGGAGAGTTCATCAATATAGGCACAGGCGTAGATAATACAATCCGTGATTTGGTCTTTATGATTAAAGAAATTGTTGGTTATGAAGGTGAAATTTTATTTGATAAAGATAAACCGGAAGGCACTCCAAAGAAACTATTGGATGTCAGTCGCTTGTTCAGTCTTGGATGGAAACCAAAAATTACATTAAATACGGGTATAAAAATGGTAGTTGAAGAATATTATCAAAAATTGGGATTGAACTGATACATGACGATTCGTGAGAAGATGAATAGTTCAGGATTAAGTGTTGTGCTTGGAAGTTTCAACAGGCTGAAGTTTCTGAAGTATGCTATTCAATCAATCCGAAATGAATTGAAAGATGCAAAATTCCCTTTTGAGATAATAGTTGTTGATGGTGGCTCTGATGACGGAAGTTTGGATTGGCTCCTGAAACAAAAAGATATTCTCACCATTGTTCAGCATAATAGAGGTAAATGGAATAGTAAACCTATTGAACACCGTTCATGGGGATACTTTATGAATCTCGGATTTAAAACTGCACAAGGTAAATATATCTGTATGCTTAGCGATGATTGTCTTGTCGTACCGGGTGCAATCAAAAATGGATATTCTTATTTTGAAAGTGAATTGAAAAAAGGAATTAAAGCAGGTGCTGTAGCTTTTTATTGGAGGAATTGGCCCGAATTTGAGAAATATGTTATTTTCAAATTTTATGGATTAATCAATATAAATCACGGTATGTTTTTAAGAGAAGCATTGGAAAAAGTTGGTTTCATTGATGAAGATAATTATATGTTCTATGCAGGTGATGTTGATTTATCATTTAAACTTCATCATTCAGGTTACCAATTATTAATATCCGAAAATTCTTTCATTGAACATTACATGCACGCAAATAAAAAGACAAGAATTAAAAATCTTGACAGCTTTGAATCCGATAATTCTAACTTTATAAAAAAATGGAAATCATTATATCCTGAAATGGATTTTTCACCTGAGAACAGGTCAACTTTAATTGAAAAGGAATTTGTTGATGAATCGGATACTGTTAAAATATTCAGGAAGGAATCAGGTTTTGTCCGCCTGAAATACAAAGCACGTTCAATTATTTCAGGAAAATCAGGTGATTAAAACAATAAAAAACTTTTTTCAGCAAAAAGAAATAGTTAACAAAAATCCGAAGTTGTCTCTTGATGCTATAAATCTTTTGTCAGGTATATTTGATTGTAACACATTAAAATCAATAAATGAAATTGAAGTAGCAACTCAGTTAAATGATTTCTTAGGATTTTATCCCCACTTAGACCCTCAAAAAAATTGGGATACTCTGAAAAGTGTTTTTTATATTTTGCGGGAATGTAATTGTGATTTACCGGTTCTCGATGCCGGTGGCAGCCTTGACAGTTCTGTGCTGAATAGCCTAGCAAAATATGGTTATAACGATTTGTATGCCTGTGATATTATTGACATGACTCGATATTCTAAACTGAAAAATAGCAAAGTAAAATTTACAATACAAAATGTAGAAAATACAAATTATGAGAATGATTATTTTCAGGCAATCGTTTCTTTATCTGTCATCGAACATGGTGTTCATATTGAAAAATTCTTTGATGAAATGAATAGAATATTAAAAAAGAACGGATTGTTATTAATAACAACAGATTATTGGAATGATAATATTAATTGTGATGGTATCTATCCTTATGGTACCGATAAACCGCAAATGAAAATCTTTAAGAAAGAAGAAATTGAGACTATTTGCGATATTGCAGTTAAAAATGGTTTCAGTCTTTGCTCACCCTTGAAAACTGATACTTTTAAAAAAGCGGTAAGGTGGGAAGCAGTTGACAGGGAATATACTTTTATTTTTCTTGCTTTTCGGAAAAATTAATTATGAGTACAAAAAAAGCATTAATAACAGGAATTACCGGGCAGGATGGCTCTTACCTAAGTAAACTTTTACTCGAAAAGGGGTATGAAGTTATCGGCTTAACAAGAGGATTATCGGAATCATCTACAAAGAATTTGAAATACCTTGGAATTGATTCTCAAATTCAACTTGATGTTTGCGACCTTACAGATTTGTCGAATGTTATTCATGTTCTTCAAAAATATCAGCCATCTGAGGTTTATAATCTCGCCGCACAAAGCTCGGTTGGTAAATCTTTTGAACAGCCGATTGGTACAATATCATTCAACATCGTTTCAGTTTTAAATCTTCTCGAAAGCATTAAAATAGCTGATAAAAATATTAAATTTTATCAGGCTTCGACAAGTGAGATGTATGGTAAAGTCGAGGATTTACCGATTAATGAAGAAAGTCATATCCATCCTCTCAGTCCTTATGCTGTTTCTAAAGCTTCTGCACATTGGATAACAGTTAATTACAGGGAATCTTATGGAATCAAAGCCTGGTGCGGTATTCTTTTCAATCACGAATCTTTTCTAAGGACAAAAAATTATTTTGTAAAAAAAGTAATTACAAGCAGTATTGATATTGCTAACAATAAGAGAAAAACTCTGAAAGTCGGTAATATAGACATAAAGAGGGATTTCGGATTTTCTCCCGATTATGTGGATGCGATGTGGCTGATGCTTCAGCAGAGCCAACCTGATGATTATGTTATATGCTCCGGAAAATCAATTTCGCTGAGAGAGATAATTGAGTATGTATTTAATAAATTTTCCATTCCCATGAATAAGCTTGAATTGGATTATAATTTGTACCGTCCTACTGATATTCAGGATATTTATGGAGATAATTCCAAAGCAGTTCAAAAGCTCGGATGGAAGTATGATAAAACTTTTTTTCAGGTGCTGGATTTATTGATAGAAGAAGAATTGAATAATTATTCATGATGAGATTTATATGTCCAAAACAGTTGCCGTATTTCCAAATCCATACC
Source organism: Bacteroidota bacterium (assembly GCA_021824625.1). Classification (GTDB taxonomy): domain Bacteria; phylum Bacteroidota; class Ignavibacteria; order Kapaibacteriales; family UBA2268; genus XYC2-FULL-35-21. The sequence continues at coordinate 13,229 of JAKAKE010000001.1, read as the reverse complement.
TGAAAGATGAATGGAGCACAGTGATGCATCCTTTACTTTCAACTTGGGCAGGCTCGCTGAAACAGGCAGGATGGAATGTCATTGGTTTGAATGCCGAAGATTTATTCAATACTGAATTAGTAAAGAATATGGGTTCCGATGCAATAATTATACACTGGTCAGAAACTTTAACTACTTTTTTTATAAACCGTCACCCATCAGGCAGAATATTAACTTCAAGGCTCTCGCGTATAATTCCTCAATCAATACGGAAAAAAATAGCAGATAATATTACAGATTCAGTTAAGATAATGATTGATAATTGGAGTAATAAATTATCAGATTCAAAAATTAAAATATTTAATCAAATCCATGAACTGGTTTCTCACAGCTTTAATGAACCGGGTCTGGCAGAATGTGATGCTTACCTAAAGAAAAAATTCTTCAATTTATCTTCTGCTTTTCTAACACAGGAAGAATCTTCTGTACCGATAATAAATAATTTCTTTTCGTCAGAAAAACAGTATGCGATAACCTATTTGGGTGATTATACAAAATTTCATGGTGACAGGATATCTAAATATGAAGCCCGTGAATTATTATCACTAAATAGAGATGCAAAAATTATTTCATACATAGGTACTGCCCGTAAAAACAGGAATCCTGCTGATGTTGTCAAGTGTTTCAAAAACATAGCAAAGGAAAACGATTGTCTTATTATTGCAGGTATGGGTGTGAGTAAATATGTCTTTAACAAAAGTGAAAATATCAAAATATATGATGAGCTGCTGCCTAATGAATTATTGAGAAACATTTTCTGTGCTTCTGACTATGTAGTGAATGATGCTCAAGAGTACATGACCTCGGCAGTCGTCAGGACTGCCATAAGCTACCATGTTCCTGTAATCGTGCGTAAATATGGAGCATCTATTGACATGGCAAAAGATGCTGTGATTTTTATAGAAGAAAAAAATTACGGATTGGAAAATGCTATAAAATATGCTCTTAATTTAGAAGATGAAAAATATCAAAAATTAGTAACTGCCACCGGGTTAAGAAATGACGAACGTTCATGGGAACAGTATGGTAAAGCATTTGATGAATTATTCTCAATCTTGCATAAACGATGAAAGAAAAAATTAAGAAAAATAGAATAGTCGTCTGCCTTTACAAAAATATCTTTGCAAGAGGCAAAGTCGGAAGAAAAAATGATGCGAATAGGGAAAACTGGGTGAAAAGTAAGCTTGAAAAAATACCTATTGGACTGACCATTCTTGATGCCGGAGCAGGAGAACTTAGATATAAAAAATATTGCAATCATTTAAAATACATCTCTCAGGATTTTGCCCAATATGACGGTAGTGGGGATGGTACAGGCTTGCAAATGGGTAGCTGGGACCAGTCGAATATTGATATAATAAGCGATATTACTTCAATTCCAATGGATGATGAATCTATTGATGCAATTCTTTGCATTGAAGTACTGGAACATATTCCGGAGCCTGTCATTGCGATAAAAGAGTTCTCGAGACTATTAAAAAAAGGTGGTGTACTTATTTTAACTGCACCGTTCAACAGTCTTACTCATTTTGCACCTTATCATTTTTCTACCGGGTTCAATAAATATTTTTATGAAAAACATCTTGTTGATAATTATTTTGATATTATTGAAATTAAATCTAACGGAAATTATTTTGAATATATTGCTCAGGAATTAAGACGTTTGTCTGAAGTTGCAAAAAGATATTCTGGAAAGAATCTTATTTTCAGCAGAATATTTATAAAATTATTACTTATTGTTTTAGGTAGGTTAAGCAGGAAAGATAATGGTTCGGATGAATTATTATGTTATGGTTATCATATTTTAGCAAAAAAGAAATAAATGGTCATTACTAAGCTCATTGGTGGAATTGGAAACCAGATGTTCCAGTATGCAGCCGGCAAGGCTCTTGCCGAACATCATGACGTTGAATTGAAATTGGATACTAACGATTTTCAATTCTATTCTAATCGCCGGTTTTCACTCGGCCATTTTAATATAAATGCTGATATTGCTACAAATGAAGAAATATTAAAATTTATAGGCAAAAACAAATCAAAATCATTAATGATTCTTCGCGAAAGACTTGGAAGATTATTACCTCTGAAAAGGAGAAAAATATATTACGAACCACATTTCCATTATGATGAGAATTTCTTCAGCCTGCCTCCTCATATCTATATTAACGGCTACTGGCAGAGTGAAAAATATTTCAATAATATCAAATCAATAATTTTAAATGATTTTTCTTTCAGAGAACCGCTTGAAGGTGTGAATAAGGAAATATCAGAAAAAATCCTGTCAAGCAACAGTGTAAGTATTCATATCAGGCGTGGGGATTATGTTACAAATAAATTTACATTTTTCACTCATGGCGTATGTGGAATCGAGTATTATTTAAATGCAATCAATTATATTTCAAATCTTGTTGAGGAGCCTCATTTCTTTATATTTTCTGATGAGCCTGAATGGGCAAGTGATAATCTAATAACAACTTTTCCGGTTACGTTTGTTAATCATAATTCAGGTCAAAATGATTTTGAAGATATGCGTCTTTTGAGCATATGTAGGCATCATATTATTGCAAACAGTTCTTTTTCATGGTGGGGGGCATGGCTTTGCAAAAATGAAGATAAAATTGTTGTTGCACCAAAAAAATGGTTCAATGAATATAGAGCAAGTACTAAGGATTTGTATCCTGTTCAATGGGTGACAATTTAATTGATAATTGAAAATGGTTAATAGATAATTAAATTTTATTATAATAATTATGAAAATACTTGTAACTGGTGGAGCGGGTTTTATAGCATCTCATATTGTTGATGCTTACATTAATGCAGGACATAATGTTTTTACCATTGATAATTTATCAACAGGCAGAAAAGAAAATATTAATCCCAATGCAAATTTTATTGAATTGGACATCAATGATGAAAAAGTTGATGAACTATTTAAAAAAGAAAAGTTTGATATAATAAATCATCATGCCGCCCAAATGGATGTCCGCTTTTCTGTTGATAACCCAAGATTCGATGCTACTACAAACATACTTGGAAGTTTAAACCTATATGAATCAGCCAAAAAACATGGTGTAAAGAAAATAATATTTGCATCAACCGGAGGGGCAGTTTATGGAGAGCAGGATTATTTCCCGGCTGATGAAAATCATCCTACCCGTCCTTGTTCTCCTTATGGGATTGCTAAACTTGCAAACGAAAAGTACCTGTTTTATTATAAAGAAGTATATGGCATTGACCACGTTGTTCTAAGGTATGTCAATGTTTACGGACCAAGGCAAAATCCACATGGCGAAGCAGGTGTCGTTGCCGTATTCATAAATAAAATGCTTTCCGGCAGCCATCCTGTTATTAATGGTGATGGCTTGAATACAAGAGATTATGTATATGTTGCAGATGTTGTGAAAGCTAATTTATTAGCATTGAATAATAATGTTTCAGGTATTTATAATGTGGCAACCGGAATTGAACATGATGTTAATTATATTTTCAGAACATTGAAAGAATTGACTAATTCTGATTGTCGGGAAATACACGGCGAAGCTAAGGCAGGAGAGCAGAGACGCAGTGTATGCACTTCCGAAAAAATTTATAAAGAATTTGGATGGAAACCTGAAATACCTTTTAATGAAGGCTTAAGCAAAACAGTTGATTATTTCAAAAAGATTTTCAAATGATGAAAAATGACTTTTCATTGGCTCGATATACTCGTCGTTTTAACTTATTTCCTGCTGATTTTATTTGTCGGCTTTTATTTAAGTAATAAGAAAAAATCAAAATCATCATCTTCCGACATTGAATTTATATTAGCAGGACGTGGATTAACTCTCCCTTTCTTTGTAGCCACACTTGTTGCGACATGGTATGGAAATATTTTCGGTATCGGAGAATTTGTCTATACAGGTGGAGTAGTAGCCTGGGTTTGTTTCGGTTTACCATATTATATTTCTGCTTTTCTTTTTGCATTACTTATTTCAAAAAAAATCAGACAGTCGGATGTTAAAACAATTCCTGAACAATTTGAAATAAAATATGGAAAGTCAGCAGGATTTATTTCTTCCTTCATTGTACTTATAATCACAATACCTGCAGCATATACACTCATGGTCGGTTTAATCATTCAGTTATTCACTGGTTGGGAACTGTGGCTCTGCATCATGATTGGTGCTGTTCTTTCATTTGCTTATTTATATACCGGAGGCTTTCGTGCAGATGTACTAACAAACACTGTCCAGTTTTTTATCATGTACATTGGATTCGCTGTACTGCTTATTTTTTCAATTTATTCTTATGGTTCGCCGTTTCAACTTGCTGACAAATTACCTGCAAAATACCTGACTTTATCAGGCGGTTATTCATGGCAGGTCATTCTCGCTTGGTTCATCATAGCTTTTCAGGCTTTCGTCGACCCAAGTTTTCACCAACGCTGTGCCGCTTCAAAATCTCCCGAAACTGCAAAAAAAGGCATATTGATTTCAATTGCTTTTTGGGTATTATTCGATACTTTAACACTTCTGACAGGTTTATATTCAAGAGCGGTATTTCCTTCAATCAATCCCTTGAATGCTTATACAACTCTGGCCGATACAGTTCTACCGATATTTTGGAAAGGATTTTTTGTTACTACTCTTCTGGCAGTTGTAATGTCAACTCTTGATAGCTATGCTTTCATTAGTGCAGTAACTATAGGAAATGATATTTTCAATAAGTTCAGGAATAAAACAAATAATCACGACACTACAAAATCTCTAATCAGGATTGGATTAATAATTACAGCTATTGTTAGTGTGGTTATGGCAATCTTACTCCCATCTGCATTGCAATTAATTTATGTTACAGCTTCTATTGCTGTCCCCGGGTTACTTATTCCATTGACTGTAAGCTTTTTCAAAAAATATCATCTTACAAAAAAAGGTGCATTAATTATCATGCTCATTTCCTCAGGAATTTCTTTAATTTGGACTTTTGGAAGATTATTCACCGAAAAAATTACTATAATGGGAAAACTGTTTTGGGAGATAGAACCTATGCTTGCCGGTATTTCAATCTCACTTGTTTTAGCTGTTCTTCTTGTCAGAAAGGCAGAAGGAAATGAATAAAAATAAAATATTAAATATATCCAATTCACTTAGTTTTCTTAGACTGGTTCTGACAATCCCTGTTTGTTGGTTTTTATTGAATGATAATAATGTCGGTTTTATTGTTCTGGTTCTCATTGCAATGCTGACAGATTTTCTCGATGGTTATTTTGCGAGGAAGCGGGACGAAATCACTGAATTTGGAAAAATCATTGACCCGCTAGCCGACAAAGTAATCATAGGTGCGGTTGCTGTTGTAATGCTCTTCAAAGGATTAATTCCTTTGTGGTTTTTAGTTGCTGTATTATCAAGAGACGTTTTGATATTATTAGGAGGACTTTATCTGTCAAAGAAATTGGGGTATGTCATTTATTCCGATTTCATCGGAAAACTTTCTGTAAACATACTTGCACTGATTATGATTTTAATTATTTTCAAAATTGAATTTTTCATAAATTATGGACTATACATTGCTCTTGCGGCTTTGCTTGCATCTTTTGCAAATTATTTAGTAAGGATGATAATAATGTTAAAAGATGGAAAAAAATGATAAATTTATTATTTTGTATGCGAAAAAGAAATCAATGAGTGACAATGGGTAAAGGTTTCAAATATTATCTCGAAGATGATAAAATCAGAGAATACATGAAACTTCCTATTGAACAAAAATTTAAATGGTTAGATGAAATCAACCGCTTCAATGAATTAGTCATGGATGAAAAAACAAAAAGAATAAGAGAAAAACTGAGAAAAGGTGAGATTTGATTTTTTACTTAATTAAATCTTTACAAATATGATATTTCTATTATAAATTCGTTAATACTTATAGAAAATGATGAAAGGTTAAAATATGAATATAGCATTAACAGCTGTCTATACTAAAGTTCCCGGTGGTTATGTTGCTTATGTCGAGGAACTCCCAGGTGCTAATACACAGGGTGCAACTATCGAAGAAGCCCGCACTAATCTTGAAGAAGCTATTCAATTAGTTTTGGAGGCGAACAGAGTTCTTATGTTCAAATAAAAAATCACTTCACCCCATTTCCCAGCTTATACATCACGCTGTGTTTTCTTCCATAGAAGAAATAAATAGCCATTCCTAATGCAAGCCAGAACAGCAGCCTTTCCCAGTTATGTGCTCCGAGTGAAAGCATCATCCCGAGATTAAATAACATTCCAAGTGGTGCTACTATATTTATAAATGGTGTTCTGAATGGCCTTTCCCGGAGTGGTTCCCTGTATCTCATTATCCAAACCGAACCGCAAACCATTACAAATGCAAGAAGAGTGCCTATATTCACAAGCTCTGCGATAATATGAATAGGTGTCATAGCAGCAACTAATGATACGACTGTTCCGGTAAGCAAATTTGCTTTGTATGGTGTTCGGAATTTAGTATGCAGCCTTCCAAAGAAATTTTTAGGTAACAAGCCATCCTTAGACATTGCAAAGAAAACCCGGGATTGTCCCAATAACATTACAATCAATACTGATGTTATACCTGCAATTGCTGCGACAGAAATTATAAACACTGCATACTTGAGCCCTACTGATGTAAAGGCGGCGGCAAGAGGGGCATTCAAATCAATACTCTTGTAATGTACCATACCTGTTAAAACAAGTGAAACAAGAATATAAAGTATTGTGCAGACAATTAATGACATAATAATTCCGAATGGAATATCTTTTTTCGGATTGATTGACTCTCCTGCATGAGTGGAAACTGTGTCGAATCCTATATAAGCAAAGAAAATATATGCAGCACCGGATACTATGCCCAGTAAACCGTAAGCCATATGCGAGTCTCCGAGAGGTCCTAATATAGCCTGCCTTGCAGGTATGAACGGGTCCCAGTTCGCAGTGTTAATATACTGGGCACCGACAATAATAATAAAAATAACTACCGAAACTTTGATAACAACCATAATAACATTTGTACTCGCGGCTTCTTTAATCCCTTTGATTAGAATCATTGTAACAAACCAGACAATGAGAAAAGCAGGAAGATTGATCGCAAAAGGTATTCCCGCTATTGTCGGCATTGATATTTGTGTAAAGTGGCTTTGAAGTCCGGTCATTACCGTAGTATTCGTTCCTGCATCCGACAGTGCCTGCCTCGCTGAAAAGAAATCGTGCATCAGCCAGAATGGAAGTTTTATATCAAATAAGTTTAAAAATTTTCCCATATAACCCGACCATCCGACAGCCACAGCCCCTGATGCCATAGCATATTCAAGTATCAAGTCCCATCCGATTATCCATGCAAAAAATTCTCCCATCGTTGCATAAGAGTATGCGTAGGCAGAACCTTCGACAGGAAGAAATGATGCAAATTCTGCATAGCATAATGCCGCTAAGGCACATCCTATTCCAGCAAATACGAATGATAAAGCCAATGCTGGTCCTGCATATTCCCTTGCTCCTATTCCGGTCATAACGAAAATTCCGGCACCGATGATTGCACCGATACCAAGACTTGTCAACGACCATTTGCCGAGAACACGCCTCAATTGGCTTGTTTTCATCTCCTCGTGAAATATTTCTACGGGTTTTCTTTTAAAGATTTGATTTCTTAATTTGATGATAGGATATGCTAATACGAGTATAATTACTAAACCTATTAATAATACCGGACTCATGAACATATAATACCTGCTTAGTTTAAACCCATTCCTGAATTATCGAATAATAAAAAAAAGATGTTCCATATTGTAATCATTTAAGGAACAGCTTTCATCTGAAAATCAAAATAGAAAAAAATTGCTTAAAATAAAAGTAATGTTCACACCTTTTGAATTATTTCTTTTGCAAGAACAACTACTTTTTCTGTTTGTTCTTCAATTGTCAGATTTGACGTATCAATTTCAATAGCATCCCCAGCTTTTTTCAAAGGACTAATGTCCCGGGAACTGTCAAATAAATCTCTTGTGATAATCTGTTCCTTAATTTCTTTAACAGATTCAATTATTCCCTTGTCCTTTAATTCAAGTGTTCTTCTCATAGCACGAGCATCAACAGAAGCTATCAGAAATATTTTCAAATCTGCATTGGGGAGCACTACTGTTCCGATGTCCCGTCCATCCATAACGACTCCGCCATTCTTCCCAAGTTCTCTTTGCATATCAACCAGCTTCTCCCTGACGCATCCCACGGCACTCACCGGGCTGACATTCTTTGTAACTTCTATCGAGCGGATTTCATCGCTGACGTCCTCTCCGTTCAGATAGGTTCTTTGGCCTTGTTCTGATGGTTTCAATTCAATATGTAAATTTAAAAGTAATTTACAAAGAATATCTTCAGACATTTCCAATTTGCTTCTCAACCATGCAAGCGTAACGGCACGATACATTGCACCGGTATCAATATAAATATAACCAAGCCGCTCAGCTGCCAGTCTTGCAGTCGTTGATTTACCTGAACCCGCAGGTCCGTCTATTGCTATTATTATTTTCTTCAAATTTCTTTAATAATTTAATATAAAATTTTTATTCTCAGTTTTAACATTTAAAAATTAAATATTAAAAATTCATTTTAAATTTAAAATTATAAATTGAAAATTTCTTAGTCAAGTCTTTCAAACTTTGCCTGGAAAAATCTTAAATACTGTGGTTCATAAATAAACTTCAATCCCTTCGCTTTATGTCTCTTTTCAAATAAATCCTCTACATGCCATGCTGCAACGTCAAGGTGAGCCTGTGTATAAACTCTCCTTGGGAAAGTAAGCCTTACTAATTCAAGTTTTGGAAAATTGTTTTCTCCGGTCTCCTTATTACGACCTGCCGAAACAATTCCGCGTTCCATAGCCCTTACACCGGATTCTATATACAAATCTGCGGCTAAAGCCTGTGCCGGTAATTGGTCTTGTGGTATATGCTCATAAAACCTTTTTGCATCTAAGAATATTGCATGTCCACCTGCAGGCTCTACGATAGGCACTCCGGCATCCAACAATTTTTGCCCGAAATAACGCACCTGCTCGACTCTCGAGCGTATATGGTCATAATTAACGCACTCCTCGATACCTCTTGCCATTGCCTCCATATCGCGTCCCGCTAATCCACCGTAAGTATGCAATCCTTCATAAACGACAACAAGATTCCTCAATTCATCAAAAAGATGTTCATCATTTACTGCAACAAAACCGCCAATGTTTACGAGCAGGTCTTTCTTGCCGCTCATGGTACATCCATCTGAAAGTGAGCAATACTCGAGTAAAATTTCTTCGATTGTTTTATTTGCATAACCCGCTTCACGGTCTTTTACGAAATATGCGTTTTCAACGGCACGGGTTGCATCCAGCATAATCTTCAAACCATGCTTATCTGCAAGTTTTCTTAATGCTTTCATGTTTTCCATAGACTGTGGCTGTCCCCCTGCCATGTTAACGGTTCCGGCAACACATATATATGGTATTTTGTTAGCTCCAACTTTTTTTATCAGGCCTTCGACTTTTTGCAAATCAACATTTCCCTTGAATGGATGATGGCTTGAAGGGTCATGAGCCTCGTCAATTATTACATCAACGAATGTACCTCCTGCCAATTCCTGGTGAAGTCTCGTTGTTGTGAAATACATATTCCCGGGGACATAATCACCCTGCTTAATCATCACCTTTGACAACAGGTGTTCTGCAGCTCTCCCTTGGTGAGTCGGGACGAGATACTTATATCCATAATATTTTTTTACATTATCTTCAAGATAGTAAAAATTCTTGCTTCCTGCATAAGCTTCATCGCCGAGCATCATACCTGCCCACTGGTAATCGCTCATTGCAGTAGTGCCGCTGTCAGTCAGCAAATCAATGTAAACATCTACGGAGCGGAGCAGAAATGTATTATAGCCTGCTTCTTTCATTTTTTCTTCACGGTATTCACGTGTCGTTACTTTCAATGGCTCTACTACTTTAATCTTATAAGGTTCAGCCCATGGTTTCCTGTAATTCGGCATTAATTCATCCTTTAATAATTATATAAATATCATCATTTTTATTGGGTTTCAAAAAAAGATATACAATTTTGAAACCTGTAATTTAAAGAATATTAAAATTACCTATTATGGCTAATTCAAACAAATTGAATACAAAAAATAGTCAATTGTGGATTGTATAATAATTGGAATAAATGCATATAAGTTTGTTGGTTTAATCGAATTTACTAATTTACAATATCTTAATAAACGAAATTAATTTTAATAAAATAAATTTATTTTGAAAAAATAATTGATTCCTGTAAAAATATCGAAACATGCTGAAGATAGCTGTAATAAGCGTGGAGCAACATTCGATGAAGTCTTTTCAGCTATCGAACATGGAACTCGCGAATCTGCCAAGCTTGGAAGAACTATGTGCAGACTTAATATTGAATTTAATCAAATTTGGGAAAATAAATTTTACTCAACAAAGCAGGTAGCACCGGTTATTGTTGAAGAAAATAACGAAATTGTTGTTATAACCGTTTACACTTATTATTTCTAATAAAAAATTGGAGAAATATTATGAAAATAAAATATGACCCGGAAGTTGATGCTATCTATATTGATATAATTGAAGAAAAAAAGTCTGTAAAGACCATTCATTTGAGTGAAGACGTTGCCCTGGATTTTTCAGGAAATGAGGAATTAGTTGGAATAGAAATTTTGGATGCCTCAAAAGTTATTGGACCTGAACGAAAAGGGAAGCTGATACTTGATGGAATTGAAGCAGTAGCAGTATAATTGTAAACTATATAAATGGGAGTTTGTAAAGTAAAGTAAATTTAAATTAACATAAGTAAGCGTTGTCTTACTGCGTTCTTGACTGAAAACTGGTAATTTTCTTGGAAAAGAGAACGACAGATGGACACGCCCCACATGGGGCGGTTCCTTACGTCTTCTTTTCCGGGTATACCAGTACCTCAGTTAGGGACGAATGTGAATTCGCCCTTTTTTTATTTTAAAAAAATGAAACCAAAAGCGTGGGATAAGGATAAATATAGGATGATGAAGTAAAATATTTTTTAAAATGAGGAATAAAAAATGAGATTTTTATTAGATGGTACAACGGGTTTATTAGGAAGAAATCTGTTATTTGAAATCATAAAACAAAATCTAAATAATCTTGACAATATTGAAATAATTATTCTCGGGAAAGAATCAGGGGGTATTTGTTTAGAATGTCGTATGGATGAAATAATTCTCAATGATGGATTTGATTATCTTAATCTTGACCGAAACTCAGATTATTTTAGTTATATTAAAAGCCGTATTAAATTTATTGAGTTCGATTTGACAAAGCCAAATCTTGGTTTATGTCCTGATGATATTCAATTTTTAAGAAAAGAAAAAATTGATTACTTTTTTCATATTGCTGCACTTTCAAGTTTTTTTGATACTCCTGAAATAATTAACCAACTCAATTTAATAAACATTGAGGGGACAAAACACTTATTAAATTTAGTAAAAGAAATAAATGTAAATCATTTTATATATATTAGCTCTGCTTACAGTGCAGGTGCATTTCAAAAAGAAATTTATCCGGATTTTATCAATAAAACTAATATTTTCAGAAATCCTTATGAAAGAACTAAACTTGAAGCAGAATTATATCTAATTGATTTTGCAAAAAAAGAGAATATGAATTTCAAAATTTATAGAATAACAACTATATCCGGTAGATTGATTGAAAATGAAATAGGTTCGATCAATAAATTTGATGTTTTTTATGGTTGGGGATTATATTTTTTAAAATTAAAAATGAAATTAATCAAAAATTCTGAAAATATCTATTCAGAACCTTATGAAATAAAATTAAGAATACAAGTTCATCCAGCGAATATGATGAATATTATACCTGTGGATTATGGTGCTAAGTTACTTTATTATTCAGTAAATGATAATCTAAAAAATAAGAATTTTCATCTAGTTAATGATTTCGATATATCTACTCATTTAGCTACAAAGATGATTTTGGATACCTTAAACATTCAAGGATATAGTTTCGTTGAAAAGGAACCAGAGGTTAAAAATCAATTTGAAAAATTCTATTATCGCACAGTTGGAAAAATTTTCACACCTTACATTATTGACCCACCACTACATTATAATAATGACAATTTAAAAGGAATAATTAAAGATAATAATTTGGTTTGTCCCGAAATGAATGAAACTAATTTTCAAAAATTATTGGATTATGCAAAAAAACACAATTTTGGTATTGCTGAATAATATTTGAAGCACTTATGAACGTAGCATTATGCCTCAACAATGAAGGAAACGAAGTTTTTTTTCGTTTCCAATAAAATAATAATATTTTTAAGTTTTCGTTGATTAAATAAAAAGTTGTCATTATGATGGATTTATGATTAAAAAAAATTTTACTGCTTCGGTTTGGCAGGAAGATAATTGGTTCGTTGCTCATTGTAACGAATTTGAGATTGCAAGTCAGGGCAAAACCAAAGATGAAGCCTTGAATAATCTCAAAGAAGCCATTGAACTTCACTTTGAGGAGCCAACAGCTACAATATTTCCTGAAATTTATCAGCTTGAAGCAGAGGTAAATGCCACCATATAAACCCATGCTATTCAGAGAAGTAAGACGAAAGCTTGAAAAGCTCGGTTTTACTATTGTATCACAGAAAGGTAGCCATATCAAGTTTGCGAAATTTGTCGAGGGTGGTACAATAACCACTATCGTACCAAAGCATCGGGAAGTTTCTTCAGGAACTTTAAAAAGTATAATAAAACAAGCAATGGTTACTGATGAAGAATTTAATAGTATTTAATTAACATTATAAAACTTATACCTCACACCAATCCCATTATCGGCACTATCGTTTCCTGTATAGCTCCGGCTACTTTCACCTTGCCGTCATCGGTAACGAATGCATCTATCTCAGTGCGGAAACCGATTTCCTTATGCTCGATGTAAATTCCGGGTTCAATAGAAAAACAAGTTCCCGGAATAATTTTTCTCTCGTCTTTGGTTTCGAGGTTGTCAATGTTTACTCCATTTCCATGCACTTCCTCACCGATATTATGTCCCGTTCTGTGTGTGAAGTATTCGCCATAACCAGCATCAATAATCACCTGGCGGAAGGCATCGTCAACCTCCCAACCGTACAAGTCTTTGCCTGATGCGAA
>JAKAKE010000187.1 GCA_021824625.1 Bacteroidota bacterium | reverse complement strand
CATAATATTAATAAAAACCTTAAATAATTAAAATTCAATTTTAAAAAAATAAAAAAGGTATATGCAAAACTATAGCATATACCTTATTCATACAATTATTTTCTATTACTTAGAAGGTTGCTGAGCTGCAGCCTTTTCTTCCAAAATCTGTTGAAGCAGTAGAGCTTGTTTTGGATCTGTTGAACCAACGATTCCACTGACAATAACCCATTTGTCATTTTCCTTTTTAAGAGTTCTCTGGATTCTTAAAAACAAATGTGCAATTTTTTGACCAATAGTTACATCGAAAGGAATACCGTAGATGATAGAAGCAAATGATGCATTAGGGTCCATCTCAATATGCACATTGGTCATATCACCATATTTCTGGCTATCGAATAAATTCCACTGATTAATAATTTTATCTTTGTAATCGTCGAAAGTAGTGATTACTTCTGAAGAATCAGTGCCGTAGAATCTTACCTCACTTGCCAGTGTTTCGACAAGTCTTGACCAGCTCTTAGCTTCGGAAGCATCATTATATTCTTTCATCACTTTTACAATGGCTTTTTTTTCAATAGAAATCTGGTCGGGTGTGAGTTCTTTTTCTTTTGGTGCGCAAGCCACAGCAAAAAACAACATCGAAATAAGCAGTAAAATTCTTTTCATAACATAATCCCAAATGATTAACATTGTTTTGTTCCAAGATAAATTTAACTAATAACCTTGAAAAAAAAAATATAATTATTAAAAAAAATAAAATAAATGTAAAAAAAATGTGCTTTTTCTCTCCTTCCGGCTTCTAAATGGCACTTAATTTGAATTATTTGTAAATATATTATTAATCATAATTCAAAGATATATGCAAATTACAAACATAACAAAAGTGGAAAAAAACCTGAACAGCAGTGGCGAATTAAGCATTGAACAGGTTAGGGATACTTCAAAATCCAGCATTGAAAAGGGAAAAAAGGGTGCTGATTTCACAAGCTGGCAGAAGGATATTCTACTTTCTGCTATTAATAAGCTGGAGAATAGTATTCAAATGGATGATATTCACCCCTTGAGCAGAAGGGATGCCGCACCAATTGAAACTTATGAAGAAGCTTTAATTGAATTGAATTACATTAAATCACCAAAATTTGCTCAGGAAGCTTACCAAGCTCAGGCAAATCTTAATCCTCAGGACGTAATGTATTTATTCACAAGTGAATAGGCGTAGAATAAATTTATAATTGACAATTGAAAATTTAGAAATTTAATTTTATAATCAAAATGTCCTCCCCTTTGATTTTTTTTTATTTTGTACTGTGTGATAAAATCATTATGTTTTTTATTGTTTAAACTATCCGATTTATATGAATATAATAAATTTATCATCTCAACATGAACCTTTATATTACTGCTGTCTCGAAGACTGGTCAGATGAAATCAAGGGTGCCGGTAATCACAAGGAATTGTGGTATAATAATCAAAAAGATAAAGGTATTAGGGTAAAACTTGCTATGAATGATGAGGGAACCATTGGCGGAATGATTCAATATATGCCTATCGAACATACTTTCATCCAAGGAAATGATTTGTATGTTATACTTTGTATCTGGGTTCATGGCTACAAAAAAGGAAGAGGCAATTTCCAAAAAAGAGGAATGGGAAAAGCATTATTAGAAGCCGCTGAAAATGATGTAAAAACAATTGATTCAAAAGGGATAGTCGCTTGGGGAATTAGCCTGCCATTTTTTATACGGGCTTCTTGGTTCAAAAAGCATGGCTTTGAGGTTGTAGATAAAGATGGCATTATTCGATTGCTTTGGAAGCCGTTTTCAAAAGATGCACAAAAACCCTCTTTAATTAAACAGAAAAAATCACCTGATAAAATTGATGGGAAAGTTAATATTTCCTTATTTAAAAACGGCTGGTGCCCTGCTCAAAACCTTGTTTATGAGCGGGCAAAGAGAGCCATTTC
The DNA here is from genome assembly GCA_021824625.1 of Bacteroidota bacterium. Lineage (GTDB taxonomy): Bacteria > Bacteroidota > Ignavibacteria > Kapaibacteriales > UBA2268 > XYC2-FULL-35-21. Next base: position 2,533 of record JAKAKE010000187.1, on the reverse strand, counting down.
GGAATTTGAAGATAAAGTTGTTGTGAATGAATACGACACAACTGACAGAAGCATTTTGAATGAATGGGGAATATCGGATGCATTATTCATAGACAATAAAAAAGTCAGAACCGGGCCTCCACCATCGTTTGAAACAATTCAAAAAAAGATTCGAAGGAAAGTTAAAAAATTGAAAATCAATTAATATTTGCAACTTCCCTGTTTTCTTTTCAAAATAAATCTTATAATTTAATGTTTTACTTAATTCCAATTTGTAAAATTATGGACAGGAACTAACATGAAAACATTATTTATTATTTTATTATTCGCTTTTGCTTTTATCTTTACACAATGCAAAAAGACAGATGATACGGAGGGTTCACAAATGAGTTCAATTGATAAAACAACTATTGATAACACCATTAAGGAATTGCTGAATAAGTACGGCAATAGAAATGAATTTAGAATTGAGCGCGGCGTGAAGCAATCCGCTTCCTTATGGGTTCGGACTGACGGCACAGCAGAAGATTTTAAGTTATTCTGTGTCGAACATTTTATTAATTCTGATGAAGATTTAGACAAATTATTCAACAGGCTTCAAACTAATCTTGAATATATCAGAGGATTATACAGAAAACTCTCCTTGGAATTAAATAAGCCTCTTGCTCTCGACATCGGTGAGAAATTACCGATAGACCAGGATTTCGGGGCTTATGATCCGACTGCTCATTTTGAGGAAGACTTTTATAAAAATAAAATCGCATTTCAAATTCTTCTGAATTTCCCATTTTACTCATTAGATGAAAAGATTAAGAATGGCCCATCATGGACAAGAAAACAATGGGCTTATGCACGTATGGCTGATATTTTTAATTCAAGAATACCTGCTGAAATAAACCAAAATATTTCAAAATGCCTGACAGATGCAGATGCCTACATTTCAGAATATAATATTTACATGGGTAATTTGATAGATAAAACAGGTAAGACTTTTTTCCCTGCCGATATGAAACTCATTAGCCACTGGGGCTTGCGGGATGAACTTAAATCACATTACGGTGAAGCCGATGGAATCGAGAAACAGAAAATGATTTACGAAGTAATTAAAAGAATAATATCTCAGGAGATACCTGAGAATGTAATCAACAATCAGAAAGTACAATGGAATCCTTTTGATAATAAAGTTACAAAAGACGGAAAAGATATTCAGTTTAAGCCTGAACCAAATACAAGATACAAATTTCTTCTTAACAATTTCAAAGCTATGAAAGCAGTTGACAAATTCAGTCCATATTACCCGACTTATATAAAAAGAAAATTTGAGCAGGAGTTTGAAATACCACAGGAAAAAGTAGAAGAAATGTTTGTGAAATTTATATCATCTCCGACAATGAAAAAAGTTGGAGATTTAATCAGCAAAAGACTGGGTAGAAAGCTCGAACCATTCGATATTTGGTACGATGGTTTCAAAGCCAGAAGTTCAATATCACAGGAACAGCTAACTGCAACTACTAAGCAAAAATATCCTACACGGGAAGCATTCCAAAGAGAACTGCCTGTAATACTTACAAAGTTGGGATTTTCTCCTGAAAGAACTGCTTATATATCATCTAAAGTGCAGGTTGACCCGTCACGTGGTGCAGGACACGCTTCAGGAGCAGAGATGAAATCTGATATTTCCAATCTCAGAACAAGAGTTGGAAAAGACGGAATGGATTACAAAGGATATAACATTGCTATTCATGAGTTCGGACATAACGTTGAGCAAACTATATCACTTCAGGATGTTGATTATTACATACTTGCCGGAGTTCCTAACACAGCATTTACAGAAGCATGGGCATTTGTTTTTCAAAAAAGAGACCTTGAACTTCTTGGCATAAAAGAAACAAATCCTGATAAAGAATACCTGATGACATTAGATAACTGCTGGTCATCTTTTGAAATAATGGGCGTCTCACTTGTTGATATTGAAGTATGGAAATGGCTATATGCAAATCCCGATGCCACTCCTGAACAATTAAAAGAATCGGTCATAAGAATTGCAAAAGAAGTATGGAATAAATACTATGCTCCGATTTTCGGAGTGAAGGACGAGCCTATTCTCGCTATCTATTCACATATGATTGATTATCCATTGTATCTTTCAGCATATCCTTTGGGACATCTGATTGAGTTCCAGCTTGAAAAATTTCTTGCAGGAAAGAATCTCGGAACCGAAATGCAGAGAATCATCAAGCAGGGAAGCATACTTCCCGATGAATGGATGAAAGGTGCAGTTGGAAATGTTCTTTCAATAGAACCATCATTAGAAGCAACTGAGGAAGCACTGAAACATATTCAATAGTAATTTCAAAAAAAAGGGGCAAATTCACCAATTGCCCCTGATTTTTATCTGATTCTCACATCAAATAAATAATTTCAACCCAAATTATTCATTAGAAACTATGAAATACCTAAGGACTAAGAACAGGCTTGTCATTCTGAGGAGTGAAACGACGAAGAATCTCTTACACGAATGAGATGCTTCGACTTCGCACAGCATGACACTTAC
>JAKAKE010000045.1:14606-23291 GCA_021824625.1 Bacteroidota bacterium | reverse complement strand
TGTCGGCATTTATTAATTTGTGTTTTAAATCATTGGTTGACATTTTCATTGTTATATAATTTAAAAAGAGTTAGGACTAAAGAAATAGAAAAATATTATATGATGAAATTATATTAAATGAGAGAAGTGACAACATTGAATTATAGACAGATAGTTTCATATAAGATAAAAATTAGTTAAATTTGTAAATTGTGAAATTTATTTCTAATAAAAAAATAAAAAAATGGCAAAACCTTTAAGCGTTCTTTTTGTAACCAGCGAATCACTCCCTTATGTTAAATACGGGGGTGTAGCAGATGTGTCTTACTCCCTGCCTCTTGCATTAAGGGACCTAGGGCATGACATGAGGATTATGCTGCCTAAATACGGCTGTGTCTCGGAACGGAGGAACCGGATACATGAGATTAACAGGCTTAGGGATGTACCGATTCCTATAGGGAGCCATTCAGACCCTGCAACTATAAAATCCTCATCCATAAATAATCCAAGGGCTAAAGTTCAGGCATATATAACAACAAATAATAAATACTTTGATGCTAAGAAGGGTATTTATCACGATGCTAAAACCGGTAAGATATATCCCGACAACCACGAACGCTTTATATTCTTTTGCCGCTCTGTGATTGAGACCTGCATGATTTTAGGATGGTTTCCTGATATTATCCACTGCAATGACTGGCAGACTGCTATGGTTCCTTTAATGGCAAGAACAACATTTGCAAAAGATTTCAAGAAAACAAAGTTTGTATTTACTTTCCATAACATTAACCAGCAAGGTGAATTTCCTGAGAAACTATTTGATTTGACAAGCTTACCCAATAAAATAAAAAACGATGTAATACATAAGAAGATGGTAAATCTCGTTAAGGGTGCGTTAATTCATTCGGACTACATAACTACCGTCAGTGAAACTTATGCAAAAGAAATTTTAACTGATAACAAACACACAAACGATTTGAATGCTCTTCTTGTGAAGTACAAGAAAAGATATAAAGGGATATTGAACGGTATTGACACATATAACTGGGACCCGAAAAGTGATTTATTAATCAGCAAAAAACTTGGGAATAACTTCAATGACTTCAAACAGGCAAATAAGAAATCACTTGCTATCAAAACGGGTTTGAATTATCACGAAGATACACCAATGATTGGCATGGTAACAAGGTTGGACGAACAGAAAGGGGTTTCACTCCTGACATCAGCCGCAGATAAAATATTCCAGGAAGACATTCAGATGGTAATACTCTGTGACGGCTCCCTGGAAGCAAGGAATGAAATGAAGGATTTATCGTTGAAATATCCCAAGAAACTTAAAGTTAGATTCGGCTTTGATGAACCGCTGGCACATTTGATTGAAGCAGGTTCGGATATGTTCCTCATGCCTTCGGAATACGAACCATGCGGATTGAACGCAATGTATTCGCTTGCTTATGGGTCTGTTCCGATTGTCCGTGCAACAGGTGGTTTAACTGAAATAGTGAATGACTTCAATCCTGAAACAAAGACAGGAAATGGCATTATATTTAAAAATTACAAATCCGGAGATTTATTAGCTTCAATAATCAGGTCTCTAAACTTATTCAAAAACAAAGAATTATGGAATGTGCTGATACAAAATGGAATGAGCGGAGATTATTCATGGAATAAATCCGTCTTAAAGTATGATGAAATTTACAAAAGTATAACAAAAGATTAATTGACAATAAAAACCTCTTATATGGTAAAAAATATAATTAAAAAAAAACGACTTTTATTTATCCCGGTAATTATTACCCTGTTATTTTTGATAGTCTCCTGCAATGATGAGCCTACAATCATGGGTTCTTCGCTCTTGCTCGACACTATAGCAATAAAATCAATTTCCACGGATAGCACAACTCTGATAGTTGATTCGAAATCATTTATACACAGGCTCGAGATATTTAATTCAGGTGCAATGTTTATAGGAAAATCGAACGATGTTATAGCTGTTTCTTTGATTAGATTTACCGACATTCCCAACTCACTTGGCGATAAAACCGAAGCCGATATTGATTCGGTTACACTCACATTGCCTTTACTGAAATATGCTTATGGAAATTCATCAAATCCAACAGCATTATCATTTAAAGTGTATAAAATTGTTAAGTATTGGACAAATCAATCTAACTGGGATTCATTGTTTCAATCAGGAAGTCAATCGGATTATTTTGATTATACTAAAGTACTCGGCACTTTCAACGCAACAATAGAACAAAAGGACACGATGAGTCCGATTACAATTCAGCTTGACAAACAAATAATTGCGGAGTGGTTCAAGGATGCTTCTGATACTTTAACAGCAGGAACTATATGGGGTATTGCATTGGTGCCGGATGATAACTCAACTGTAATTCGCTCTTTATCATCTCTGACTTTAACTGATAAGAGAGTTCATCCATATATCAGAGTAACATATAACAGAACACTGGATACACTCGATACTCTGATTATGCCATCGGCAATTGATGCTTCAGTAACAAATTCAAATCCGCCCGATGAGAAATCATTAACTATTCAGGGTATAATTTCGGGCAGGTTTAAGCTCAGTTTTGATGTGAGTTCAATTCCCGATGAAGCGGCAATACATATAGCCCAATTAGATTTATATTTAGACACCTTAGCATCAAATCACGGAAATGACACCCTTGATGCTACTTTGGCGGCAAGATTATATACGAACTCGACATATAGCAGTTACTTTGGTGAATATACCGGAGGCAATGATACTCTTAATCCAGAATTATACAGATTTCCGAACATCACATCTGCCGTGCAATATTGGGTTAGTCATGGAAAGAAAGGAGAACTTGTGTTTTTGCCCGAGGGATTAAATAATGAATACAGAGAATTTGATAAACTGGTATTCAGGGGTATAAATGAACCGGATACTTCTAAAAGGCCTGCATTGAGAATTATTTATTCGACAAGGCCAAAAACGAGATGCAAACCCTAATTAATTACGAATTACGAATTTTGAATTACGAATGAAAAAAATACTAGTAATATTAATTATGGTAATAGGAATGACTGGCTCCAGAACCGGACTGGCTCAGGGAGGGTCTAATTATTCAATTTTTGGATTTGGAGATATTTATCCGGGGGGAAATGCCGCTTATGAATCGCTCGGCGGAACTTCAATTGCTGTCCCATCGGATTTTGCAATCAATATGAGAAATCCCGCAATGTGGTCGCTGACAAAGTCATCAAGGCTTCAGGCAGGTTACAGGTTTAACCAAAATTATGTCAGTAATGAAGGCAATTCTCTTTTTCAGAATAACGGTAAGCTTGACGGAATTCTCGGAATTTTTTCTGTTGATACTTCCATGGGTTTGTCAGTCAGTTTTGGAGTTCATCCCTACAGTTCGGTTAATTATCTTGTCAGGACAGAAAATTATGTAGATATTGATAAATCAGAAGCACTTGCTCAAACTACTTTCAGTGGCATTGGAGGCTTATCCAATGCTTATCTTGGTGCATCAATAGAACTATTTGACGGGTTGGACATTGGAGCATCAGTATTTGCAACTTTCGGATTGATTGAAACGATAATAATAACAGAATTCCCTCATAATGCATTTTATTCATCGGTCAGCATAAGGGACGATAATTTCTTTGGCTTTGGTTATAAAGCAGGAATTTATTATTCAGGTATTGAGAATCTTGGAATAGGTGCTTACCTTGAAAACCATGCACAAACAAATATTAATAGTAAATTATATTATACCTATTTAACTGTAAAAACGGACACTATTATTCAATGCCCCGAATACCAAATAAACATTCCTACTGCTTTTGGATTTGGCTTATCCTATACACTTGACAAATTCCTTTTTGCAGGTGATTTGATATTCCAGGATTTTTCGAATTTTAATTATAACACTGATACAAATAATGTTATGCCTAAATATAAAAATTCCACCCAAATGTCTTTTGGTATTTCAAGATTAGGTAACAAGTCAATAAGTGCAAAATTCCTCGATAAAGTAAATTATAATATCGGATTCGGATACAGGAGTCTAAATGTAAATATTTTTGGAAATGACATAAATGAATATTATGGTTCCTTTGGAATGGATATGCCGATAGTAGGTACTGCTATGGTGAATTTTGCTGTTACAATAGGTTCCAGGGGTATTGATGCATCAGGACTGGTAAGAGAATTATTCGGCAGACTCACAGTTGATTTCAGCATTGGTGAAACCTGGTTCAAACCATTCAGACGAGAATAATTACGGATTAATAATTACTAAATACTTATTACTAATGAAAAATAATAAAAATAATATAATACTTTTTCCAGAAGTACATTCGACAACTGTGATTGGTGTGTTGAAAGATGGCCATGCCGCTATGGGAGCGGATGGACAGGTAACGTTTAATAATACAGTGATGAAGCATAATGCGAAGAAGGTTAGAAAAGTATATAATGATAAGATTATCGCAGGGTTTGCGGGAGCTACTGCAGATGCTTTTACATTACTCCAGAGATTTGAAGAAAAACTCGAAGCACACAGCGGAAATTTATACAGAGCATCAATTGAACTGGCCAAAGACTGGAGAACAGACAGATACCTCAGACGGCTTGAAGCCATGCTTGCAGTAATGGATAAAACTAATGCACTCCTGATTAGCGGGACAGGAGACGTTATCGAGCCTGACGACAGAATTATATCGATCGGTTCAGGTGGACCTTTCGCACTATCAGCAGCGCGTGCCCTGCTGACAAATACAAACAAAACCGCAAAGGAAATCGTCGAGGGATCACTAAAGATTGCAAGTGAAATATGCATCTTCACAAACTCTGTTATTACAATTGAAGAACTATAATCTAAATTAATTATGAAAAAAACTAATTTGAACGATATTAGCGACTTGGTTTTATCCGATAAGCAAAAGAAAATAATTAAAAATGTCGTTGATAATGAAACTATCAACAAACAGCTAACACCCATACAGATTGTTTCCGAGTTAGATAAATTTATCATTGGACAGGACAACGCAAAGAAAGCTGTGGCGATTGCACTGAGAAACCGCTGGAGACGACAGCAGGTTACATCCGAAATAAAAGATGAGATACTCCCGAATAATATTATTTTAATCGGTCCGACAGGGGTGGGTAAAACTGAAATAGCACGCCGACTGGCTAAGCTCGCAGGTGCTCCCTTCGTTAAAGTCGAAGCAACAAAATTCACTGAAGTTGGCTATGTGGGCAGGGACGTTGAGTCAATGATACGTGACTTGGTTGAAAGAGCAGTTTCAATTGTCAAAGATGAAAAGAGTTCTGAAATACAGATAGAAGCAAGAATAGCAGCAGAGAACAGGGTGCTCGACATTTTGATTCCTCCGGTTAAGAAAAGCCCTTCTTTCGATACAGCCACCGATACAGATATAGAAGAAAATGCAAAGACACGCGAAAAATTTCGTGAGATGCTGAAAAACGGAAAACTGAACGAAAGAACGATTGAAATTGAAGTAATGATTGACCAGATACCTTCGCTTCAGGTGCTGGGTCCTATCGGTCTGGATGAAATGGGTATGAACCTGCAGGATATGTTCGGAAGTATCCTTCCCAAAAAGAATAAGAAGAGGGTGCTGACTGTCAGCGAAGCTCTCAAGTTCATGGAAAAAGAAGAAGTGGAAAAACTGATTGACATGGATGCCGTTGTAAAAGAAGCAATATCGAGAGCGGAAAATTCAGGTATTATCTTCGTTGATGAGATTGATAAGATTGCATCACGCGGCGGTGCAAGCGGCTCAGGCCCCGAAGTTTCGAGGGAAGGCGTGCAAAGAGACCTACTGCCTATTGTCGAAGGTACAAGTGTTAACACAAAGTACGGACAGGTTCGTTCCGACCATGTTCTATTTATTGCATCAGGAGCCTTCCATGTGTCAAAGCCTTCCGACCTGATTCCCGAATTACAGGGAAGGTTCCCAATCAGAGTTGAACTGAAAAGCCTGACAAAAGATGATTTCATCAAGATATTGACAATTCCCGAAAATGCACTAATAAAGCAATACCAGGCATTGATTGAATCCGAAGGGATTAAATTAGAGTTCGACAGCAGTGCCGTAGAAGAAATTGCCTCGATTGCGGCACAGGTGAACGACGAAGTTACCAATATCGGTGCAAGACGTCTGCACACGATACTGACAACACTACTTGAAGACATACTTTACAACACACCCGACAACATCGAAAAGGATGCATTCAATATAAATGCCAAGCTCGTCAATGACAAGCTCAAAGACATAGTAAAGAGCAGTGACCTGAGCAGGTTTATATTGTAAAAAAAAAATTCCCGCTTAAGGCGGGAATCGAGGTAATGTGAGCATCGTTTATATTAAACAATTGCTATAATGCAAATCAGAAATTACTCGAATGAATCATGAACTTTTTCTCCTTCTTTTTCCGTCTTGTCTGCACCGTTATTATCCTTCACATCATTGCAAACCTGTTCGGCATCGTATCCGAGCTTTCTGATTGATTTAAGTATATTATCGCAATTTGTCTTTTCGCTGTTAATTTTTACAGTTAGAATTTTTGAATTCAGGTCGAGGTCGGAATCAATAACTCCGAGCATTCCGCTCAGGTTCGATTCAATTATATTTTTGGATTCCCAGCTAATTGCAGATGTCTTGATTTTCAATTCACTGCATTTCTCATTGTCAACTGCAAAAATCTTTGAGGCAAAGAGAAGAATAATTGCAAAAGCTATTGCGAAAATTCTGAGGTTTGATGTCTTGTTCATATTTATTCCCTTTTATTATTTCGATTGATTTCCCTTTTGTTCTTTATACGAGAAAAAATGATTTAGGTTACATTAAAAAAAGTGAATAGCGAATAACGAATAGTGAATAACTGATAATTTCAGTTAACTTTTCAATTATAATATAATTAAATACCCAATTATTCATCATCAATTTATAATTTTTCACTGTTTTCTGAGACCTTTTTGCATCTAATGTGTCATTATTATAAATAAAGCGACAAATTTTCAAAAAGTATAAAATTATTCTCAGGTAATTAATAAGTTTGTAGGACAATAAAAAGGAATTGATGAAAGATTGATACACCAATAGGTGTATAATTAATAAGAGGAAAGAAATGTTTTACAGGCTTATCTATGCTTTTGCAATAGTAATGACAGTTGCATTCCCAGCTCTGTGCCAGAGCCAAGTTCTAATAAACGAAATAATCGCGTCGAGCTATCAATCTACTTTCGATGAAGACAATGAATCACCCGATTGGATTGAACTTTATAATAACTCCTCTTCGCGGTTGAGCCTTAAAGGATACAGGATTTCAGACAAAAACAGCTTTTCCGGTGCATGGAAATTTCCTGATACTTCTCTCAATGCAGGTGAAAGATTATTGGTATTTGCTTCCGATAAAAACCGTACAGAATCGAATAAATACATAATTGAAGCTGGTGGTGAAGGAATCAATCAGTATGAATATGAAGATGGATTCAGATTCGAATATTTGAAAATAGCGGGTGATTTCGATATACAAATGCGGGTACATTCTTTACGAAATGCATATATAAACGGCTCGGCAGGTCTGATAATGCGTGAAAGTTTTGATGACAGGAGCAAATTTGCAGGAGTATTTTGCTTTAATCCTGATAATTTTACATTTATTTTTAGGAAAGAAGATGGAACTTATCCGGAATCAGCACCTCTTACTATTTTCAAACTCAAATATCCTAACGGATGGGTCAGACTGAAAAGGCAGGGAGATTCCGTATATGGTTTTACAAAGGATTTAGGAGGTCATTGGTCTGTAATAAAAGTTTATTATTACCCTGCTCCAGTTTCTATGTTTGTTGGTATTGCCGTTTCATCGTCTAAAGAAGATATGTTGGCAAGGGCTGCAATATCGGATTTTATTTTAAATGGAAAAACTCTGAATTTTGATACATTGTCAGTTGCTGAAATAAATACTGATATAACAGGAAAAAGTTATTATTCAAATGAGTTACATACAGACTTCAAATTGAATTCAAATGGAGAAACATTATACTTATGGAACACAGATGGAAAATTATCAGATTCTATGAGTTTTCCTGCTCTTACTTCAGATGTTTCTTATGGAAGGTATCCTGACGGTAATGTTGCGAGAGAGTATTTTTCACCATCAACTCCCGGTAACACTAACCAAAAAGGTAATTCAGGTTACGCGGAAAAACCGAAATTCAATATACCTGCGGGATGGTACAATAACCAATTATTAATTAGATTTGAAAACACTACTCCGAATTTGCAAATCAGGTACACAACTGACGGAACTGAAGTATCTGATACATCAACATTATATGATAATAACTATATCGTGATTGACAGTTCTGTAGTAATCAGGGCAAAAGCATTCCAGTTAAATTCATTTCCATCAAAAGAAATAGTCAATACATATATATTGAATGACAGTAGTACGCTGCCTGTAATATCTTTAGCAATCAGCCCCAAATTGCTATGGGACACTGTTTCAGGCATCTTTAATAATCATAATATTTGGCCCGCTCCGGAAATTGAAGGCAATTTCGAGATTTTTGATAATCAAAAGAACAGAGTTTTTACAAGTCATACAGGGTTAAGTGTTCACGGGGGAAATTCCCGTACTTATGCTCAAAAATCGTTAAAACTGACTTCACGAGGAAGATA
>JAKAKE010000045.1:0-14596 GCA_021824625.1 Bacteroidota bacterium | reverse complement strand
GTTTCCATTTTATGGTAATAATTACCTCAATGAATTCAATGGAATAATTTTCAGAAATTCGGGAATTGACTGGCAGGATTCAAAATTAAGAGATGCATTATGTTCAGTAATTTCCGAACAAATCCCCTCTCAAAGAATGGCAAAATACCGTCCTTATGTCTCTTTTCTGAACGGCAGGTATTGGGGGCTTTACGATTTAAGGGAAAAACTCGATGAATTTTATTTAAGTAAGAATTATCATGTGTCTCCTGAAAGTATAAATCTTATTGACCAGGATGAGTTTATTATGTACGGCAGAATTGATGAATATGATGATATGAAAAGTAAAATATTCGGTTGCGATATGTCAACAGCCGAATCATATAAAACGATTGACAGTCTGGTTGATATTGAGAACCTGATTGATTATCTTTCATTGGAAATTTACTGTAATAACATGGACTGGCCCTGGAACAACATCAAAGTTTGGAATTCCGTGAATTATGACGGAAAATGGAGGTGGATGCTGCATGATTTGGACTGGACTTTCGGGTATATGGGAGCTTTGCCAAGTTATGATGTAATGAAAGATGCGTTCAAACCCGATACATCGAGATTCACAAAGTTATTTTTAAAGATACTTGAAAATAAACAGGTCAGGGAAAGATTCATTAATAAATTTGCCGACTTGATGAACAGTGTTTTTCTTCCGTACAGGTTAAATAATTTACTTGACAGTCTTGTAGAAGGAATTGAACCTGAAATGCAAAGACATATTGATAAATGGGGAATCAGTTATCAAAAATGGCAGGATAAAATCAGCAGTATGAGAAATTTTATCAATGAAAGAGCAGGCTGGCAGAGGGAACATATTGTCAAATTCTTTAACCTGGATAGTTCTTATAAGATTGCACTTAATATTAATATCAAGGGTGCAGGAAAAATAAAAATTAACACACTCGATATTTCAGTATTCCCCTGGGAAGGATATTATTTCAATAAAATACCTTTTACAATTCATGCTATACCCGGTGCGGGATATGCGTTCAGTGGATGGAAAACATCCATGACTTTGAATGATAGTACAGCTCCTGAGCAAACAATAAATTTACTAAGTGAATCGAGTATTACAGCTAATTTCGATAAAATCGGAGATACCGCAAACCGGGAATTTTGGAGTAATAATTTATCGTGCTATCCCAATCCATTTAAAGATAAAATAATTATAAAAGCCATAGTAGAAAAAACACAAAAGGCTGAGATAGAAATTCAAAATTTATTAGGTCAAAAGTTAAAGACGATAACAACCGATTTCTTATCGTCGGGCATTAATGAATTTACCTGGGATGGAACTAATGAAACCGGAAATACTGTGGGTAATGGTATTTATCTTTGTATTCTTACTACAAACAAAAACAAATTAATTTATAAGATTATAAAATTCTGCAACTAAGGAGAAAATAAATGAAATCATATATTATTCTGGCAATTTTAATTGCACTGATAAGCACCGGAAAATCATTCGCAGTGGATGAATATTATTTAACATGTGACCCGGCAAAGTTTCAGGAAATATACGATAAATACAATGAGGATATATACATTGATGCCACATTGACCTTCAATGGTAAAATCTGGCAGGATGTGCAAATCAGGATTCATGGCCAGGATACAAGGGCTTATCCCAAAAAGTCACTGAAGGTCAAATTTAACGGAGAAGCCTTTCTGGACAGTATTTATGAATTTAATTTTAATGCCGAATACGGTGACAAGTCTTATATGAGGCAATATTTATCAAGCAGGATAATGAATGAAGCAGGCCAGCATTGTTACAAGACATCTCATGCAAGATTATATATCAATGGAGTATATTATGGATTATATTTAAAAATTGAGCAGGTTGGTAAAAGATTTCTCAAAGATAGAGATATAAATCCGGATGGAAATTTATATAAGGCGTCACTTCAAAATCTTTCATGCCTGAGCATTTGGGATAATTTAGAATTAGGGTGGGAAAAGAAAACGAATGCCGGAACAGGAACCAAAGACCTTGCAGAATTAATAAAAAAACTGCACTATGAGCCGGACAGCAGTTACTATAACCTGACCCACGAGTTATTTGATTACGAGCAAATGATTAACTTTCTTGCTTTGAATATTGTGATTGCAAATACAAGCACATATTATCATAATTATTTCATGTATAATGATATGTATGGCACGCGAAAATGGTTTATATTACCCTGGGATATGGACAAATCATTGGGGGCATGGTGGCCCAACAATCTGTATAACAGCAGTTCGTCAAGACCCGATAATCCTGTTTATGAGAAGTCATTCCTGACCGGACAAATCTTCTCTGATGTCCAAAAGAGGATTGACACTATTTGCAGTAAAGTATTTAATGAAAATCATATTTTCCCAATCATTGACAGTCTGATTTCAGAATTAACACAATCAGTTATCGAAGACAATCGGGATAATATTTCCGATACTTCAAAATGGATGGCTGGAATTGGAATGAACAAATATTTTATTCAAGCCAGGTATTCCGAATTAAACAAACAATATCCGGTTGTACCGAGGGTTTTCAGAGTAGAACCGACGAATGGTACTTATACAGGTAATGTAAAATTAGTATGGCATCCTTGCACGTTCCCTGAAAATGGAATGATAAAATATAAATTAATCTATTCAACAGATTTTTATCTGCTTGATTCTTCCAAAACAAAGTGGATTGACAATCTTACAGATACTGTATATACAATCAATAAGTCTGAACTCAAAGAGGGTACATATTTTTGGAAGGTTTCAGCTTTATATGATAAGTATGAAACCGATGGGTATGATAATTACAACAAATTCACTTTTAAAAACGGAACGACACTTCAATGTCCGATTACAGTAAACACAACATTGACAAAAGAAGGCTCACCATTTACAATTGATTGTGATATGGAAGTTGTAAATACAGCTACATTGACAATCAACCCCGGTGTTGAACTTTTTATACTTAATAATTCTCAGGTTGACATAAAAGGTACTTTGAAAATAGAAGGAACAAAGGATGAGCCTGTTATAGTAAAATCAATAAGTGATGATACAACATCAAATCTGATTACCGTTCAAAACGGAAGTGGTAATTCGTGGGTTAAATTTGCTGAATTTACAGATGTGTTTATACATTTTTTAACAAACACTGATGTTTTGATCGAAGATTCTAAATTCAAATTTAATAAAGAAATATATAAATATTCAATTCATGGCTCGGGATGTAACTTTACCATGAAAAGATGTTCAGTAGCCGGTCATGGGACATTATTACCCGAAGGGATGATTTTACTTGGAACTCCATTTTCAGTTGTCGAGGATTCATATTTTGATAGGATTATTGACCCTGTCGAATATATTGATGTCGGTAGCGGATATATCAGGAATAACCTGATAACAAATTCGACTGATGATGGAATTGATTTAAACGGAGGTGATGCAATTGTTATTTCAGGCAATAAAATATTCAATTCGGTTGATAAGGGTATTTCAATCGGTAATGAAAATTTCGGAGGTGCAAAAAATATTACAGTAGAAAGAAATATTATTGCAGGCAATTCAATTGGAATTGGGATTAAGGACAGTGCAGAAGCTAACATAGTCAACAACACATTTTATAACAATAATTACGGTATAAAATGTTATGAAAAAAATTCCGGTTTCGGCGGTGGTTTCACAACAATAAAAAATACAATTTTTGCAAACTCGAAAACCAAAACACTCGATGTTGATGAGAAATCCAAAGCAACAGTAACTTACTCACTTTCAAATATTGATTCTTTGAATGTCGGAGTTGGTAATATAGTGGATGAACCTGAGTTGGAGAATCCTGCAAATAATAATTTCAACCTGAAAAGAAATTCGCCCTGCATAAATACCGGAGACCCTGCAAGCCCCAAAGACCCGGATGGCTCCAGAGCAGATTTAGGTGCAATACCTTTCAACTCAAGCCAAATCCGGATTGTTATAAATGAAATCAATTATAATTCTTCAACTGATTTTGATTGCGGAGACTGGGTCGAATTTTATAATCCCGAAAAAATGGATGCCGATATTTCGGATTGGTATTTCAAAGATTTGGATGATGCACACAAATTTGTTTTTCCAAAAGGAACGATAATTCCCGAAGACGGTTATCTTGTTATATGCAGAGATAAAGCAAAATTCTCATCAAAATATCCTTCAGTTCAAAATTTCATCGGTAATTTTGAATTTGGTCTGAATGCTGCCGGTGAACTACTCAGGCTATTTAATCAGGAAGGTTTAATTATTGATTCAGTAACTTATGATGATAAATTACCCTGGCCCGAAGAACCTGACGGCACAGGTGCCACACTTGAATTAATCAATCCCACACTCGACAATTCAAAACCGGAAAGCTGGAAATCATCATTGGTTCAGCATGGAACACCCGGCGAGTTAAACTCGGTTTTCAATGGTGTAGAAGATAATTTTGATTTCATGAATACAATTCTGAAAGTCTCTCCTAATCCGATTGACGACAATGCTATTGTTGAGTTTAATTTGCTGCAGGCAGGAAGAGTATCACTCGGAATTTATGATTTGAATGGCAGGCTTATTTCATCAATTATAGATAATAAATTTTATGACAGCGGTTATCATAAACATAGTTTGGTATCTTCAAATTTATCTCAGCAGATTTACTATTGCAAGCTGGAAGCTTATTATCCAAACCAAATTGTTGTTTGTGTTCCGGTAGTTAAGATAAAATAAAACGGAAATGGAAAATAGGAAATAGAATAAAGAAAACATTCTCTGCTTGACGTAGGATTGAGGTTTTTCGCTGTGATACTCCGTGCGAAACCAGGTTTAACTCTGTGATAAAAATATTATTGATGAGGATTTCCGACTATGGATCCCGTGTCAAGCACGAAATGACACGGTAGGTATAAGGACAAACACACAGGTCTGCTCCTACTTTATACATTGTTAATTTTCAATTATCAATTCAATTCATTATTGCAACTAATTTTATAAATTTGCGTAATTGATAAAATGATTTAAATTTTCCGGAGCATTATGGATATTCTTAAGGTAAACTCAATTGTTAAAAGATTCGGTGATTTTGAAGCTGTTAGCAAAGTTTCATTTTCTGTCGGGCAAGGCACTGTGTTTGGATTGCTTGGACCCAACGGTGCCGGCAAGACCACAACAATCAGAATGATGACAAACATATTAAAACCTGATGAAGGTGAAGTTAGTTTATTCGGCGAGAAAGTAGGCTCACTCCAGCAAAACAGGATTGGATACCTTCCCGAGGAAAGAGGTTTATACAAGAAAATTAAGGTGATTGACCAGTTAATTTATTTCGGACAGCTCAAAGGAATGACCCGCTCCGATTCTCAATTAGAAGCAAGAAAATGGCTGAAAAAACTTGATGCCGAAACATGGGAAACAAAAAAAATTCAGGAACTATCAAAAGGCATGCAGCAGAAAGTTCAGTTCATTACTACAATTTTGCATAATCCGGATTTATTGATTTTAGACGAGCCATTCTCTGGTTTTGACCCAATCAACACCGAGATAATCAAGAAAATTATTAGTGACTTGAAAACAGAAGGAAAAACAATTATACTATCTACTCATATCATGGAGCAGGTAGAACAGCTCTGCGACAGCATCTGTCTGATTGATAAGGGTAAAATGATTCTGTCGGGCATGGTAAGAGAAATAAAAAAGAATTACGGCAGAGATACAATCATCATGGAGTGGGACGGAGATGATTCATTCCTGAATGAGTTTTCCAATATTAAATATATTAACCGCTCAAACAACCGTGCAGAGTTCAGAATTACTGACGGACTGAAACCAATGGAGCTTTTGAATAAAGCTTCTCAGAAAAATAATATCTATAAATTCGAGCTTGCCGAACCAAGCCTCAACGAAATTTTTATTGATGTTGTAACTAAGCAGGGAGTTGACAATGAATCCTAAAAGCTCGACAAGCAAGATTAAAACTATTATTATGCATGAATACCTGACAAAGGTAAAAACAAAAGGCTTCATCATCGCTACTATACTTGGTCCACTGCTCCTTCTCGCCGTGATATTTGTTCCAATACTTGTTACTATGCTCGGTGCGGACAGTACAGAAAGAAAAATCGCAATCGTTGATTATACCGAAAAACTCGGGAAAGATATAGTCAACAGTGATACTTCAAAATACTTTCTCACTAACTATACACCTGAAACATTAAGGAAAGAAGTTCTGAATGGAAAATTGGACGGATACCTTGTCATACCAAAAGATTTTCTCAAGAGAGGCAAAGCAGATGTTTACACAATGGGGGGAGGTGGAATCGGATTTTTGAATACCCTGGAATCCAATGTAAGGGAAGTTGCCCGAAAAGAAAGACTGCGTGAAGCGGGAGTTGACATCAGCGTAATCAAACTCGTCGAGGAAGGAGTTAATATTAACACACAGAAAATCACGAAGGAAGGAACAGAAAAGGATTATGCGGAGGCTTATGCAGTTGTGGGATATGTTTTCGGATTTATCATTTATACGTTAATGCTTTTATATGGCAGCTTCGTTTCACGAGGTGTGATTGAGGAAAAAGCAAACAGGATTATCGAGGTAATCGCTTCCTCTGCCCGCCCGTTTGAAATAATGATGGGTAAAGTGATTGGCATTGGTGCTGTCGGGCTGACTCAGGTATTATTTTGGGTTATACTTTCCGGAATTTTACTCTATCTAATTGCACCTATGCTTGGTGGAATGGTAAGCGACCCCGAGTTGCTCAAGTCGCAGATGATGAATCAAAATCAGAATATGATGATGCCAACTTCATTTGAAATACCAAGTATATCGCCATGGATTTTTATCGCATTTATTTTTTACTTCCTCTCGGGATACTTTCTTTATGCAACATTATTCGCCGCTGTCGGCTCGGCTGTTGACCAGGAGTCGGATGCACAGCAGTTGCAATTTCCGATAATGATACCAATAATCATTCCTATTCTTTTAGTTGGTTATGTTATTTCTAATCCTGAGAGCACAATTTCTATTGTATTATCATTGTTCCCATTATTCACTCCGATTCTTATGATGGTGCGTGTGGCGGCTACGCCTGTACCTTTGTGGCAAATCATTGCATCTATTGTGCTGATGCTCGGCTCATTTTACGGGTGTGTTTGGATGGCGGCACGCATATACAGGGTGGGTATTTTGATGTACGGCAAAAAACCGAATTTGAAGGATTTGTTTAAGTGGGTGAGACAAGCGGGATAGCGAATTTTAAGTTTTAAGTTTTAAGTTTTAAGTGTTGAGTGTTGAGTGTTTAATTTTTGTTGGTTGTCATTCTGAATTTATTTCAGAATCCATTTAGTATAACCTTTGTTATCACATAGTGATTAAACATTAGTAGAAAACAAATCACTGCCACCACGCTTTTCCCGTCGGGAATAAATAGTTGTTTCACAGAGTATCGCTGAGTTTTGCACATATTATCACAGAGTTTTTGGTTATATTGAGCCAAAACTGTGCAGAAATGGGCATTTTGAGCAGGTTTGACATGATTTTTCCTCTGTTCAAAAACATAAGGTAAATTCTAAAGAATGAAGGAATTCAATGTGCACATCCAGCATTTTTTTTATCAATCATTTTTATTAATTATGTTCAAATTTGTGACTTAAGTCAATGTATGATTTGATATTATCTGCCACTAACTAAAGATAGTGCTATACATCCCGGCAAAGTCAAAGAACATGCGGGACAAAGATAAAACAGAGAATTGATATAAAAAGAAAATGGTTTTAAAAAGATTTTAAAAATTAATTATATTATATTCTTATTCATTAAATTTAAATGATCTCCAAAATGGTTTGATACCAAAACCTGCTTCAATACCTGGATTTTGTTCCTTGTAAAATAATTCATAAGCTTTTAAAGGTACATATTGCTTCAAATAATCAAACAGCTCACCATAAGTGACATTACCCTTATTTTCTTTAATCTTTTTTATTAAATAGTAAGTAAACAAACCATGTTGTTGTTCATCAAAATAATTAGCTTCCTGTATTTCAGAAGTAGCAGAAAAAACTATTATATTACCATACAATGTATTAGGTTTTGGTTGAACTCTAACACCTCTTGATGCTATTAGAGATTTACTAAAACAAGCATCAATAAAAGCTGTAACCCTAATTGGAGAATATTCAGTTAAAGTATTGAATAGCTGCGATAATTGAATACCACGATTAATATTTGCATCACTAACATCAACAGGAAGAATATAACTTTCTCTATTTTCAATATCGGGAGCACCATGTCCTGCATAATAAAATATTAATTTCACTCCACTTTGATATTTTGCTTTTTGGGAAAGTTTAGTAATTTCAAGCTCTATTTTTGTACTTATTTCATCCTTTAATAATGTTATATTTTCTTCTGGAATACCTAATGTATTAACACAGTATTTTTTAAAAAGTTCAGCATCTTTTTTTGCATATCTTACATTTTCTTCAGAGCTTAAATTTTTATGATGAATTGTATAATCTTCATTACCTATTATTAATGCATAAGTATTTTGTTGATAATTTTTAGTTATTGGTATTTCTGTGTCAATGTCAGATTCTTTTATAATTGGTCCTTGATTATCAGGTTTTGGATCTAAACCTTCGGTAAAATCCTTTTTGGGATCTATATTTAACGAACTAACATCATATATATTTAATATATTGTAATATTGAGCAACTAAATATTTTCCATTTGAACTAAATTTTAATTTATATATTGAACCTTTACCTGGAATTGAATATATTTTATTTTTTGTTTTAAGTTCCCAGATTAATATTTCATTATCAATATCAATATACTTGTCCTTTACTCCTTGTAGTAGATTTAGTGAATGATAACCATCTTTATTAGAAGCTGTTGTTAAATATTTACTGTCTGGACTTATATCAACAGAATAATTGAATTCATAGGGCGTATTATAAACATCAATTAATTGTTGATTTGAAATTTTAAAAATACTAATTTTTTTGATATATCTGCTACTACAAAAAATATAATTTCCATCTGGTGAAAATTTAACATCAGTTGGTTCGCCTTCCATTTTAAATGTTCTGTAAATATTTAATGAAGGAAAATTGAGGATTCTTATTTGTTTATCTGATGTAGATAATTCTGAACATACTATTGCTATGTTATTTTTATTATCAATATCCAAATTATAAATAGAAATCTTATTCTCCGTATTAAAATTATATTTTTTACCATTTTTTAAATCTATAGAATAAAATCCGAAATTCCATCCATTTCCAACATTTAAATAATCCCCGTTAATAGAACACTTAATTTGTAAAATATAATTCTCAAAATAATCGTATCTATTATCAATTCCTTTCGAAATATCAAATAAAAAGTAGCCGTTTGTAGCATCCCATTTACTCAATTTTTGGGAGGTAGTACCACTAAATATATATTTACCATCAGAACTAAAGCAAACTGATGTAAGTTCATCAGTAGGTTCAAATAATGTATATACTATATCTCCTGTCGATATATCCCACAATTTAATTGTTTTATCTTCAGAGCTAGTAACAATATATTTATTATCTGGACTTATATCAAAAGAAGTAATGCCAGGTTGTCTTATTATTCTAGATTTTTGAAAAATATTTACATTTTTATCTTGCTCTTTACCACCATCATTAATTTGTGCTTTACTATCACCGTTAACTTGCTCTTTACCTTTGGCTTTAACTTGCTCTTTACCCTCGACCTTAAAAAGTTGACCATAAGCCCCATATTTACCATCTTTAAAGTAATATCTAAATTGTGTAGCAGACCAACCTTCATTTGTTAATAAAATTTTTCCATTGTTTACACAATTATTTTTACCATATTCAATTAATTCTTCAAATTCTGCAGATACATCTGATTGCTTAATTAATTTTAAATTTCCACCACAACGCAAAGTAGGATAAGAAATCAATATTTGTTTTTCATTTATTATTTTTATTTCTATATCCCATTTGCTATTATTATCAATTTGGTTTCCTGTGCCTTTCCAAGTACCAATATTATTGGTTATAAATTTTGAATAATTTGTATTTGATTCAGTAACAGTTGATTTATTATTAGTGTTTTGTACTACATTTCCTGAACGGGTAGTTGCAAAAATTGTAGAAACACTATTTGAAGGTAGAAAATTTGCATTAATAAAATTTAACCTTTCATAGTAGTTTTTTAATCCGTCATTGTAATTTCTTAACCAGTCTTTTTCGTAGCCATGTTTAACTGATACATCGTACTTTAGAATTTTTTCAAGAAGTATACCTAAGCCAAGTAATGTAATAATGGCACCTGAAATTGCATACAAAGATCCTGTTGTACCTTGTTCCTTCTTTAGGCTACCATCATTTTGTTTAAATTCTACAGGATTACGATAACCATAATTATATAAAGCAATTGATACACCAATAGTTCCTCCCAATATAATTGCCGTTGATACGTATGGATCTATTCCATGAGTATAACTTGGTTCTTGAAATTCAATAACTTCATTTTCGCGAATTATTTTTTTATCATAACTTGGTACAGTACTACAATCTGTTATAGAAATGAACATAATAATTATAATCATTGGAATACACATCATTTTATAAATATTTTTCATAATTTTATGTTTTAATTATAAATTGAAAATATTTAACAGCTCTTTGATCTGGTGGTATGGAGTATATCCATTTTAATAAATTATTTACAGTAGCATTTTCAATAAAAGGTAAATTTTGTTTAGTAAACACTATAACTATATAATTATTCTCATCCTCTGTAAGAGCTTCCATAGTAAATCCTGTTTCATTTTTTTTATTACCAATAAATTCTTTTACAGGGAAGTTGCATAATTGATTTTTTAAAAATAAATGTTCTATTTCATCATTTAAATTTGTATCAATATTATTTTGAAATGGATAAAGTAAAATACAATTTGAATCATTAAAATTAAAAATTTTCAAATAACCATTTTGGGCTGGTGTAATAGAAAAATTTAGAGCATCACCATCTTGATATAGTTTTTTAATTCCTTCAACTCTAAAATCAAAGGATGGGTCTTTTTTTGATTCATATTTTATAACCTTTGCGTTTATTTCTACTTCAGAAATCATATTCTTAAATTCATCTATTATTTCATTTTCCGTTACAATATGATATTCGAGTATAGCTCCATTAATCTCTACAGTAGATACTTCTTCAAAGATTTGTAAATAATTTTTATTATCTTGATTTGTTAGCAAAATACCAGATACTGATATTTGTTCAGGAATTTTGGCTTTTCTTAAAGCTTCCTTTTGTGCTTCGATGATAGCCCTTTCTTTAGCTTCTTCACGTGTGATATTTTTTATTTCACACCACCCTTTTACTCCGGTAACTTCAATGATATCTTTACAGATTACATTAATTAATGCTAATAAAAAGAATAAAATTGTGATGAATATTCTTACTCTTAACATATTAAAGCCTTTAAATTCTATTTTTCTAATTTTTTCAATTCATCATTAAATATTTTTTCAAATTGATTCATATCATAATCAATTCTTAGTCTTTGATTATTTGATATTTTGTTATTTATTCCATTCAAAATTGTATCTTTAGGCACTTCAATTGCAATCCAATAAGTAAAACTACCATCTTTTTCTTTATAAGTTTTTTCACCAATTGTTTTAATATCAACTAATTCTTGTTCAATAACTTCTCTTGACAACTCTTCAAATTTATTTTCATACTCTTGTTTATTAACAATTGACCTTTGATTAGTATATTGGTTATTAACTGTCTTAATTAAAGTTTGTATTTTTCCTGCTAATTCAGACTTTGCATTTTGTAAAGCAATTTTTTTTGAAATAGCAAGATCTGGACTTTTTCCAGATTGATGTGAACGGAAATATTTTTCATCACTTTGAAATATCTTATCTTGAAAAGGTTGCTCAAACTCAGTTGCCTTTGTAGTCTCAGTATATGTTTTTGTAGAAGAGCATGAATAAAATAAAAGTAATGAAAGGAGAAGAAAAGAACTGATTAAATAATTGTATCTCATAAGACACCCATTTAAAATTAAAACAATTTAGGAAATATTTATCTGTTTGTTTAATATATATTAAAAATAATACTATTATTCCAAAAATGCAAGGATTTATTGACTTGATATGATATATTTTTACACAAACCCGCCCCTATTTTTAGAGATGGGATTTGATAAAACACATTAATCACACAAATCACAGTTATTGCAATTTAAATCACACCGCAATCTATCATGCTCTGTTTTATGCGGTCAAATGTTCTTTCGATGTCGTGGTCAATACCGACTGAAAACCTGACTAAGCCGGGTGATAAGCCTATTCGCTCCTGCTCCTCTTTTGGTATTTCGGATGAGGTGCTTGTACCGGGTGAACTGAACAGTGTTTTGTAGAAGCCGAGCGATACGGCGAAGTAACCGACAAGCTCCTCCTGCATTTTGACCATCAGCTTGTTTGCTATTTCCTCGTCCTTCACGTCAATAGTAACCATGCCGCCAAAACCGTAATCATGATTGAGCATTGATTTTAATAATTTATGCTGAGGATGTGATGGCAATCCCGGATAGAATACCCTGATACCCAGCTTCTCGATATTTTCGGCGATGTACTGTGCGTTTTTGCTATGCTGTACCATACGGACATGGAGCGTTCTCATGTTTTTGAATATGCTTGCGGCTCGCATGGAGTCCATCACAGGACCGAGAAGCATACATGCACCTGAATTAACGTCTCTGAGACTTGAAATGAAATCATGTGTGCCACAGATAGCACCCGCGATGCAATCGCTGGAGCCGTTCACGAATTTTGTTAAGCTGTATGCAACGACGTCGGCTCCCAATTTTATGGGTGAGAACATGAGAGGACTGAAAGTATTGTCAACCACAAGTTTCAGATTATGCTGAGAGGCTAATTTTTTCAATGCAGGAATATCGGCAACTTCAAGTAGTGGATTGCTGATAGATTCGAAATAAAGAATTTTTGTTTTTTCATTGATTTTACTTTTCACTTCAGCGAGATTGGTAATGTCCACAAATTGAGTGTTGATGCCGAGTTTGGGAAGAAAATTTTTAAGCAAGGCATAGGTGCCGCCATAGATAGTACGGCTGGAAATAATTTCATCACCTGAATTGCAAAGCTGTAAAAGAATGCAGCTTATTGCAGACATACCCGAAGCAGTGATTTGAGCACATTCACTTGCTTCCATTAGTGCTATAACCCGGGCAAGATATTCATCAGTCGGGTTGATGTGCCGTGAGTACAGGTAACATCCTTCTGCCCTACCCTGGAATACTTCTTTCATTCTTTCGGCGGACAGAAAAGTAAAAGTTGACGAATCTTCAATAGAGGGGTTCACTCCCCCAAATTCTCCAAATACAAGATAGTCCTGAATTCTGTTAGCAGGATTTTCGGTCATGTTTAACTCCCGGAGCTAAATGCTCCTGAATAATTTTAACAAATATTTAAAGTACGTAATCGTTTAGCAAAAATGCTAAAAATCAATTTGAGAAACAATTTTAAATAAATAACAAAAGTATTAGTTACTTTTTTTATCTTTGCTATTTAGTATTAAAATGGAAGTTAAATAATAACAATTATTAATTACCGAGGGATTAGGACATGGAACTAATAGCGATACAAAAAGCATTGAAGTCAGCGGGATTTGACGGATGGCTATTTTATGATTTCCACAACAGGGATGCAATTGCCGCAAGAATTTTGAATATGGACACCGGCAGGTTTGCCTCGCGCCGCTGGTTTTATTATATACCCGCACATGGAGAGCCACAGAAGCTTGTACACAAAATCGAACCGTGGAGATGTGATCATTTACCCGGGAAAAAAAATATATACCTGCCATGGCAGGAACAGCATAAGATGCTGAAAGATATTTTGGGTTCCGGGAAGAAAGTGGCAATGCAGTATTCACCGAATAATGCCATCCCTTACGTTTCGATTGTGGACGGAGGCACGATTGAATTAATCCGAAGTTTTGGTGTCGAGGTTGTATCAAGTGCAGACCTCGTGAGCCAGTTTGAGTCACATCTTTCGATGGAAGACTGGCACAGTCATGTCGAGGCTGGAAAAATCATGCAGATGGTAAAGGATGAAACATTCAGGGAAATTGCAAGAAGTATTAAGGATGGCAAGAATCCAAAGGAGTATGAGATACAGCAATTTATGCATATCAAAATGAAGGAAAACGGAATGCATTGGGATGATGGCCCAATCGTTGCAATAAACGAACATGCCGCAGACCCGCATTTCGAGCCGACTCCGGAGAACAGCCATACAATGAAAGAGGGTGACCTTGTACTGCTTGATTTGTGGGCAAAGTTAGATAAACCCGGAAGCATTTACTATGATATTACATGGATGGGATATATAGGAACTGAAGTGCCTGCCGAGTTGGAAGGCATTTTCCAAATTGACAAGAAAGCAAGAGACACTGCGTTGCAATTAGTTAAAGACAGATTTGCATCAGGCAAAGACTTGTACGGTTGGGAGGTTGACGATG
>JAKAKE010000053.1 GCA_021824625.1 Bacteroidota bacterium | reverse complement strand
GTATAGTTGCTAAAGATTCTAATATTTATGTTGGAACTTCGAATGGTGTATATAGAAAAAAGGATATTGGAAAAAATTGGATTGATTTAGGATTATCACAAGAAAATATTTTTAATATTAACATTTATGAATCATACATTGTAGCTCGAAATATTAATAACACTTTTTATATCTCACCTAATTTGGGAACAAGTTGGTACAAATTAAATATTGGGATAAAAAAGATTAATAATATTATAATAAAAAATGGGACATTTTATGTCATTACAGATAGTGCAGGAATATTTATTTCAGAAAATTTGGGGGAAAATTGGATAAATAAAGATTATGGACTTTTAAATAAATCTATTCGTAAAATAATTGTTAATGATTCCAATTATTATTTAGGAACTGATTTGGGTGTGTTACAGTATTCGAAATATGATTCTTCATGGTCTTATATTAATTCTGGTTTAACAAACGCAGAAGTTAAAAATATTATTAAAAATGATTATTATATTTTTGTAGCAACATATGAATCAATATTTTTATCTACTGATAATGGTTCGCATTGGATTGAAAAAAATTGGTATATAACAAAAAGTAAAATTTATTCAATGGCAGTTTTTGACTCAACAATTTTTGTTGGTACATGGAAAAATGGTTTATTTCAATCAAATGATAATGGAACTAACTGGGACATTTCTAGTGAAGTTTTTGCAAAGCAAACAATAGATTTAATTAAAAAAAATGATTTAAAATTATTTATCGGAACTCGTGATAATGGTTTATTTGAATCTACAAATAGTGGAATTAACTGGAACAAAATAAATTCAGGTCCTTCAGATTCTTTTGTTGGAAGTCTTTTTTTTGATAATTCAATTATTTTAGCTTGTACAAACTCAGGTTTATTTAAATCTACCAATAATGGTAATGATTGGGAATTTAAACAGAAAGGATTATTTAAATATTTATTCGTTATTACTAAAATTGATAATACTTATTTAGCTTTTTCACAAGACGCTGTTATGTTTAAATCTACAGATTACGGTGATAGTTGGTTTGAGGTTAACACTGATTTAAAAAATAAGGAAATAAATTGTTTAACGACATATAAAAGAAATATTTTTATAGGTACATCTGGTGATGGAGTGTATTTATCTACTAATAATGGAGTTAATTGGACTGAATTAAATAATGGTTTAATTAATAAATATGTACTTACTTTATCTATAATTGATTCAAATATTTTTGCCGGTATTATGGGAAGAGGTATATATAAGGCAAAACTCACAAATCTTAACTTAAATATAGTCGAAGATGTTCCGACTAATCCAAGTAATAAAATAATAATTTCACCAAATCCTTCTTACGATATAATCACAATACAAAGAATAAATACTGCTCAAGCAAAACTAATTATTTCAAATCTTATGGGAGAGATTATTTATCAAGTGATATTTGAATCAGGTGAAACCGAGAAAGAATTTCTTACTTCTGATTTGTCAACAGGTGCTTATTTCATAAAAATTATTGATTATACCGGAAAAGTAGAAACTGGGAATTTTATAAAATATTAAAATTTATAAATCAAGTACCACGTTCTGTATCGGAATAAATAAATTCTCTGTCATACTTATCATCTCCCGGCTCATGGTCTAGAACAATCCATTTTGAGAAATCAAGTTTCTTATCCTTAGATGATTTTTTTGCATACCTGCCTTTTTCACCTTTGCTGTAATCGAAATCATATTCTTTCCTCATAAAGTCGTCCGGTACTTTCTTTTTATTTTGCTTTTTCATAATATTTGTTTTATTGAATGTTTAAGGGCAATTCATGAATTGCCCCTACAAAACAAATTCTACTTAAACTCTATTGGTGTCTCAACTGTTACGTCCACTCTGCGGCAATAGAACCTGCCTTCGGGTGAGTTGTTGTCATATAGAAAATCATTTGCTCCGATTCCGGTAACTGTCTTTTTATCCGAATGTAGTGTGTTCGCAACTCCCTGTGCCCTCTGCTGTGATAGTGTCAGGTTATAGTCAGCCTCACCCATTCTGTCAGTATAACCCATTACTTTTACATTCGATTCAGGCTTGATGTAACTCTGAATAATATCCAAAACCTTTGTATTGAAATATGTAAGCTTTGTTTCATCGAAGGTGAAAAGAATAAGACTGAAACGGTCAATCAGCTTATCGGCAAACAATTCCCTGCGTTTCTTCTGTAAAGTCAGTACTTCGACAGGTAAGGATTTCACCTGCGATTCAAACATCTGCCCGGTATTATCATGAACGATAAGCTGGTATTCAAGCGGGTCCTGGGTTTTGGGGATGCTCTTTTCATCCTGTGCAAAAATCCAGTCAGTCTCTCTCGGCATCGCATTATCACCTTCAAATTTTTTCAGTGTTTTTCCTTTCTGCTTCGCCAAAAGTGTCCAGCTTTGCAATGGTGCCTCACCTCTATAATCAGTCCTGAATCTTACTGATGGAGGATTAGTTACCCTGAGTGTATCAACTGTAATAACAGGAGCAATGATTTCCATAGTATTTGAAAGTATCTCAACCCTGCGATTCTCAACTACCCCATCTTCCTTCAGTGGATTAGATGGCTCATTCGGCAGATTTCTCGGATTCAGCCTAATTCTTTCAGGGTCAATGCCCCATGTATCAACCAAATATGCTTTGACTGCTTCTGCCCTTTTCTTTGACAAATCAATATTATTCTTTTCTTTACCTTCATTTGAATTGCAGCCATCTAATACAATCTTTGCATCGGGATACATCAACATTCTCTTGCCAACAATATTCATCAGATTATAATATGTTTCGAGTGCATTGAAATCATGGAACTGCTCTACTTTGGCTGTGGCAGCCTTCTCTTTTGTTATTCTGTGATACCTGTCAGGTATGACAGAAGAATTTTCATCAAAAAAAACATAAGTCAGAAGCGGGTGCATCCTTGTTGATAAAAATTCTTCGACTTTAATCTGAACAACAGGTGCTTCTGCTCCTTCATGGTTAACACCGGTAGCATTTACATCAGCGGCAAGATGAGGCACTTTCTTTATATCTGTAATTGTTTCAAATCTTGGCTCTGGTACAGGTGAATATTTAAGTGCAAGCCCAAGTCTCAGCATATTGATTGACCATGTCGTATCCTTGATTTCAGGCAATAATCCAAAAGTATAGAAAATCTCAGGAGCAAGAATCCAGCTTCTTTCCCGATTCAATGGGAGTTCATAACTAAGCCCGGCAAGTAGTGACAACTTGATTGGTGAAAAATTATTTATATCGCCTGAAGCAACAAGCCTTCTTCTTGAACTATCTCCATAAGTTCCTATTGCAGGTTCAATTAAATCTTCCTGATGACTGAAAAATTTCTTTAATGTAAAAGGAATAAATTGTAAACCTGCATGAACCAATAACCTATCAAAGAATTTGTAATTGATTGTCGGCTCGATTGCTATGTCTGCAAGTTCTGTCTCCAAAGTATGCCTGAAAAGTCCCAAAGTGTCTCTTCCAAATACATTTACAATTTCATTTTCATCCCTTGAAAATTTCCCGTCTCTCGTTAAATATCCTGCTCTAATACCAAGAAATAAATTATCCTGAAGAGGATATTCATAAAGCAAACCAATCATGAATCCTGTACCGGAGCCATTTTTGAAATCCTGACAACAGGAAGCTACTCCAGGTAGTGTTTGAAACATGGCAGGATGCTGATTCAAATTGAAACTGCCGAAAATTCCGAATCTTTGGTAATCATTTATTTTTTCTTTTGGCATTAAAGGAGTATCTTTTGCCTGTGAAAAAAGACTTATACTGAATGCTGTGAGAACTAATATATTTGTTATAAACTTTTTCATTTTCTCACCTCCATAATTTTGCTGATGAATTGCGTTTGTGTCTTCAATGTTATGAAATACAAACCTGTTGGAATTTCAGAGGTTTCAAAAATTAGATTATACGCTCCTTTCTCGTATTGTTCATCAATAAATTTCCTAACCACCTGACCTATAACATTTGATATGTACAATTGCGTAGGACCTGTTTCGGCAAGTGAAAATTCAACTGTCGCTTTGCTTTCTACCGGATTTGGCATAAATGCTAATTTTGTCGGTACACCTTCATAATTATAAAGCCTGATAATATTACCTGCATTACAGAGACTATCCAATCTAAATTCAGAATGAAAAAGTGAATCAGGTATCGGGCAATCAGTCCACTCAAATAAACTTATATTCATATATGTTTGTGGTACTCTACCAAGAGTAGCCATGAAATCAAGATACATAAGTGTATCATCTGTACCCCGAATCCCGGTTAAATCAAGAATCCTGTTATCTCCCACCATTGTTCCTTGAGGTGTATTTCCTTTGGGTACAAGAAGAGTTTTATTAAAATTAATAATTGCATGGAAGTTCCTGACATTACATGTATCAAGATATTGTGAATTCCTTATATATAATGGTATCCTAACCATTGCTCCCGGTTCTGCATGTATATAATTCTGCGGCAGAGCAATCTCTGCTGAGGGATAAATCACCGTAATTGTAATTGGTAGTGATGTGTTTATACATCCGTTCGTATCGGTAACTGTAACAGTATATTGACCGGGATTTCTCACAACTATTCTTTGTGTTGTTTGGTTAGTTGACCACTGGTATGAATCATATCCTAAATCTCCCGCATCCAAAGTTACACTATCGCATGAACAGAATGTAGTAGGACCCGATGCTGTTATAACAGGCTGTGGCAGTGGATTAACAGTAACTACAACTGTATCAATATCAATACATCCGTTTGCATCGGTCATTGTACAAATATATGTTGTTGTAATAGTAGGAGAAGCTTGTGGAAATTCCGTATTCGGATTATCCAAACCTGTCGGTGGTGTCCATGAAAAAGTATATTGCGGTGTACCTCCACTTGATGTATTTCCAAGAATTGTTGGAGTTCCGATGCAAATTGCCCTGTCCAATCCGACGTCAAGAACAGGGAGAGGATAAACATTAACGGTAACAGTGTCATCATCAATAAAGCATCCATCTGCCGAAGTACCTCTTACAAAATAACGTGTTGTTACAGTTGGTGTTACTGTAAAATTATCACTTGTTGAACTGAAACCGGGAGGGTCTGATGACCAAACATAACTTGCAGCACCTGTTACACTTATGTTAGCAGAATTTCCGATACAAAATCCCGTGGTTTTAGGATTGACGTTTAGATTAATTGCACCTGTGGGACAAGTTCTGCAAGTTGTTGTCTGGTAATAAATACCCATCATAGCCCATGAATAACAATCTGGGTCAACAGGCTGAATCTCAAATGCAACATTATTTTTATTTTGTGTGATATTACAATTAACCACCGGGTTATTCCAAAAATCTCTTGGTTGATTATTTGGTGTACCATCAACGATAAATCTCCATTGATCCGGATAAGCCTGCATATCAGATACAATTGAAAAAGCCCTGGCATAAGTAGCATTGGCACAAGCAGTGAATCCTCCGAGTGTCTGGGATTCATTAGTACCTGCGTCGTTAGTTATTATTCCATCATAAATCACAAAATGCCCTTCGTAAGTTGCTAACTTGTCTTTAAATATTATAATTAAAGTCAAACCGTCGGTTTCAATCTGAGGAGTATTAACACTAATTAAATAATTTCCGTTACCTGTAATTGCACTTTTCACATTAGCTCTGAAACAGCGTGTTCCTACTTCACCAATTCCACCGGCACCGGCCCAGCATTTAGGTTTACTCGCACCGGCTATTATTGCATTTATATTTGAAGTTGTATTTTGTGGATTTGTGATAGATACGACTCCCTGTGCCGGAGAACCGTTTCTGTAAGAGACAGTCCACCAGACGAATGCATCTTCAATTGTGTAACAGGAATTCGGAATACCGTTAATGCTAATTGTAACAGGCATAGTATTTCCGGGATAATTTGTATGTCTTGCTGTAATTTCAACGGCTTGAATTACATAATTCAAGCCGCAATCAGAGCGGTTGTAAACTGCATTATTAAGTTGGGAATAGATTAACCCGGGCATAACCCAGAGCATCAACATTGTGAGTATTAACCTTCTCATGGTTCACCTCATATATAATTAATTAATAAAAGAATTTACTTTCAAATCAAAGAGCAGTTTTGAACACATGTAAACGTTTCTTAATAATAAATTGCCTAACCTAACCAACAATATAAAATGATTCCGAGAATTATGCCTAAACTTAATTAAAAAAAGGATTGAGAGCAAATTTTTATTTTATTTATTATTCAGCGAATATCTTAGTTCTTTTTTTACAAGT
Source organism: Bacteroidota bacterium (assembly GCA_021824625.1). GTDB lineage: Bacteria > Bacteroidota > Ignavibacteria > Kapaibacteriales > UBA2268 > XYC2-FULL-35-21. The sequence continues at coordinate 17,016 of JAKAKE010000053.1, read as the reverse complement.
TGTTAAAGAAACATTCATTTTAAGTATGTTGAATAGCCACTATTTTTAAATAATGGGATTAAATGACCACCACATTTGGGATTTATCCCCTAATAAAAATAAGTGACTAAAGTTGTAATCAAGCTATCAACCTCCACTATCTAAGGATAGTGGCTGTTCAAAAAATTTCCCTGTTTTTTCAATTACCAATTTTTTTGCATCTGAAAGAGTTGCATTTGATAATCTTGCTCCTGCCGCATGAAAATGGCCTCCCCCACCCAACTCAACTGCAAGTTCACGAACATTAATATCGCCTTTTGACCTGAACGATATTCTTATTTCAGGGTCATTCGGACGTTCAGTAATTAATACTCCGGCTTGTACCCCTTTAATTGTTACTGTATGTTCAACTATACCTTCAATATCAGAATCCAAGCCTCCGGTTTTTTTGAAAATTTCTTTTGTGAGTGTCATAACAACAAGTTTTCCATCATAAAAAAGTTCAGAGCTTGCATAAGCCTCACCCTGCAATAGTACGGCAGGATAAGGTATTATGTTATATACTTCTTCATAAATTTTAACATGGTCGGCTCCATATTTAATAAGCTCGGCAATAATCAGATGTGTTTCCGATGTTGTGTGAGGAAAACGAAAACTGCCTGTATCAGTCATAATAGCCGTATATAAAGCAGAGGCAATTTCAGGCGTGATTTTCAATTGTTTATCGCAATTCAAAATTTTCCAAATTAATTCACCTGTGGATGCAGATGCAGAATCTATATGATAATAATCTGCAAAAAAACTTGGCTCGATATGATGGTCAATCACAATTTTTATGGCTTTTGATTGAAGGACAACATCCTCCATTACCTTAATCCTCGGACTGCTATTCAGGTCGAGCACGAAGACTGCATCCGAATTCATAATATATTCTTTGTCTCCTTCTTTATAAACATTCACATTCTCAATACCGGATAAAAACTGAAGGTTATAAGGTGTCTCACTGCAATTAATAATTCTTGCCTGAATGTCTCGTTGTAAGCAATAAAAATACAAAGCCAGTTCCGAACCTATTGCATCTCCGTCTGGACTGACATGAGTCGTTATTGTAATTTTTTTTGTATTTAAAAGTATTTTATGTAATTCTTCTTCGGTCGAATTCTTTATTTTTTCATTTATCATATTTAAATATTCAATTAATTTCAATAACCCAAAATTAACATTTTATTTGTAAATTACAGGTTGTATATATGATTAATATTTAAGAAATCCCGAAATTATAATTGAAAAAGTTTCTGCCATATATTTACATTTTTCTTGCTTTTACAGCGGGTTTATTCTTAATCTTCTGGGTTGTGGATTCGGTTATTATGCCTTTGCTCGTCCACAATACAGAGATAGTTCAGGTACCCAACGTTATTGGAAAATCTTATGATGATGCTCAAACTTTATTATCGGAAAAAAATTTAAAATTCATCAAATCTGGTGAACAGTACAGCGACAATGTTATCCCAAATACAGTTATTAATCAGATTCCGAAATCAGGAACTGAGGTTAAAGTTGGAAGAAGTATTTACCTGATTATCAGTAAAGGGAGGGAAACACTTGAAGTTCCCTACTTAATCGGGAAATCGCTTCGGGAAGCAAGGGTAACTCTTATTCAAAATGGCTTATCGCTTGGAAACGTTCTTTATGTTGCTTCTGATTCGATAGGCTTCGATACAGTTATCTCACAAAGCATATGGAATGACAGGAAAATTCCGGCAGGAAGCCCAATTAATATCATTGTAAGTAAAGGTTCTGAAAATTTTGTTAAAGTACCTAACCTTGTCGGCTTGTCCGTTAGCGAAGCACAATCATTGCTCACTGAATCAGTTTTAGCATTAGGCAATATATTCACAGGAAAAAGTGAAACTTATATGGCAGGCACTGTGATTGACCATTCACCTGCTGCAGGAGAATTAGTTAAACAAAACACACCGATAAATTTGACGATTGCAAAATAATTCTTTTTCATTTTAAAGGATATTATAATGGAAGTTATCAATTCAATAGTTTTTATGGTCAGCGCTTTTGTTGGATATTATATGCCAATTGGTACAGCTGCAGATAGTTATAAAAGTAGTGTTGGATTTCAAACTCAGTTTGAATATTTATTGACTGAAGATTTCGGATTAGATGTTACTGCCGGTTATATTCCTTGGAGTTTTGAGAATGCTCCACCCAATTGGGAATTCTCAATAATTCCTACTTTAGTCGGGGGTAGATACTATTTCACATCAAGGGATATGTCAACTTATGTTGGTATTGATATCGGATTATATCATACAGCAATCAAAAAAAACGTTGAAAAAGAATCAGCTTCAAAATTTGGATATTCATTTCTTGGGGGAGTTTTGTTTCCAATGAGTGATAATTTGTATGTGAATGGAAATTTTAGCTATACAAGTATAAGTACTACAGGTTATACATTCTCATATATAGCACTTCATGCAGGAGTGTCTTTTACATTTTAATTTTTATAAGATTAATAAATACAATTAAACCATAATTGAAAATATTATATCAAAGAGAAAAAAATGCGAGGATAATATGTTAAAAACTTTTACTATAATTATTTTCTTTATTTGTTATAATTTTTCAATCGGGGAATACAGGGAAACAGAGATTCCTACTCGTGTTACTGACACTGATAAAAAATACCTTGAGGCTGATGTATATACTTTAGACTCAATCACAAAAAAACCAACAATATTAATTCAGACACCTTATAATAAAAATTCATACAGAACTCTGCAATCGTCTCCTCAGGAAGGTGGTACGCAATTGCCATTCGACACTATAAATTATAATTATGTTGTTCTTGACTGGCGTGGATTCTTCGCAAATAAAGAAAAAGATATAATTGGTAAGGACAGAGGCGAAGACGGCTATGACGTAGTTGAATGGATTGCACAGCAAAGTTGGTCTGATGGCAAGGTCGGTACTTATGGAGGTTCTGCACTTGGTCAAATTCAATTTCTTACAGCAAGGCTTCACCCGCCACATCTGGTTTGTGCTGCACCTTTGATAAAAGATTTCTTAACTAAATATGAGGATTATTATTACGGCGGTGTCTACAGAAAAGAACACTGCGAACAATTGCAGCGACTCGGTTTCCTGCCAACTTCTTTAATTCTGTCTCATTATAAAAAAGATTTTTATTGGAACTTTATAGAAAATAATTCCGATTTATCATCAGATATAGAAGTTCCTATGCTCCTGATTAGCGGCTGGTTCGACCACTATCCTTCATTCTGTATCCGTGCATTTCATGATTTAAAGGATTCGAGTAGTCCTAATGTCAGGGATAAGCATAAATTAATAATGGGACCATGGCTGCATTCAAGCATTGGACAAACAGAACAAGGGGATTTGATTTTTCCTGAAGCTGAGAATGTACCAAATCAGGCATCAGTTAAATTTTTTGATTATTATCTTAGAAAAATTAACAACGGCTGGGAAAACGAACCAGTTATTAAATACTTTGAGATGGGCTCTAATCAATGGAAAACAGCAGATAATTGGTATAATGTAGCCGATGCTTATGACACTTTGTATTTTAACGATAATCATTTATTGACAGAATTACCTTCAATGCTTGGTATAGTTTCTGCGGATTCTGTCGAATACAACCCCAAAGATCCATCGCCAACCTTTGGTGGTTCCAGGTTTAATCCATTTGACCCAAAAACTCCCATGGGTCCCCTTGACCTTAGAGATACTGTTGAGAATAGGCCCGATGCCCTGATTTACACAACCGAACCTTTGACGGAAGATGTTACATTAAATGGAAGTGTTACTGCCGAGCTTTTCGTTTCATCTGACAGAGAAGATACCGACTTTGGAATAAGATTATGTGACGTCTATCCTGACGGTAGGTCTATGATTCTCACTCAAGGCATCAGAAGAATGAGATTCAGAAATTCTTATGCAAATGAAGAACTGATGATACCCGGAGAAATATATCCCGTTGAAATTGAATTACATGATTTATCAATAAATTTTCTTGCCGGCCATTCAATAAGAGTAATTGTTACTAATTCAAATTATCCCATGTTCGATATTAATTTAAATAATGGAGATTCTTTATATGTACCGGGTGATACTGTCATTGCTAAAACATACCTTCATCACTGGGGTACTTACAAATCAAAAGTTATTCTACCTGTATCAAAAAAAACAGATGTCGAGGATTATTTAAACAAAGATATATCAATTAAGGTTTCTCCCAATCCTACTTCTGATAGAATTGAAATTAATTATTCAATAAATCAACCATGTTCTATTTCTATTGAATTATATAATTTAATCGGTGAAAAAATATCATCATTAAGTAAAGTCGAATCAGAAGTTGGCAATTATTCAACAACCCTTTCACTATCAGAGAATTCATCAGGAGTTTATTTTCTTAAATACAAGAACAATGAATTTTCAATTGTAAAGAAAATTATATTAACTCAATAAAAAAAGAATTTACATTTCTTATAACATTATTTTCTGTCCCTCGTTTTTCTTAATTTTAAAATTCGTTTTTTGTCAAATGATGTAAATATCGAGGAATATCTTATGAAGAAAATAAAAATAATAATCTTTGCTTTATTAATTTTATCATTACATTCAAATGCACAAGAGGAGGTTGTAAATCCCCAAATCCAGGACTTGGAACCTCCAATAGAATTTTTTACTCCTTATCTTAAGCAATTACCTGAAGCATTGGTGAAATCCCTGACTGATACTACTTCACAGGGTGTATTCGATTTTCTTATGAGGAACCTTCCTGACGGTGATAGAAGAGAACTAAAATCAAAATTAAATGAATACCATATGTCGAGAATGCCTGAAGAAAAAAAGAAACCAATTACGCCTGAAATACTTTTATCACTCGAAAGAATAAGCGACCCGCAAATTTCACCCGATGGTAAATGGGTTATATACGGTAAATCCGTTCCTAAATATAGGGAGAACAAATCCTATAAGGATTTATATGTTGTATCAATTGATGGGAAATGGCATATTCAGATAACAAATGACCCGGCTTCAGATTATAATGGGAGATGGTCGCCAAACGGAAAAAAAATATATTATATCACAAAAAGTACCGGAAAACCACAAATCAATATTATTGATGTTCCCGATACTAACAGGCTCCTAACTACAAATACAAGAGGACTTTGGAGAATGTTACCAAACGTTACAACGACTTTTCCTTTTTTAGTTGAAAACGGTGTTGACAATTTATCATGGTCCCCCGATGGAAAATATTTTGCCTACACTTCAGATGTAAAAGTTGATTCAACATTAAAAGAAAAATACCCCGATTTACCGGATGTTAACGCAAGAATTTTTAATAAACTACCAATCAGACACTGGGACGAATGGGAAGATGAAAACTACAGCCATCTTTTTGTCAGGGAATTCCATCAGGATGGGATTACCGAATTCAGGCAGCCGCTTGATTTAATGCAGGGTGAACAATTCGAGACACCTGTTAAACCCTTTGGCGGCATCGAGCAAATTGCATGGGCTCCTGACGGTAAAGAAATAGCTTATACATCAAAGAAAGTGAGTAATTATGTTCAGACAACAAATTCAGACATCTATATTATTCCTGTTATCGGTGGTGAGGCCAAAAATATAACAAAAGAATTAAAGGGTGCCGACTTTGACCCATTGTACTCACCCGATGGAAAATGGATTGCCTTTCACAGCCAGGAACGTGAGGGATTTGAATCTGACAGAATCAGGCTGATGCTTTATAACAGACAGAACGGAGATATAAAGGAATTATCCCAAAAACTTGACCAATGGGTTGGCAAGATGGTTTGGGCTCCGGACAGTAAATCAATTTATTTCTCTGCCGAAGACAAAGCAACTGTTCAGATTTATCGGATTCAGATTGAGGATGCTTCTTGGAAAATTATTACTTCAGGCAGATATAATTTTGATGTTGGATTGGATATTTCAAAAGACGGTAAAACACTCGTTTGCGGCAGAAGGGACATGACAAAGGCAACAGAACTATATTCAATAGAACTGAAAGGTGAAACACCTCTTTATTTCCAGCTTACCGACGTCAACAGTTTTTATTATTCAAAGCTTGCCAAAATTGATATTACCGAAAGATTGATTCAAAGTCCCGATGGAAAAAAATTTCATACTTGGGTAATTTACCCTCCTTATTTTGATTCTACCAAGAAATATCCAATGATTACTTATTGCCAGGGAGGGCCTCAATCAACAATCAGTCAATATTTCAGTTACAGATGGAACTTGTTTTTAATGGCATCTCAGGGATATATTGTTGTTGCACCAAACCGCAGGGGAGTTCCCGGATTCGGACAGGAATGGAATGATGCGATTAGCAAAGACTGGGGGGGCAAACCAATGGATGACATACTCGCTGCAACCGATGAAATGCTCAAACAGCCTTATGTTGACAAAAAAGGTGTGGCCGCTGTGGGTGCAAGTGCGGGTGGATATGCAGTATTTTGGCTTGAAGGTAATCACAAGAATAGGTTCAGTGCATTTGTATCAACCAGCGGAGTATTCAATTTAGAAAGCATGTATGGTTCAACTGAAGAATTGTGGTTCCCCGATTGGGAGTATGGCGGTCCTTATTGGGATAAAAATAACCGTGAATTTTACGAAAAGAATTCACCGCATAAGTTTGCACAAAATTGGGATACGCCTATTTTAATCACAGCAGGAGAGAAAGATTTTAGAGTGCCATACACACAAAGTCTCGAAGCATTCACAGTAGCACAAGTAAAGGGTATTCCATCGAAATTACTAATTTTCCCGGAAGAAAATCATTGGGTTGAATCTTTGCAGGATGCAATTCTCTGGCAAAAGGAATTTTTTAGTTTCCTCGATACCTATTGCAAACACAAAGAAATTGAAAATAAGTAGTTATTTTGTTTCCCCCTTTTTCAAAGGGGGTTCGGGGGATTTCCTCTTTACTTAGATGAGGATTTAAAAGGTTTCCCCCTTTTTCAAAGGAGATTCGGGGGATTTCCTCTTTGCTTAAATGAGGATTTAGAAGGTTTCCCCCTTTTTCAAAGGGGGTTCGGGGATTTCCTCTTTGCTTAAATGAGGATTTAAAAGGTTTCCCCCTTTTTCAAAGGAGATTCGGGGAATTTCCTCTTTGCTTAAATGAGGATTTTGAAGGTTTCCCCCTTTTTCAAAGGGGGTTCGGGGGATTTTTTTTATTCATCCTTTGACAAGATGTTTATGATAAATTCATTTTATGATAAATGAACAGCCACTATTTTAAATAGTTGGAATAAATAACCGCCACTTTCGGGAATTATTCCCGAGCAAATAAGTGATTAAATTCGTTTGTTGGTGGCAAGCATCTCCACTATCTGAAATTAGCGGCTAATCAAAAAAAAAATAAAACAAATTAAAGCAACAGGAGGTGATTTTTGAAAGAAAATGAAAATGTAATTCAAAAAAGTTCATGGCGATTCCCCGCATCATTCTGGACAGCAAACACTGTTGAACTATTCGAACGAGCTGCATTTTACTGCATGTTTATTGCAATTTCACTTTACCTGACAGACGTTGTCGGTTTCGATGATAAATGGGCAGGAATAATTGGTGCTTTCTTCAGTGCCGGTGTCTATTTCTTACCACCTTTTACAGGTGCGTATTCTGATAAAATCGGATTCAGAGCAGCATTGCTTATTGCATTCACCCTTCTTACAATCGGATATTTCACAATGAGTTTTTTGCCATATAAAGCAACAGTAGTACCTGCATTTATTCTGTTAATGTTCGGAGGTTCATTTATAAAATCAATTATAACAGGCACGGTTGCAAAAAATTCATCTGAAACGAACAGGGCAAGGGCTTATTCCATTTTTTATTTTGTTGTGAATATCGGTGCATTTACCGGTAAAATGTTTGCAAAGCCAATTCGCATTGATATTGGTTTGGAAGCTATCGGATATTTTTCAGCAATAATGACTTTTATTGCTATAATTATTGTTTTCTTTTTCTTCAAAAACATCGATACTACCGGGCAAGGCAAATCTGTCAAAGAAATTTGGACAGGATTTGTCAAAGTTGTAACAAATGCAAGATTGATTACACTGATTTTAATTCTTGCGGGTTTCTGGCTGATTCAGCACCAAATGTATGCTTCGATGCCAAAATACATTCTCAGACTCGTCGGCAAAGATGCTTCACCAGAGTGGTATTCAAATGTTAACTCTGCTACTGTGATTATTTTCGTCATGCTGATTACCCATTGGATGAAGAAGTTCAAGGCAATCACTTCAATGAATGTTGGTATGATACTAATGCCTATGTCTGCTGTACTTATGGCAATGAGTCCGCTTCTGACACAATGGACCGGCACATCAATTTCAATGTTCGGTTTATTTACACTGCATCCGATTGCATTAACAATGATTATCGGTATCGGAATTCAAGGCATTGCTGAATGTTTCATCTCCCCCAGATTTCTTGAATATTTTTCATTCCAGGCACCAAAGGGTGAAGAAGGAATGTATCTCGGATTTTCGCATCTCCATTCATTCTTTGCTAATTTCATAGGCTTTTTCATTTCAGGATTTTTGCTCGATGCATATTGTCCCGACCCAAATAAAGAAGGTCTGAAAGGCTTGACTGCAAGCCAGCTTGCACCATACTATGAGCATGCACATTATATCTGGTATTATTTTGCAGGTATCGGAATATTAGCCGCTATTGCTTTATATATTTACTCAAAAGTAGTAAAGAGAATGGATGAGAAAAAAGCAAGTGTCTGAAATAGGATTTTTAGGATTTAAGGATGATAAGATTTATAATTGGATATTCAAAATGAAAATTAATATACATTGAATTAATAAAATTGCTATTTTTCTATTTTCTCCGTTACACTTTCGGAGTAACAAATAAAAATTTGTATAATGAACTTTGAGGTTCAAAATGAAAAAGGCAATTTTATTTCTTATTTCTTTATTCTTTATATTATCATCTTTAAGCTCTGCTCCTATTATTTTCAAATATGATAATGGAATTCCGGGTGGATTTTACTCCCAATTTTCATTATTTAACTGGGATGAAACTGCAATGTTGAAGTTGCCGGGACCATGTAAAATAAATAAAGTGCAAATTTATTTAAGCGGAACTGTTGCCGCTACTGATACAATCTGGATTGTCGGCGACCCTGCTGAAGGAGCCTATCCCCCATCTTCTTATTGCTGGTACATAAACAAACTTGCTGATGGAAAAATTATTAATTATACAGGCACACCCGGTTGGATTGAAATAGATATTTCTTCTGACAATATCAAAGCTGACGGTATTTGCAGTGTTGTTATTCAACACAGAATACATCAGAATGGCCCATACTTCACTTATGATAACCAGGCACAATCACAGGGAATTCACTCATGGTTGATTGACCCAAAGCCAAATCCAAATTTTTATAATATCGGCGGTACAATTTTTTCTCAGGCTCAAGGAAATTATATGGTACGTTTTGAGATTGAATATGACTTTCCCAACGGAGAAACAACTGCACCTGCTCCACCACCGACATTGGTTGATGTAACAAAAGAAGCAGGATTAGTTGATGGCAATGGCAATCCCATCAAAAGCGCAATGGCAAGTGTTGTTGGATATAATAATAATGAATTTGAAGATTTAGCAATCGGTTCTTTATATTTTTCAAATAATGGAAACGGAACATTTTCTAATAAATCACATCTGGTAAATTTACAGTCGGGACAGACAAGCTGGGCTGATATTGATAATGACGGTAACATTGATTATTTCGCATTAAACGGTGGCTTGAATGATAAAATATTATGGGGTAACGGAAATCTGTCCTTCGTAGAATTAACAGACCCGGACATAAAACTTGAACAACCGACAGTAACACCCATGTTTTTTGATTATAACCATGACGGTTTGTTGGATTTGTACATTGCTTATGGAAGAGCAGGTGACCCTGAAGTTTACTACCCCGACCAACTATTTAAAAATAGGGGTAACCGTGAATTTGAAAATGTAACAATTTCGGCGGGTATTTCTGCCGGTGAACCTGCTCCATACTACGACTGTTGGGGAGCAAGCATCTGCGATTATAATAACGACAACTGGCCCGATGCCTTTGTCGCTACATACAGACTTGCACCGGATTTGTTGTATAGAAATGCAAAAAACGGTATGTTTGATGAGGTTGGCACCCAAACAGGTGCAAGAGGAATAGATACTTATTATCCTCAATACTTCGGACATGGCATGGGCTCTGACTGGGGCGACTACAACAATGACGGCTATGACGACCTTTGTGTCGGTAATCTTGGCCATCCCGATTCAAGAGCATTAAATTCAAATCCATCACTTTTATTTAAAAATAATGGAAGTCCAAATTGGACTTTTACAGATATGCACTCCGAAATGGGATTGAAATTTTTCGAGATGAATGCCGGAACCGTATTTGCTGACCTAAATCTCGACGGTTATCTCGACCTCGTTCATGCTCAATATTCTTATGAACAAAAAGGTGTAGGTGCAAACCGTTATACAAGGTTTTATCTGAATCAGGGACCCGATAAAAATTTCAAGTTAAAGGATATAACATGGGAAAGCGGAGCATACAGCCACGGTGCATGGACACCTGTCAGACTGGATTATGACAATGACGGAGATATGGATATAATTGTTGCCAGTGGGAATGAGAACCTGAAACTTTTCAGAAACGATTTACCAAACAAAGGCAACTGGATTGCTTTCAGATTAATCGGGAGTCCTGCAAACAATGTACCCAATGAGGGATTTGGAAGCAATGTTACAGTTTATTCGGGAGGGCAGAAATTTTACAGGAGCCTTCCCGGAACGGTCATGAATGGCAGATGCTCGCAAAGTTCAAACGAATTGAATTTTGGTATTGGTAGTGCAAGTACAATTGACAGCGTTGTAATTAGATATCCAAATGGACAGAGCAATAAATTCATAGGACTTACTATCAACACAAAATATAAAATTCCTTATATGCAATCACCTGTAAGAATGAAACTTACCGCACCTATGCTTGAGCGGCCATTGAATTATTCAATAAATAATCCGTTTAATCCTCTTGTTTTGAATTGGTCTTATGTTTTTGATAACACAAAATATGATATCATTATTTCTTTTAAATCTAATTTTTCTGACACAGCATTTTCATCGAATGGATTTCAGGGAAATCAAATTATCGTAAATACACTCGAAAAAAACAAAACTTATTATTGGAAAGTAAGAACAATTGCAAGTCCAGATACAAGCAACTGGTCAAGCGTTTGGGAGTTTACAGTTGGAGCGCCTTTACCTTCTGTTCCAACACTTAAATCTCCCCCAAATGATACTCTTAACATTAGTGCAAAACCAAAGTTTGTTTGGAATAAATCTAAATATGAGGCTCTCTATCCGGGCAAAACTGCTTATGATTTGCAAATTTGTACTGACCCTCAATGCTCAACTTTTGTAAATATTCCCGGTCTGACTGACACAACATTTCTTGTTACCGAATCCTTGTTGCCGGATACAAAATATTATTGGAGAACAAGAGGTGTGAATGAAGGACAGCCAAGTAATTGGTCAGATATTTGGAATTTCACTGTCATGGCTTTACCGTCAAAACCCACGTTATCATCACCTGCTAACGGAGATACAGGAGTAAGTAAAAAACCTTCACTATCATGGGATGAAAGTACAAATGCAAATTACTATTCACTCGAAATATCAAAATCAGTTGTGTTTAATACCGATTCCATAGATTACCAGGTTTCTGATATCACATCAACAACAAGAAAATTATTCAAATCACTTGTTGAAGGAACTATATATTACTGGCACGTTAGAGCAGGTAACGATGGCGGCGAAAGCGAATGGTCGGATACTTATAATTTCAAAACTGCAGGAATACTTGGAATTGAGGAAACAGATAAATCAGGTTTATTTGTAAAAACATCTCCAAATCCTTTTGACAAAGTTACAAATATAGAATTCTATTTGTCTGAACCCGGTTTCACAACTTTGAAAATTTTCAATATTGAAGGAATCGAATTAGAAACAATTCTATCCGAAAAATTAGATTCCGGTAATCATCTAATAAAATGGGATGCAAAGGGACATCCAACAGGTATTTATTATTATCAACTAATAATCGGAAACAAATCATACACAGGAAAATTGAATGTATTAAAATAAAAAGTGGGGAATAGGGGCTGGGGATGGGGGTTGGCATTTCCAGCCCCCAGCCTCTGTCCCCCATACCCTTTACAAATATTGTTTTTTGAATATATAATTTTGTCGAAAGGTCAGAATTCTTTTGAAAGTTTGAGACCTTTTCATTTTTGATGTGTCATTATATTATTACATTTACAAATTGTAAATAAATATTATTCGATAAGATAAAACTTAAAATATTCTCAGGTGCAAAAATGAACAGATACATCATTTTAATAATAACATTTCTGATTATCACTTTTCAGAATCTCAGTTCTCAGTGGTTGCAGACGAATGGACCTTATGGGGATGTGGTTACTTGTTTTACAAATAGTGGAAATAATATATTTGCTGGTACTTATGAGCATGGTGTATTTCTTTCAACAAATAATGGCTCAAATTGGACACAGGCTTTGTCTGATTTAATAAATCCATATGTTTGGAGACTAATAGCAATAGATAATAATATTTTTGCTTCAACATCAAGTGGTATTTATAGATCATCTGATAATGGTGTTAGTTGGTTTAAAATTAACAATGGATTAAATAAAATAGCTTATTATTTGATGGCATTAGGTAATAATCTAATTGCAGGTACAACTGATGATGGTATTTTTATATCAACAGATTTCGGTGAAAGTTGGGAACAAGTAAACTCAGGATTGACTTGTACAAGTATCAAGGGCCTCACTGTTGTAAAAAATAAAATTATAGCAGGTACTGTAAATGGTATTTTTGTTTCAACAGACAATGGAAAAAATTGGACACAAATAAGTTCAAAGTTTACAAACATGTCATATAACTACGCTATAAAAGAAAATTTTATATTTGCAGGTACAAAAGGTGATGGTGTCTTTATTTCGACTGATATTGGATCAAACTGGACTCAAGTGAATTCCGGTTTAACGAATAAAGATGTTCAATGCATAATATCAAAAGAAGAATTTATATTTGTTGGAACAAGAGGTGATGGGGTATTTTTATCAACAAATAATGGTATAAATTGGACCCAAGTTAATTCCGGATTAACTAATAATGATATTTGGAGTCTCGGTGTCACAGGAAATAATATTTTTGCTGGAACTTGGGGAAGTATATTTCTTTCTTCAAATAATGGTACAAGTTGGATACAAGTTGATTCTGGATTTTCTACCACAAATGTACTTTGTCTTGCAGTAAATGATAGTAATATTTTTGCAGGTACATTTGGTTCCGGAGTTTATTTAACAACAAATAATGGAGTATTTTGGAAACATATAAATGACGGACTTACGAACACTTATGTGTACAGTCTGGCAATAAGCGGAAACAATATATATGCGGGAACAGCTAGCGGTATATTTTTATCAAAAAATAATGGCACAAGTTGGAATTATATCGGCCTTAAAAATAACCTCATATTTAGTCTAGCAGTATATGGAAATATGATTTTTGCAGGAAATGATTTTAGTAATATATTTTTAAGTTCTAATGATGGTATTGATTGGAAAGAAGTGAAATTAGAACCTGATGCTTGGGTAATTAATAATTTAACTTTAAAAGGGAATAATATTTTTGCTGGAACTGCAAATGGAGTTTTTCAAACAATTGATTCTGGGAATACTTGGGACAAAATTAAAGGTTATCCTGATGTTATTGTTATGTGTTTAATTTCATATGATGCAAATATTATTTCAGGAACTGAAGTTGGCGGGATTATATTATCAACTGATAATGGTATGAATTGGACTTTTTCTAATTCTGGGATTTCCGATACTTATGTAATTAGTCTTACAAAATCAAATAATAATATATTTGCAGGTACTCTTCATGGAGGTATATTCCATTCTACTAATGATTGTAAAAGCTGGTTTAAAATAAATTCTGGATTAACAAATAAAGATGTCAGAAGTCTAAATGTAAAAGATTCAGTAGTTTTTGCAGGTACATACGGGTCTGGTGTTTTCCGTGCAAATATAAACGATTTCATAACTTCTGTTGAGTACAATGAATCAAATTCAAACGCAGAAATAGAAATACAAAGTATCAGCCCGAATCCTGCTCAGGCTATTATGTCTATAAGTATCAAGTCCTCAAATCCGTTGGCTCATACCAAACTGTTTATCACTGATTTGCTTGGTAGAGAAGCTATGACTGTATTTGAAGGGAACCTTGAAACAAGCAAAAAAGAGCTGACAATCAGCACTGAGCAATTGAATCAGGGTATTTATTATCTTGTTATGCAATCCCCTACATTTAGAACAGCGAAGATGTTTGTTGTAAATATATGAGGAAAGTTAATATTAAATAATAAATATTTTAAGCTTAATTTCGTGTCATTCTAAAATCATTAAATATTTAACTTTGGGAAATTAATATATGATTGCAATTAAAGGTATATACAATGGTAGGACAATTAAACCTTTGGATAAAATCCCTATTAAAAAACCATCAAAAGTAATTATTACATTTATTGATGAGCAAATCGAATCGGATTATGAAATCATTCGCAATTTCGGTTCTCAATCTGATGCTTTTGGATTTTGGGATGATGAAAGAGAGGATTTATATCAGGATTATTTAAAGAAAGAATAGCAAAATGAAAACAGGTGATATTGTATTAATACCCTTTCCCTTCGCAGATTCTAATATAAAAAAAATCAGGCCTGCAGTTGTAATTGCTGAGACAAAAGATAAATATGAGGATTTGGTTCTTTCTGCAATTAGCTCAATTGTCCCAACAAAACTTACTTCTTTTGAAGTTTTAGTTAAACAAGATAAATTAAATAAACTTCGCATAGATTCTATAATTAAAGTTGATAGAATTGTAACTTTAAAGAAAGAAGATAAAGTTGCCGGTTTAGGCAGATTAAATAAAAAAGAATTAGAAGAATTCAAATTTATATTCAAATGCTTGGTTGATTAAACCCAAGTATTGATTAATATTATCCATAATTCAGAATTCTTAAATAAGTTAGAGACCTTTTTGCTTTTGATGTGTCATTATATTAAATTAATGACAAAAAATAAAAAATGAATGATAGTATTAAAATAAAGTGTATTAGAAAGAACATTGTTTGTGGTATGATTTTCAATAATCAATTTTCAATTAACAATTTTCTTTTCCTATTATTAATATTTATTTTATTTTCTACTTCAGTACTCCTTTCGCAACAAAAACCATACTGGAATAAAACCGAAGGACTTTATGGCGGTAATATTACCTGCATAACAGGAAATGATTCCCACACTTTTATTGGTACACTCGGTGCAGGAGTATATAAATGCTCTTATTGGCAGGAATCGTGGGAACCGATTAATAACGGTTTAGGTGACCTCGACATAAGAGCAATTATTCTTACCGATAAAAATACACTTCTTGCAGGCACATATAGATTTGGTATTTATCGTTCTACAGATTTTGGGCAGGTTTGGACAAGTACAAATATTGGTATTGACTCAGATAACTTTTTATGCTTTGCACAGGATTCTGATGGGACTATTTGGGCCGGTTCTTATTATGGTGGAATTTACCAATCAAATAACGAAGGTGAAACTTGGTATGAAAGTGGATTAAAAGAATATGATATTTGGAGCATTGCCGCTAAAAAGAACGGGAATATCTTTGCAGGTACAAAAAGTGGAATTTTATGTACAACAAATAAAGGTGTGAATTGGTTTAATACTGATTCTGGGTTACCTACTTATGATGTTCGGACTATTGTAATTATTTCTGATACGATTTACGCAGGAACTGCAAAAGGTGTTTTTCAATCAAGCGATAATGGAGCAACATGGAAAGATTTAAATGATAGCTTATCAAATTTGGATGTTTGGACATTATTACCTGATATTGACGGAGAATTATATACAGGTACTCGTGGTGATGGCATTTATATTTGGAGTAGTTTATTTGGTCGTTATTGTTGGAGGAAAGAACCTTTTTTACAAGATGATATCTGGATACGTTGTATAAAATTTTGTTATGGTGGAATTATTTATGCCGGCAGTGGAGAAGATGGTGTATTTAGGGGTGGTAAAAACGGACAAAATTGGAATAGTATGAACGGCGGAATAAATAACCTCGATGTATCTTCAATAGCTATTACTAAAAATAGTTCATTATACGCAGGTACGGCTACTGCAGGAATTTATAAATTGGATTCTAATTTTAACAATTGGGTATCTATGAGAAACAAATTGAAAAATGAATATATTATTTCAATTGTGGTTGACACAAATGATAATATTTATGTTGGCACTTATGGCAATGGCGTTTATTATTCAGAAAATAACGGAGATTCATTTATTCAATTAGTTAATGGACTTATTGACCGAAATATCTATTCATTAACAATTGATAAAAATAATCGCGCTATTGCAGGTACCGGAGGAAGCGGAATTTACAGGTATGAGCCGGATTCCTTAAAATGGATTCAAATTAATAATGGTTTAACACATCCTGTTGTTTATACCCTTGTGAAAGCTCCAAATGGTTTTCTGTATGCAGGAACACCCGGAGCAGGAATATTCAAATCCGAAAATAATGGTGATAACTGGACTCAATCCAATAATGGTTTGAATAGATTGTATGTTAAGACAATTACTGTATCGACAAATGGAGATGTTATTGCCGGAACAGATGCAAGAGGAGCATTTATATCTAAGAATAATGGAGATAATTGGTCCTACATAGGATTATCTGGAACAGATATTCGTTCTATTGTTTTTGGTAAGGATGGATATATTTATGTGGCTACAAGGGATGATGGAATTTATCGTTCTAAATTAGAA
>JAKAKE010000040.1 GCA_021824625.1 Bacteroidota bacterium | reverse complement strand
TTACAATTACTTCTTCAATCATCAAATTATCCGATAGAGAGTTTTTTAAAACATCGACAACAAGAACAGCAAGGTTCTCAGGATTCATCATTCGCCAATTATATTTACTCCTTGATTTCCCGCTCCACAATTCAGTTTCAGTAGCACCGGGTAGTATATCAATGACTTTAATCCCTTTATCTCTCAGGTCTTCCCTCATTGAGCGGCTCATAGCAAGAACTCCTGCTTTGGAAGCTGAATATAAAGCCGAGCCTGTAAATGTTTTCTCTGCGGCAACTGATATGATATTCAGAATGATTCCTTTTTTTCTTTTTATCATCGAAGGGATAACAGCCTTAGTTGTAAGAAATGTACCAAACAGGTTGGTATTAATCATCGAATAATAATCATCAACGGTTAACTCGTTAAATGGCTTGAATGCTGCCACTCCGGCATTGTTGAGCAATATGTCAACGTCCCCTAAATTATCTGCAATCTTATTATGTATTTCAAAGACTTCTTCATGGATGGACACATCACATGGGAAAATAAATACATTTTTATTTTGAGCCAGTTCTTTTTTTATACTTTTGAAGGATTGTATTGTCCTCGCACTTAAAGCTAAGACAGCATCAGTACTAACAAGATTCCGGGTAATTGCCGCACCTATACCACGGCTTGCACCTGTAATCCATATCACCTTTTTGTTAAATACCTTGTTCATATAAAGACCATTTTAAATAAAATTTTTGATTAAGTTTGTATTGAAATTAAACTAATTGAGTAAACTAAGCATGAAACTTAGTTCAAATAATACAAAATATAAGAAAAAGGAAGAAATTCTCGATAAATTATTTTCTTTTCAGCGTTTCGGTATTAAACCCGGACTCGGAAGAACTAAGAATCTTCTCAGCTTCATTGAAAATCCGCAAAATCATTTTCATTCTGTGCATGTGGCTGGGACAAACGGCAAGGGTTCTGTTTGTTCAATGCTCGCTTCAGTTTTAATCGAAGCAGGATATAAGACCGGACTTTATACTTCTCCTCATCTCGTTACTTTTAATGAACGGATCAGCATAAATGGAAAATTAATATCCGATGATGAATTAATCAAGCTTGCCGAAGAATTGCTACCCTTTGCAGAGTCAATCAAAGCTACCTTTTTTGAAATAACAACAGCAATGGCTTTTAAATATTTTTCAGATAATAAGGTTGAAATAGCTGTAATAGAAACAGGGATGGGCGGCAGATTCGACTCGACAAATGTTTTAAGTCCGTTAGTGAGTATAATTACGAAAATTGATTATGACCATTCTGAATATCTTGGGAATACCTTAGAAAAGATTACTTATGAAAAAGCGGGAATTATAAAGGAAGGTAAACCTGTTGTTATTTCAAAAAATAACAAAATTGTATATGATGTGATTAGAAAAAAGTGCAAGGCTAAGGAATGTGAACTTATACTGGCAGATGAATCTCTGAAGTGCGATGATTTCACATATAAGGAAGATTTGACAATGAACATCAGTATGAAATCTGATGTTTGCTCATATCCAAGTGTTAATGCCGGTATAGCAGGCTCCCATCAGATTGATAATTTAAAAACAGTTTGGTCAGCCATAAAAATTGTTGGCAGGAATTTTACAATTTCAAAAGAGTCAATATGCAATGGCTTCATAAATGTTGTTAAAAACACTAATTTTCACTGTAGAACCGAGCTTATTAATAAGGACTACCCTATTGTTATGGATGTAGCGCATAATCCCGATGCTGTTAAACAAACAGTCAGCACTTTTATTGATTGCGGACTTGAGAGGAAAAAGTGGAATATTGTTTTTGCACTAATGTCAGACAAAGACGCATTGAATATTTTGAAGTATTTGAAATTGATTTGTTCAAGATTAATAATTACAAAACCTGATATTGACAGGGCGGCAGAACCGATGGATTTAAAAATCAAAGCCCTGGAAGCCGGTATTAAGAATATTGTCATTACGAATAATGTTAAGGAAGCGGCTGAACTTGTATTATCAAAAAAACAGCCAATTCTTGTTATTGGTTCGTTTTATTTACTTGGTGAATTTATACCTCATCTCAATTCCTTCGGGAAAAATAGCTGACCTTGTGTTATTTTGCATATTCTAATAAAGACTTTTTCTAAAAAAAGATGGAATTTATATGATTACACCTGAAAATTATGTTATTAAAAAAGCTATTATTTCTGTATCGGATAAAACCGGGATTGTTGATTTTGCAAAAGAATTATCTTCACTTGGAATTGAAATTTATTCAACTGGAGGAACAGCAAAACTCTTGCATGAAGCAGGCATCACCGTAAAGAGTGTCAGCGAATTAACAAATTTTCCTGAAATACTTGATGGCAGGGTGAAGACCTTGCACCCAGCCGTTCATGCGGGATTACTTGCCGAATTAAATAAAGAAGAACATGTAAAGCAGCTTGAAGAACATCACCTGTCATCTATTGATTTGCTTGTGGTAAATCTTTATCCATTTGAAGAAACACTCGAAAAACAGGGTAGCACCCACGAAGAAATAATTGAATTTATTGACATTGGTGGACCAACTATGCTTAGAGCAGCAGCAAAGAATTATTTATGGACTGCTGTACTTGTAAATCCGAAATGGTACGGAGAAATAATCACTTTACTCAAAAACAATAATAGGACGATTCCTGTAAAAATAAGGCAGGAACTTGCAGGAGAGGTTTTCATCCATACAGCTTATTATGATTCATTGATTTCATCATATTTCAGAAAAGTAAATAAAATTGAACTTCCTGAAAAATTGACAATAGGAATGAAAATCCAGCAGCCGCTGAGATATGGTGAGAACCCACATCAGAAGGCGCAGCTTTACGGCTCATTCTTTAAGATTTTCAAACAACTTCATGGAAAGGAATTATCTTATAATAATATTCTAGATATTGATGCAGCTTCAAGGTTGATACTTGAATTTGACGAGACTGCACTTGCAATTATCAAACATACAAATCCTTCAGGAGTTGCAACAGGTAAAACTTTATCCGAAGCATATCAAAAAGCTTATGCAACCGATACAGTTTCACCATTTGGTGGGATTATTGCAATGAACAGAATTGTTGATTTGCAAACTGCAGAAACAATTCACAGCCTGTTTACCGAAGTATTAATAGCTCCTGAATATACAGAAGAAGCTTTGCTAATCCTTACTAAGAAAAAAGACCGGCGGCTTATTACTGCTGATTTAAAGAAGTTGAGGGAATCACTCGGTTTTGAAATTAAGTCAGTCTCGGGTGGATTCCTTGTACAGTCAACCGATATGCAGTTATATGACGAATCGAAAATGAAAGTTGTTACAAAAAGACAACCGACTGAAAAAGAATATTCAGCACTTTTGTTTGGCTGGAAGATTGCAAAGCATGTAAAATCAAATTCCATTGTTTATTCTACTGAAGATAGGACACTTGCAATTGGAGCAGGGCAGATGTCCCGCGTTGATTCCTCACGAATAGCTGTTGAAAAAGCAAAGATGATGGGACTCGATTTGAATGGTTCAGCAGTTTCATCTGATGCTTTCTTCCCGTTTCCCGATGGTGTACTTCAGGCAGTCGAAGCGGGAGCTACTGCGGTAATTCAACCCGGTGGTTCGGTCAGGGACAATGAAGTTATTGCAGCCGCAGATGAAAATAATGTTGCTATGATATTCACAGGATTAAGACACTTCAGGCATTAGAATGAATATCCTTGCTATCGAAAGTTCCTGCGATGAAACGGCGGCATCTGTAATCAGCAATTCACAAGTGCTGAGCAATATTATTTCATCACAGCATTTCCACAGTAAATATGGTGGCGTTATTCCCGAACTCGCATCGAGGGCTCATCTTGAAAGCATCAGCATTGTCGTCAGGGAAGCTCTGACTAAAGCTGATAAGAAAATTGAAGAAATGAATGCAATTGCTGTTACTACAGAGCCGGGATTGATCGGTTCTTTGATTGTCGGCTCAAACTTTGCAAAAGGACTTTCCATAAAATATAATCTTCCTATTATTCCTGTCAATCATCTTGAAGGACATTTGTATTCGGGAAATATCATGGATGAATCAATTGAATTTCCATACATAGCTCTCGTTGTAAGCGGCGGGCATACAGCACTTTTCAAAGTTGATTCATATTCAAAATATGCTGTTCTGGGTTCAACTGTTGATGATGCATCGGGTGAAGCATTTGATAAAATAGGAACAATGCTCGGACTGCCTTATCCAGCAGGACCTGAGATTGATAAACTTGCCAAATCAGGAAATCCCAGAGCGTACAATTTCCCGAGAGCTATGCTGCATAGTGGAAATTATAATTTCAGTTTCAGCGGATTGAAAACATCTGTGAGATATTTTCTTGAAAAGCAATTTCCTGATGGATTACAGGATAATAAATTACCAGATGTTTGTGCTTCAGTGCAGGAGGCAATTGTTGATGTGCTTGTTAAAAAAAGCATTGATGCATCAGTCGAGTATAATGTCAAACACCTTATTATTGCAGGTGGTGTATCTTCTAATTC
>JAKAKE010000092.1 GCA_021824625.1 Bacteroidota bacterium | reverse complement strand
CACCATCTAATGGCTCGCACAATTAAGGATACAATATGCAGATACAAAACAATGACAGGGCATTATGTTCGCAGGCAGGCAGGATGGGACACACACGGATTACCTGTCGAAATTGCAGTGGAAAAAGAATTGGGATTTAATACAAAGCTGGAAATAATAAAATACGGCATTGAAAATTTTAACAAAAAATGCAAAGACTTTGTTTACCATAATATCGAGATGGATTTGGGTTGGCGTTACCTAACTAATCGTATGGGGTATTGGCTCGACCTCGATTCTGCATATATAACATGCACAAACGAATACACAGAATCCGTGTGGTGGGCTCTAAAACAATTCTTTGACAAAGGCCTTATATATAAAGGTTTCAAAGTTGTTCCCCAATCGCCCACGATTGAAACCCCATTAAGTTCACATGAGTTGTCTCTTGGCTATAAAGATGTAAGAGACCCGAATGTTTATCTAAAACTGAAAATTATATCATCACCTGTCAAAGAAATTGGAGGTGCCGATTTAATGGTTTGGACAACTACGCCATGGACGCTTTTTGCTAACGTAGCACTCGCAGTTGGAAATGATATTGATTATGTCTTAATAAAAAATAAAAGAAAAATAAAAGATGAAGAAATAACTGAGAATCTCGTTCTTGCAAAATCAAGATTAAATGTAATCGAAAGCGAGTATGAAATTCTGAAAGAAATGAAAGGCAAAGAAATCATCGGAACAGTCTTTGAACAAATTTTCAAATACATAAAAATTGACAGAAATAAATATCCAAATGCCCTGACAGTTCTTCCCGGGGATTTCGTTTCAACTGAAGATGGTACTGGAATCGTTCATCTTGCACCTGCATTCGGTGAAGATGATTACCAGATGTCTAAGAAACATAATTTGCCCTTCCTTCAGCCGGTAACACCAAACGGGCATTTCACAAAAGAGCTCGGTGAGTTTGGAGGTAGGGCTATCAAACATTTTACTTATGCCGACCACGAAGAAGAAGGTTCTGATAAAGATATTATCATTGCATTGAAATATGCCGGAAAAATTTATAAAGCAACTAATGATTACCTGCACAGTTATCCCCATTGCTGGAGGACAGGAAATCCTGTGATGTATTATGCACGTGATTCATGGTTTATAAAATCACCCGATTACAAAGATGCGATGATAAAAATAAATAAAACTATTAACTGGCAGCCTCCTGAAATTGGTTCCGGAAGATTCGGGCATTGGCTCGAAGAAGTAAAAGAATGGAATTTATCACGTGACAGGTTTTGGGGAACACCGCTTCCAATCTGGGTGTCGGAAGATGGTAATGATATGTTTGCTATAGGCTCGATAGCTGAACTCAAAGAAGGATTATATGAATATCCGGATGGCAAGAAAGTTCCGCTTAAAGAAACAAATTTTGAAATTGATATTCACAGGCCTTTTGTTGATAAAATAGTTTTTGAAAAAAACGGAAATCTTTATAGAAGAATTCCTGAGGTTGTTGATGTTTGGTTCGATTCGGGTTCAATGCCTTTTGCCCAAATGCACTACCCTTTCGAGAATAAGGAACAGTTTGAAAAAGAATTTCCCGGAGATTTTATTGCCGAAGGTATTGACCAGACACGCGGCTGGTTTTATACATTACATAACATAGCTTGCGGTATCTTTAATAAACCTGCTTTCAAAAATATAATTGTAAACGAACTAATACTCGATAAAGACGGAATCAAGATGTCTAAATCGAAAGGCAATGTTGTTGACCCATTTCAAATTATGGAAGAGTATGGTGCTGATGCAGTAAGGTGGTATTTGTTCGTTAACAATCCACCCTGGAAAGCAACCTTATTTAATAAGGAAGACCTATCGAAAACAGTAATATCTGATTTCTTCAGGTCACTGACAAACACTTATGCTTTCTTTGCACTTTATGCAAACATTGATGGATTCACCGGTAATGAAGATGAGGTTGGCATAAACGATTTGCCCGAAATTGACAGGTGGTTATTGTCAAGAGTAAACACACTGATTGGCGACTATATAAAACATTTTGAAGAATATGATATCACAAAAGCACTGAGAGCTGTTCAGAATTTTGTGAGAAACGAATTATCGAATTGGTATATCCGCCGTAATAGAAGAAGATTTTGGAAGGGTGAAAATGATAAGGATAAAAAAGCTGCATACCAGACACTGAGAAAAATTTTGATTCATGTAATAACTCTTATTTCACCTGCTGCCCCATTTCTATCTGAAGTTTTATTTCAGAGATTGAGAACAGATGGGGATGCAGAATCAATACATTTGCTTTCAATCCCTGAACCTGATGCGGCTCTTATCAATAAAGAGCTGGAAAGAAGAATGGAAATTGCACAGACAATTGTTTTTCTTGTGAGGTCACTTCGCGAAACATCAAAAATAAAAGTAAGACAGCCTTTAAGAAGAATTCTTGTTCCTGTTCTTTCTCCAAAATTCAGAAGAGATATCCAATACTTTGAAGATGTGATTAAAGAAGAAATAAATGTCAAAGAAATCGAGTTTGTGAGCGGCGAGACAGAGATTGTCAAGAAATCCGCAAAACCGAATTTCAAATCAATCGGAAAGAAATTCGGAAAAATAACTCAGCAGGTTGCTAATGCAATCAAAGAACTCAATGAAAAAGAAATAATATTTTTGGAATCTGCAAATTCTCTAAAAATCAGAATTGCAGATAATGAAATTGAATTAGTTTCAGATGATGTTGAAATAATAAGCGAAGACATCGAGGGATGGCTCGTAGCCACACAGGAGAACATTACCGTTGCACTCGACACGCAAATTGACCAAGAATTAATCAAAGAAGGTATCGCAAGAGAATTTATAAACAGAATTCAAAACATCAGAAAAAATTCCGGCTACGATGTAACGGATAGAATTATGATTTTATATGATGCTGGTGAAAATACAACAATTGCAATCGAAGAAAAAAAGCAGCATATCATGAGTGAAACATTAACTGAAATGCTGAGTCAGTCTAAGTTCGATGGCGGTAGTGAAATTGATATTGATGGCGATATTATAAAAGTAATTATAAATAAGATTTAACTGGGAGAGGCAAATTAATAGTTATTGATGAAAAAAAAAACAAAAATATTTTTCCACAAATGTTTGCATTATGTATAAATTTTGTTAACTTGATATTTGAAAGTTGTTTGAAAAAAACAAAAATTTTTTTAGAAAAATTCTGGGTGTACTTGTATAACTCTAAGGGGAAGAATTATGCCAAGTAAAGCAAAAACAAAACCAAAAGCTACAGCTGCCAAAAAAGCAGCAGCAAAGAAGGCCAAACCGGCAGCAAAAAAGCCGGCCGTGAAAAAAGCAGCTCCAAAAAAAGCAGCAGCTAAGAAACCGGCAGCAAAAAAAGCAGCTCCAAAAAAAGCAGCAGCTAAGAAACCGGTAAAGAAAGCAGCTCCAGCTAAAGCAGCTCCAAAAAAAGCTGTATCCAAAAAACCAGCAAAAAAAGCTGCTCCGAAAAAAGCAGCTCCAAAAAAACCGGCTGCAAAAAAAGCTGCTCCGAAAAAAGCGGCAAAGAAGGGATCAACCAAGGCAAGTCCCTTCAAGCCGGTCCAGAAACGTATGGCTAAGCAGTCAAAGAAATCTTCTGCTAAGTCAGTTGCTCGGCCGGCTTTGAAAAATAAAAAACTCGCCAAACCTAAGAAAGCTGTCAATCCGGCAAAAAAGATTTCTGCTAAACCTCAAAAGAAAATCGTTGCAAAAACTCCTGTCAAACCTGTAAAGGATACAGTTAAAAAGGCAACTAAGATAATTGAAAAAAAGCCGATTATTAAAGTTGCTCCGAAAAAAACTGTGAAACCAAAGAAGGTTGAAAAACCGACTTTAAAGAAACCGGTTAAAGCAGAGAAGAAAATAATTAAAATTGCACCGATTAAAGTTACTAAGGATGAAAAGCCAAAAATAGAGCAGAAGAAGGCAACTATTAAAATTAAAGTACAAACCCAGAAAAAAGTGGTTGCCGAACCTGAACCTATTCAAATCAAAAAGCCAAAGCCTGGTGTCAGATACTCTGATAAGGACCTCGATTTGTTCAAACAGAGAATTCACGAGATGAGGCAGGAAGCAATTGACGAGCTTAGGATGCTCCGTGAAAGGCTTGAAGACCTGAACGCTTACGATTTCGCTGAGGAAAGCATGATATATTCAATGCATATGGCTGAACAAGGTTCCGAAGCAATGGAAAAAGAAAAGACGTATGCCCAGATTCAAAGAATCAATGAATATATCAAGAAGCTGGATGACGCTTTGAGCAGAATTAAAGATAAAACGTATGGCATCTGCCGGGTCTGCGGTTGCTTGATTGCAAAAGAAAGACTTTGGGCTGTGCCTATCACCACCCTGTCTGCTTCCTACAAAATCAGGAAGAAATGTCCCGAGGACGGAAAAGACAGAATCGAGCCTATTAAAGAAGAGTAGGCTGAAGAATTACATATTGTAATTTTGCAAGGGGACATATTTCTTGTCCCCTTCTTTTTATGAGGATGATATGAATAAAATTAATAAGAATACTATATATTTATTTTTAGCGGCAGCATTTTTAATTCTTTTAGACCAGGCTGCCAAACTGCTTGTCAAAGGTTTTGTCTTTGGTGGTATCAGCTTGAACGGTATGGGTATCGGTGAGAGCATTTCTGTAATCGGAGATTTTCTACAAATTACTTATGTTGAAAATTCAGGTATGGCACTCGGTATTACATTTGGTACAGGTAAAATTTTTCTTAGTATATTTTCTATCATCGCAAGTATCGGACTTGCATATTACCTTTATAAACTCGAAGGATTTTCTATGTGGGTAAGAATCGGAGTGATGTTGATTTTTGCAGGTGCTTTTGGTAATCTGATTGACCGTGTTTTTTACGGTGTGTTTTTCAATGAATCTCCTTTGTTCTACGGTAGAGTTGTTGACTTCATCCAGGTTGACATACCCGATATTAATTTTTGGAATATTCATTATACTCATTTCCCTGTATTCAACGTTGCTGATTCCTGTGTATCAGTCGGGGTAGTACTACTTCTCATTGTTCATAAGAAAATTCCTACATTTAATGATGTATTCAAAAAGAAAATTGTAACTGATATTCCTGCTGATGATACCTTAGATAATTCATGATTTGTTTTGAAAATCCTTAAACAAATTTATCTTAATTTAATTCTGATAAACAAAACAATACATTCTCTCGTCATAACAACATATATTTTAATTAAGGTTATAAATATGAAATTTAAAAGCATTGTCATTTTTATTTTGATAAGTTCTTGTTTTTTTCTTAACGGACAAAACACATTCAATAAATCATATATCATAAAATTAAAAACAGCTTATTCGCAAGCCACGTCAGATTATTTATCAACTCTAAATATACAGGGTGCAAGCACATTCAATTCTTGTCTGAATTATTTCAATGAAATTAAAAATGAGAAAATTCTTTCATCTGAAACAAATCAACGCATCGAAGAATTAAGAAAATATATTACAATCAATATCCCGTCGGGTATTGATTCAGAGAAGCTTTTATCAATGATAAAAAATAATTATGATATTGAATCTATCGAGCCTAATTATATATATCGCATCGAAACAACAACTGATGAACCTAATGACCCGCTTTATAAAGACCAATGGGCATTGAAAATAATTAATTCAACCAAAGCATGGGAGAAGGCTACAGGCAAAGGCATTATTGTCGGAATTATTGACACAGGGATTGATTTCGAGCATCCCGATTTGAAAAATCAATTGTATATTAATTCAAAAGAAGATATTAACCATAATGGAAAATTCGAACCATGGTCCAGTGAAGAAATCAGAAACGGTATAACCGGTGATTTTAATAATATAGATGATGATTATGATGGTTTTATTGATGATGTTATTGGCTATGATTTTGTTGACCAGTCATTCGGAAATATAGGAGATTATATCGAACCTGACTCAATTCCTTATGACGAACACAGCCACGGCACAACATTAGCAGGAGTAATAGCCGCAGAAAGAAATAATAACATTGGCATTTCAGGTTTAGCTTATGATTCAAAATTATTAGCAGTACGTGCCTTAGATGCAACAGGGAATGGTGAAAGCGACGACATAGCAAACGCTATTGTTTATGCTGCACTCAGAGGTGCGAAAGTTTTAAACTTCAGTTTTGGTGAAGCTTTTCCATCAACTATCATGCATGAAGCTATAAAATTTGCTTATTCACTTGGCTGTGTAATGACCGCATCATCGGGAAACAATAACTGGCAATTCCCTCATTACCCGTCTGATTATGAGGAAGTGATTTCGGTAGGAGCAATAACCGATAAGGGACAAAAATCTTCAGTCAGTAACTATGGGAACAGGCTTGCTCTCACTGCACCGGGAAACGATATTTTAACAACCACTCCCGGTGGAAATTATCAAAAGAAAAGCGGTACATCATACTCTGCACCTTACGTTTCAGCGGCATCTGCATTACTTTTTGAATTAGACTCAACATTAAAACCACAAGACATCAAAGGAATACTGATGGCTTCTGCAGATGATGCCGGAGACATTGGCTGGGATATTTATTATGGTGCAGGCATTCTCAATGTTGGGAAGGCTGTCAATACAATAGGAAGAACATCTCTTAATATATCTTATCCAGTAAATGACTCTTATATTAACAAAAACAATACTCCCATAATTCCTATAATAGGAGATGTGATTACTCCCCTGTTCGATAGCTATCAGGTGTTTGTTGGTTTGGGATACAATCCGGATAACTGGCAGCCTTTCTCCAATATAATAATAAGTCAAAAATTACAAGACACATTAGCTGTTATAAATTTTAGTAGTCTTCCAGATACATCATCTGTGATTAGGATTCTTGTTAATTTAAAAAACGGAAATACATTAGAAAAAAGAATTAACATTGAGATACTCTCTAATAATAATAATTTTGAAGTTAACAATAAAATAATATTATCTGCTTTATATAATGAGAAAAGAGTAACGTTAATTGCAATCGAGACAAATTACAAATCAAGTTGTTCTGTGAAATTCCGTCCTAAGAACAGCACCGAACAATACAAAGTATTGAGTGATGCAAATAGTCTGACGAAATATCATTTATTAGTTGTTGATGACATCTGCCCGCCTGAAGTTCCTATGGATGCTGAAATATCATTGAAACGGCAGGATGGCTTCGAGTTAACATATATCACCGAATTTACACGTTCGGGAAATGAAATGCCCCAAAGCGGATTTACAATGAAAAATTATTCAATACCGCTTTCATATTTAACAAATCACGTTGCAGATTTATATAATGATGGAAAACCTTCTATTATTGTTAATGACATTTCAGATGGTAATTATGGCAAAATAAAAGTATTTGAATTTAATAATTCTAATTTTGACCTTAAAGATTCAGCTGAAGTGTTTCTTTTACCAAAATCAATAGGAAATACCAATGCCGATAATTTACCGGATATTTTGACAACAGGTAATGGCAGAACAGTTTTATTCCAGCCCGAAAGCCTGGGCAGTTCTCCGTTTTCAAATATTCTGTATCAGAGTCCTGACACCATTAATCTATGGGCTTACGATTTGTTCGATATAGATAAAGACGGTAAAGATGAAATAGTTTGTCATGATGATACATCAGTTATTATTCTCTCATATAAAAATGATAAATATCAAATATCAGCCAAAATCAATCCACCAAAAAATCTTAATAACTTAAATACATATCCCGGAATAGCAGAAGGAGATTTCGATGGTGATGGCAAGAATGAAATTTTCATAAGCACTTGGAATGGAAATATTTTGATT
Source organism: Bacteroidota bacterium (assembly GCA_021824625.1). Taxonomy (GTDB): domain Bacteria; phylum Bacteroidota; class Ignavibacteria; order Kapaibacteriales; family UBA2268; genus XYC2-FULL-35-21. The sequence goes on along the minus strand of JAKAKE010000092.1, from coordinate 15,948 downwards.
TACGAGTATGATAATGCACAATTCAATTTAGTTTTCAATGATTCAACTATAATATCTGATGGAGAACAATTCGCTTGTACAGCTGATATCGAAGGAGATGGCAAACCGGAAATCTTAGTTGGAAATTATGGTAGTAATTTTTTATATGAAAAAAATTATGTTGGTGAACCACTTTGGCGTTTCAGAGTGCTGAAGGGAATAGCCGATAATACTTATGAATTTATCTGGACCGATTATATCTATGGCGTTCGAGCAGGTTTGCATTATAAAGAAGGAATATCATCAGGGAATCTTGATGGCAAACCGGGTGATGAAATAATTATTTCTGCATTTCCTAATTTATATGTATTCACTTACAAAAATAAAATTGAACCATTATGGTGGTATCCGTATTCATATTCAAATGATGCTATTATTTATGATTTCGATAAAAATGGAGTGAATGAGCTTGGTTTTTCAACTTTCTCAAGAACACGTTTTTTTGAATATGATCCCGGATTTAATGGACCCAAACCCCCATTGGGAATAAAAGGATGGGCATTGAATGATTCGACAGCATACATAAAATGGAATAGTTCAATAGATGCAGAACATTACCAGGTACTAATGCTTGTGTCTGATTCAACAGCACAGATTGTTGGCGAAACGGATACAACTTTTTATACTGTTAATAATTTATCAGCCAATAATTATTATCACTTTGCCGTAAGAAGCATTAATACTCAGCTTAGTGACTCATTAAGCGATATATCTGAAGTTATTGAAGTATTCACTCATAATCCGATTAAACTCGATTCTGTTATTGTACATAATCAAAAAGAATTGATTGTGATTTACTCCGGAAAAATTCCAACTAAAATTGACCCGTCAAATTTCAATATTTTCGACAGTGATAGTCTTAATCATATTACATCTGTTAGCTGTATTCCAATTTCAGATACATCATTTATATTAAATTTCAATTCTTCCATTTATGATTTTGGAAAATATTTTGGAAATAACTTTACTGCGGCATCTTTTCCGGATTTTTACGGAACACCTACAATATTGGTTGATTACCCCGGATATGGGTTGAATATTCCAAATGATACCATCATCAGTGAAGTTTATCTGAAAAATCTAAAAGTTATTTCTTCTAAGGAATTACAAATTGAATTTTCAGAACCTATTGTTGATTCAACAGCAATGATTTTCAGTAACTATATATTAAAGCCTTATGGCATTATTGAAAATATCTTATTTAATCCCGATAATCCTTCAACGGTGAATATTGTACTGAGCAATACTCTGTTACCTGGTTCTTATGGTAAAACATATACAATTACAGCAGCTAATATAAATTCATTAACGGGTAATAAAATGACAAAAGGTGCGGGGAACACACTTGCATTCACATTCAACCCGAATAGTAGCAATGATGCCTTTATTTATCCAAATCCGGTGCGGCTCGGTGAAATGAAGGATGTATATTTCGGAAATATTTTAAATAATTCAGAGATAGATATTATGACATTCGATGGACATCAATTAAGAACCCTATATGAAAATGATAATAACGGAGGTATTGAATGGGATGTTAAAGATGAAAATAACAATCTGCTAAAACCCGGAATATATTTATTCATAGTGAAATCCATAATTAATGGTGAAGTAACATCAGAAACAGAATTAAAAAAGTTTATGGTGCTTCCCTAAACTCTATATTTATTTCGCAATCTTTATATCATTTTGAATTATACATTTTACATCATACATTAATAATTGATTTGGGTTTAGGGAGTGTAAATCTAAAGGAAGAGCCTTTCCCCTGCTCGCTTTCAACACAAATCTTTCCACCGTTTTTTTCCACAAATTCTTTACAAAGTACCAAGCCAAGCCCAGTACCTTGTTCTTGTTCAGTACCTAATGTTGTGAACTGAACATCAACCCGGAAGAGTTGAGTAATCATTTCAGGACTTATGCCAACTCCATTATCCTTCACTTCAATTTCAACAAAGTCAATTTTATCCTTAGTATAAATTGAAATATTGCCACCATCCTTTGTAAATTTAAGTGCATTTGAAATAAGATTTCTCATAATTGTTGTTACCATGAAAGGGTCGGCAAAAACTTTGATGTTTTCATTAATATCATAATTTATCTGAATATTTTTCTTTTCTGAATTAAGTTTCATTAAATAATAAATGTTGTCAATAATATATTTAATATTGATACAGTCAGGATTGAAAGAAATTTTACCGGTTTGTGTTCTCGACCATTGCAGAAGATTTTCCAATAATGTATGAAGGTTCTTAGCCGATTCAGTAATATCTCCTAATAATTCCTTGATTTCAATCCCTGATAATTTATTATAATTTTCATATAAATATTTTGTTGTTTCCATGAAAGCATTGAATGGATTTATGAGGTCGTGAGCAATAATGGAGAAGAATTTATCCTTGGTGACATTTAGTTCTCTCAAATGTTTTTCGGATTCGGTTAATCTAACATTTATTTCCTCGAGGTCTTTATTTTTTTGAGAAATTAATTTAAAAGTTTTTCTGCGGAAAAAATACCTGCTCAAAATTAAAATTAGAAGTATGACAACAAGAATTGTAAGAAGAATAAACTGAAGTGCGATTTTATTTCTTGAATCATTTTCCTTTTTTAAAAGTGAATTTTCCTTGTTCTTTTTCTCAATTTCCCATTTAAATTGCAAATCACTTAATGATGTGGCTATTTCAATATTATAAATCGAATCCTTCAACGATTTATGTTTTTTCAAAAAATCCAAAGCTTTCTTTGTATCTCCTTTGGCTTCGAAAATCTCGGTAAGATACAGGTAATTATCTTTAATGATTTCTCTGATACCAAGTTCCCCGGCAATCATCTGACTCATTTTAACAAATTCAAGTGCTTTTGCATAATCTTTTCTTTCTATATAAATATTTCCTATATTCTGATAAATAATAGCCAATCCCTGCTTATCATCAATTTCATGATGAATTTTCTTAGCTTTCAAATAATAATATAATGCTGAATCTTTATTTCCAGTCCGAAGCTTTAGGTTACCAATATTATTAATATATTTTACAAGCATCTTTTTATCATCAAGCTCTCTGAAAGATGCAAGGGACTTATCAAAATATTCTTCTGCCCTGAAAAAATCATTTAATTTTAAATAAACATTACCAATGTTGTTCATAGTTCTTGCGTACATCTTTACATTATTTGCTTTTTTAAAGGACTGGAGAGCTTTGTTGGAATATTCAAGTGATTTTTTATAATCTTCAAGATTTTTATATATAATACCAATATTCATAAAAGACAAGGCTTCATCTTCAGAATTACCGGCATCATCATATAAAGCCTGCGCTTTAAGGTGATATTCAAGAGATTTGCTGTAGTCCCCCATGTCCTTGTATATAATTCCAATATTGTTGTATGTATTAGCAATACCTTTTTTGTCATCAATTTTTTGTTTTAGGACGAGGGATTTTTTATAATAATCCAGAGCCGCCTGATAATTACCAATATCATCATAAACACCTGCAATTTGATGTAAAATCCTTGCCCATCTTGCAGTATCCTTTATTTCCTTGAAAACTTTTATTGATTGGGTATAATATTCTATTGATTTGGTATTATCTCCTAATTTTTTATATGAGTCACCAATTTCTCCCAATACCAAGCCAATTTCAGGTTTTAAATTGTATTTCTTGCATAAATCAAGGGCGAGCCAAAAATATTCAAAAGCTTTTTCACTTTTCTTTAATTGGAAATTACCTGCTCCAAGGTTAACCAGGGCAACTGCTTCTTCATTCTTTTGTCCGGTTGCTTTGGCATATTCGAAAGCTTTCAGGGCAAATTCAATTGTTTTCTTGGGGTTCTGCTTTAGTTCAAGAATTGCAATTTTATTTGATAAATTAGCTTTTTTTTCAATAGGAGAATTTTCCAACGATTGGATTAAATCATTAGTATCAACCCCTAAAATTACAGATTGAAAGAAACAAAAAAATAGGAATAATAAAAAAGATACTTTAATAGATTGCACAAAAACCTCAGTTTTACTTAATACATTACTAAGTGTGTGATTTATATATGTTATTTATATTTAATTAAAATTTATCAGTTTTTATTTAATTATTCCTTTATCTCTATATTTGTTCTCAATCCTTTTATATAATACAATTGCTGAAACTGATGCAGCTAAAAGGAGAGAAACAGGTAAGAACAGCCAGTAATTCTTAAGATATAATGCTGCAAATGTGAACAAGAGACTTGCTATCAGATTGGCCCCGATAATGTAAATTTTACTCTTCCTCAAATCTTTGAGCAACTTATCTTCCGTCATAATTATCAACTAATTCGTAATTCGTAATTCGTAATTATCTCAGTGCCTGTTCAAGTGCAGTTCTTGCATCGGTCTTTTCATCCCTGTATTTGACAATAATTGCAGTTGATACAGATAATCCGTTAGCCCTGCTAAACTCAGTGTCAATATGCCTTGAACCAGGGATCACAACAGCACTTTCAGGAATTTCAAGTTGTATTCCTTTATCTGCTTTCAAAATTTTTTCATTAACAATATCATAAACTCTGGTTGATGAATTTAAAATAACACCAGAACCAAGAACAGCTCTTTTCCTGATTAGCACACCCTCGTAAACACCACAATTGCCTCCAATCATTACATCATCTTCGACAATGACGGGCATGGCACCCGGGGGTTCGAGAACTCCTCCGATTTGTGAAGCGGCACTTAAATGAACCCGTTTACCAATCTGGGCACATGTTCCAACAAGAGCATGAGAATCAATCATAGTGCCTTCATCAACATAAGCGCCGATATTTATATACATCGGAGGCATACATATAACACCTTTCGCAACATAGCAGCCTGTCCTTATTGAAGAACCCCCCGGAACAATTCTCACTGAATCTTCCAATCCAAAAGTATGAACAGGCAAGGTGTCTTTATCGAAAAAACTAAAAATGCCCTCATTACTCATATTACTCAGTTTCCCGAATCTGAATAATAATAAAATACCCTTTTTCACCCACTCATTAACTTTCCATGAACCATTAAACGGCTCTGCTGACCTAATTTTCCCGTTATTAAGATTGGAAACCAATTCGTGCATAATAGGTTCAATATCAAATACAGATATGTTTGACTCTGAAGAGTAAAACTGCTCTATTTTATTTTGTAGTTCCTTCATCAAAGAAAAATTGAAAAAATGAACAAATTATTTATCTGAGAATACTTCGCCACACTTTAAACTCAACACGCCTGTTATATTGTCTTCCTTCGGGCGTATAGTTACTCCATAAAGGCCTCACCTCGCCAAATCCTTCAGATTGCACTCTGCTTGGGTCAATCCCCCGCTTAAACAAATAATTAGTAACTTCGTTAGACCTTTTTTCCGAAAGACGCTGGTTCATATCCTCATCGCCTATACTATCACAATGTGCATAAACATCAATATTAATATCTTGATATGTGCTCATAAACTTTACTATCTTTTCAAGTTCAATTATTGACTCTTTGAACAATGCGGATTTGCCTGAATTAAAAAGTATATTTCTGAAGCACATGATTGAATCTTCAAGAGGTATTAATTCAATATCTCGCTCCAATTCAGTATATAATGACAGGAATCGTAAATCAAGGCTATCGGAAAAAGAAAAAAAATCATCTGCTTTAGCATGAAATTTATACCGGTAACCTGCCGGAAGAACTATTTTATAATTACCCAAATGGTCAGAACGGGCAATACCTGCTTCAAATTTATCAGGCAGCCTGTCATACGATATCATTGCTTCCAAAGGTGTTCGTGTCTTCTTATTAATAACTTTGCCATATATTAACAGAACAGGCAGTGGCCTTAAGGTTTCAGGTAGCCGAATCCTGAAAATATCACCTTTTCCATATGAATTTTCTGTGGATACGAAGTAAGCAAAATCCCCTGCAGCCGACAATTTCAAATAAAGGTCGGAACCGGATGTATTTATTGCAGGTCCAAGATTTCTTGGTTGTTTCCAGTTTGTCCAGTTACTATCAACTCTTCTTGAAAAAAATACATCCGAATTGCCATATCCTCCATGCCCCGTACTTGAGAAATATAATGAAACACCGTCAGAAGCAAGAAATGGTGTACTTTCATCACCTGCCGTATTTATTGTAGGGCCTAAGTTCATGGGCTCGGTAAATCCACCATTCGGTTGAAGAAAACTGACATATATATCTTTATCTCCATAAGAATCTTCTCTTTGTATTGACATTAGAAGGGTTACACCATCATTAGCAAGATAAAAACTTGAATATTCACTCAAATTATAATAATATTCAATATTGACTTTTTCGGGAAATGTCCAGCCATCTGCTGTTCTATGAGAAATAGAAATTCCCCTTTCGACTGTACCGTCAGGTTTATACACATTTCCAAGAAGTAGTGTGTTTCCGTCCGGTGTAACGGAAATAACAAAATTATTATATTCGTCATTTAAGGGTGGACCCATATTTATCGAAGGTACCCATTTCCCGGTTTCATCCTGTACTGAATACCAAATATCCTGTTTGCCATAATTTGCATCATAATCTCCGCGACAGAAATAAATTGTTTTCCCGTCAGGTGATATTACCGGCATAAGTTCATCACCTTCACTATTTATTGTAGGACCTAAGTTCTCAGGTTTTTCCTGCTGACTTAATGCAGGCTGAGTATAAAAAAACCATAAATTGAACAGAAAGCAAAAAATAATATATTTAGTATATTTGTTCATTCTTCATATCCTTAAACAATTCTTAATATAGCACGAAAAATTATATAATTCCAATTAAATACATACATTTCCCATTGGGGTGGGTTAAACCCAAACTATATAAATAATAACAATACATGTAAATTAATAAATTTCTTTAAATTAATAAAATTACCTAAAAGTGACAGAGCCATGAATATCATTTACCAAAGAGAACAAATGCACCCCAGTAATAAGGTTCAGGGTATTTATTTCTGAGTTCCAATTGAGCTATTCTGAAGGCTGTTTCAATGGTTTTTCCTTCAAGCCAATACTTATAGAATTTGGCCATTAATTCCTGGGTAACCAGGTCATTAACAACCCATAAGCTCATAATGACATCCTCGGCACCTGCAATCTGGAAAGCCCTTTGTAAACCATAAACTCCTTCCCCTTTGAGCACATGCCCTAATCCGGTTTCACAGGCACTCAAAACAACGAGGCTTGTGTTTTCGAGGTTCAGATTTAATGCTTCATAAGCGGTGAATATCCCGTTATTACTTGAATAACTAAAATCCTGTGAATTCAAAGCTTCTCCCGCTCCTGCTAAAAGCAATCCCGACCTTAATAATGGGTCAGATAAAGCCTTGTCAATTCTTACTCCAAACACCTTTTCATGCTTTTTTATTTCTTCATCAGCGAGGAAAAATCCATGTGTCGCAATATGCAATATGTAAGGACTGTTAGTTGATTTCAGGGTATATTCACTCGCCCGTTCACCTGTATAATAATCTACTTTCCACTTCTTTTCTGTAAGTAAGCTGTCAATTTTATTTACCTCATCTTCAGTTCCGGGCAGCGGGGCTACAGGTATGATTTTTTTATTGGTGATTATATCATAATTCAATACCGGAACTTCCCGTGTTTGAGTTGTGCCGATGTAATGACTTGGCATTGAATCTTTGTTGAATTTTGGATTACCCATCAAACATGCTTCTTTATTGAAGGTTGATTTCTTTGTGGAAGTTTCTATTTTAATAATATCAGATGTACTCGATACAAGTCTGATATTCCTTTCATCAATTATGTAAGTACCATCGGATTTTTTAAGGGTATTAACATTAATATTATTATAAATACCGTCAGTTGATAAGTAAATAACATTTTTATCCTGAAGTTTGTCATCAATTTTTTCCCAAAAGAATTTATATGATTCTTCATCGGCTATTCTATTCATAATGCTTCTTTTGTAATAAAAGATGTACATAGAATCAAGATAATCAGCATGTGGAAGAATAACAATCTCCGGATAGTCTTTACTTTCTTTTGTTAAAATTAATACACCATAGAAAGCATCATCTGTCCAGCCTTTATCGAAATAATCCACCCTGATAATTTCAACTGCGGCTTCATTTTGTTTGAGGGATTGCTGAATTGTCATCCAGTTAATTTTTTTATTTCGATTTATGTTTTGCATCTCGGCAATTACCAATGAAAGTTCTTTTTCAATCCTATTTGACTCAGCCTCGAGTGAATCAATATTTTTATCCATTAATAAAAGTTGTTTCTTCGATAAAGAATAAAGGAGAGCCAATTCTTCCTTTAATTTCTTCCATTTGTCAAATTTGTTTATCAATTCCTGATTGCCGTCCCCGGCAATTTTCACTCTTATATTTCTCGATGTCTTTAACAAAACGGCTTTTGTCGCAAGACGCTGATTATATACATCAGCTAAAATCCCCGGCTCATCTTTCATCCTGTCAACAGCAAAGCAATAAAACATGTCTAACCGTTCTTTGAGAGAACGATTAAAATTCAGCCTCTCGACCTCACTCATATAAGGAAAATATTTATCTAATTGCATAAGAAAATGAGATTGAGATTCTTTATATAATGCTTCGGCACGAGTCATATTGCCAAGGTCCCTATAAACACCGGCAAGATTACTCAGTGTAGAGGCATAAAGCGGACTATTTTCACCAAACAAATTCCTTCGCCAGAAAACAGCCTCTTCAAGTAAGTCTTTTGCTTCATCCAAATCTCCCAAAACCCATTTCACAATGCCATAAGAATTGAGGCAATCCGAATAAAAAGGGATAGATTTTCCGATTTTATCTGCTGCAATTTGAATTGCGAGAGCTAACAAAGAATCAGCCGCATTGTGATTATATGTCCTGATATAAAGGTTAGCAAGATTATAAAGAGTAACTGCATATTGATAACTGCTTTCTCCTGCTGATTTCAATTGTAACTCCTGAATCCTGTATAGAATGGCTTCTGCCGCCAGCATTTTACCCTGCGATATATAAACCGAAGCCTGTTCAAACTGAGCTAAAACCACAATTGGATTATCATCCCCAAGTTTTGAATGAAATATAAATAAAGCTTGCTCAATTAATTCCTGGGCTTTATCGTTATTACCGAGAATCCTATAGAGATAACTTATATTATAAAGAGTAACTGCATAAGACACATCCATCGTGCCAAGCTTTTCTTTTTTTATTTCCAAAGCCTGTAAATATAATTTCTCCGCTTCAGGATACCTGCCCAATGATTGATAAAGCTCACCAAGGTTATTGATGGATACGGCAAAGGATGTATCAAGAGTACCGAATAATTTTTCTTTTATCTCGATTGTCTCCAGAAGAATGGGTTCGGCTTCAATATATCTTCCTAACTTTTGATAAGATGCACTAAGATTATTCAAAGCCCTTGCATATTCTTCATTATTTTTTCCTTTGACATTTTTTATTATATCCTTCTGTCTCGAATAATTATCAATAGCCTTATAAAAATCACCCATCGAATAATAAACTGATGACAGCAAACCAAGAGTATTAGTAAATTCATCCGAGCGTTCTCCAAACTCGCGATGTGCATTAACAAGAGCCGAACGTGTTGTGTTAAGGGATGCTTTATAATCACTTTTATTAAATTGTTCCTGTGCCTGCAAATAAAGTCTTTGCCAATCCTCGCTTAAAGACATAGACGTTATAGAAACAAATAAAACTATATATATCAATTTCGTTTTCATCAACAGAAAGCTGATTTTTCCATGCTCAAAATTTCAAACTATAATAAATTCAGAATCCGTAATTAAAAATTCTTAACTAAATTGCAATTATTATTTAACTAACTACGAAAATATAATTATAATTAGGACTTAAAGCAAATAAATATGAAAATGAATACAAAAACCAAACCATCACAAATCAACAAAGGAAGTTTGGAAAGAGCATTTATCAGATTGAATAAATATCTTGCTGATGCCGGAATTGCCTCACGCAGGAAGGCTGATGAGCTTATCAAACAAGGCTCAGTATCAGTCAATAACAAAATAGTAACCGACCTTGGTTCAAAGATTCATAAATTAGATAAAGTTAGTGTTAACGGAAATCCCGTGAAAACAGAGCAGAAACCCGTTTACATTTTATTAAACAAGCCAAAGGATTACATCACCACTACAAGCGATGAGAGAGACAGAAAAACGGTTCTCGACATTGTCAAATCAAGTAAAAGAATTTACCCGGTCGGAAGACTTGACAGGAACACAACGGGTGTCCTGCTCCTCACAAACGACGGTGAACTTGCCCATAAACTAACACATCCAAAATTTCAAATCGAGCGTGTATATAATGTAACATTAGATAAAATTCTGAAATCGGAAGATGCTCAAAATATTGCTCTGGGTATTGAACTCGATAATACAAAAACTGCACCCTGCGAAATATTTATACACCCCAAAAATAAGTTAAATGTTATTATTACACTAAAAGAAGGTAAGAATCACGAGGTAAAAAGAATATTTGAAAAACTTGGCTATGTGGTGAAAAAGCTAGACAGGAAATTCTTTGCAGGATTGTCTGTTCAGGGATTGGCAAGGGGTGCTTACAGGCATTTACTCAGACATGAACTCTATAAACTTAAGAAATTGGCAGGAATTTATGTTGACGACAAACAATTTTTCTTGAAATAATTAATTAAATATGTTATTTTCCTTTTTTGTACAAAAACTAATCGGGTTAGATATGAGAATTTTATCTTTAGCAGTTGCAATACTTTTCTTTATATCATTAAATGTATTTTCACAGGAAAGTAGTTTACAAAAGTCCGGAACAGGCGAAGGCAACAGTATAGCCAATGTTCCTAAGGAAATTCAGGCGAGCTGTACAGCCTTCTTTAAACTACTGGTAACAGCAGAAGTTGATAAGGCTTTTGTGACGATACTAAAAAACAGCCCGATTGGAAAAAAAGAAGACCAAATCAAAAATCTAATCGAACAAACAAAAAAATCATTTAAACTTTATGGAAATATGCAGGGCTACGAACCTGTCAACTCGGAACAGGTAACCGAGTCACTGCTTCGTGTCCGCTACCTCAGCATCCATCCCGATATGCCGATGCGTTGGATTATTACTTTCTACAATTCACCTTCACGCGGCTGGATTGTTATTAATATCAAATTTGATGACCTCTCCGAGTTTTTCTTCACTGACCAATAAAAAAAAGTGTTGTGTGTTGTGTGTTGAGTGTTGTGTATATTTTTATCACGGCAAATTGTCGGAACTTAGATTTAGCTGATTAATGTGTTTAGCTGATATTGATTAACCACGGCTTTTAAGCTGGGGGATGCGATAAGGCTGTGGGTCTCGTCTCTTGCCCCATGCTGAAGCATGAGGTTATTCTCACGCAGAGGCGGCGGAGACGGAAAAAAAAGTTGATAATAATAAATAACAAAAAAAGCCTCCCGATGGAGGCTTTCACCCAGAAAATTTATGACTTTAAATCAGTCCATTATTTTTCTCAGAAATGCAGGTTTTTCGAAATGGTATTTTGCATTGCCGTTCATTTCTACGACTTCACCTTCGGAAATGTGATGCACTTTTTCCATTTGATTAAGAGAATTTCCCATCTCTTCCATTTCTTCTCTTGCTAATCTTCTTTCGTAAGCAGGCACATCATATTCTTTAAGCTCGGCGGCACCTCTCGGGCTTTTCATCGGCTCTGCTACTGCCGGCTTGATGAATACGGTTTCGGTCGCTGTATGAGGCGACATTATTCCACCTGATGCGGCAACTGCTTTAAAAGGATTAACCTGCTCTGCCATTCTCTTGTTGAACGGAAGTTCCTCAGCTTTGAAATTTAAAGATGTATCGGCAGGAAATTTCTTTCCGTTCATCTTTGCCTTATTAAAACCCGTTGCAACAACCGTAACGGAAATTTCTTCAGACGGTTCCGGCTTATACACAACGCCATGAATAAGATTGACATCGGCACCGGCGGCTTCCTCGACAATTGTAACAGCTTCTGCGACTTCATGCATTGTCATGTCGCATCCACCTGTAATATTGACCAGCACACCCTGCGCACCTGATATTGTTACACCATCCAGCAGTGGCGAGTTCAGTGCATTCTGCGTGGCTTCAGCCGCCCTGTTCGTGCCTGTTGCAGTACCGATACCCATGATTGCATCACCCATGTTCCTCATCACGGTTTTCACATCGGCGAAGTCAACATTCACAACACCGTGCATCGAGATAATATCTGCAATTCCGCGGGTTGCATTGTAAAGCACTTCATCAACTTTCAGGAATGCATCTCCGAAGTTAGTGTTCTTTTCGATGACGTCGAGCAGTTTCTGATTCGGGATGACAATCAAAGCATCAACATGCTCTCTGAGTTCCTCGATACCGGTTTCGGCGACAGACATTCTCTTTTTACCTTCCCAACTGAATGGCTTGGTAACGATGCCGACAACCAGGGCCCCAACTTCCTGTGCTACTCTTGCAACCCATGGGCTGCCTCCCGTTCCTGTACCGCCGCCCATTCCGCAGGTAACGAAAACCATGTCGCTTCCGCGAAGAGAATTTTTAATTTCTTCGTTGCTTTCCTCAACGGACTTTCTACCGACATCTGGGCTTGAGCCGGCTCCCAACCCTTTTGTAAATTCCTTGCCAAGCTGAATTTTAATATTCGCAAGGTTGTGGTCGAGTGCCTGCTTGTCAGTGTTAGCAGCGATAAAATCCACAGAGTCCAGTCCGCGGTGAATCATGTTATTGACAGCGTTTCCGCCGCCGCCGCCTACTCCGATGACGCGTATTCTCGCTCCATCGGGCATCGTGGTGTCAAGTTCAATTGCCATAAGCTATCCCCAATTAGTATGTAACAATTTATATATAGTTAAAGTTCTTCCAAATAATTTCTTACTTTTTTAAAAAACGACATTTTCTTTTTCTTCTCGGATTGCAATGGTTCGTCATCATCTTCCTGAACCGAATCACGAGTCATTCCCTTCAGTTCATGCAATACCAGTCCGACAGCAGTCGAATACATCGGATTTTCAACTTCCTGCACAAGTCCCGAATAAGAAACTCCCGAAGGTATTCCGATTTTAACAGGCATTCCGAATACTTCCTGAGCAAGCTCTTCAATTCCTCCAACCAATGCACTTCCACCTGTCAGAACTATTCCTGCACCTAACCTGCCCGAGTAACCCGAACGGCGGATTTCGCTAAGTGCAAATTCAAAAATTTCTTCGTAACGCGGTTGTATGATTCTGCATAAAAAACTCTTTGTTATTTCCATCGGCTTCCTGCCGCCGATTCCCGGCACCATAAATAAATCATCATGCATAATATTATTCATAAAAGCATGTCCAAATTCTCTCTTTATCCTCTCTGCCTGTGATGGAATTATTCCCAAACCTTTTTTAATATCATCTGTAACTTGTTTTCCTGCGATTCCAAATCCTGAAGTGAACCTTACTATACCTTCTTCAAAAATCGCGATGTCTGTCGTGCCGCCGCCGATATCAATAAGAGCCACACCAACTTCCTTCTCATCACTATCGAGAACGGCATGACTGCTGGCGAGCGGCTCCAGTACAATATCCTTAACTCTTATGTTACAGCGTTCAACACATTTATAAATATTCTGAATAGCTGTAATCAAACCTGTAACAATGTGAACATTGGCTTCCATCCTGACGCCGCTCATACCAATCGGGTCACTTATTCCATCCTGCCCGTCAATGATGTATTCCTGCGGTATGACGTGTAGGATTCGCCTGTCGCTTGGTATTGCGATTTTACAGCTTTCCTCCAAAAGCCTCTCGACATCATTCTCGTTTACTTCTTTATTTATGTTCGATATGCCGACAATTCCCCGCGATTGGTAAGACTCGATATGGTCTCCTGCAATACCGACAATCACTTCTTTAATCTGCAAACCTGACTGCTGTTCCGCTTGTTCAATCACTCTTTGTATAGTCTTAACTGTGTTGTCAATTCTGACTACAACACCCCTGAACAAGCCTTCAGCCTCGGATATGCCGATGCCGAGAATATCCAATTTTTTTGTCTTTTCATCCGGTGAGGCTACCAGACAGCAAAATTTGGATGTCCCAATATCTAATCCCACAATCACTTTCTGCTTCGATTGCGAACTGCCGTTGTTTCTGCTTGGTGTTAAAATTGCCATTATTTAACTTCCATTATTATATATTTTTTAAATTGTTTTCCTAATTGTATCATTTTGCATTACAAAAGCCGTTTTACTTTTTACAACAATCTGATTTTTCCATCTTAAATCAATTAACTCGGCATCAGCCAAATCATGCTCCAGAACAAGATTTTGTAATACTATTTTTAATTTAACAGATTTATTTTCAGCCTCAGATGAACTGCCAATCAAAATTTCCTTTCCCGATTCGGAAAGAATAACTTTAAAATTTCGGGTAATGGGATTATAAACAACTTCCGAAATAGCTTTTGATAGTTCCTGAGATTCATCATTATCTATGAGTGTGATTAAATCCAATGCAGATTTCACAATTTTAGAATTTCGATTACCTGATACATTAATTCCCCTGATAATCGGATAATCATTTTTCAGATGAACTAACTTAAATGGGAGAACCGAAGCATCCTTCGAGATGAAATAATTATTATAATTATCATCAATAAGTAAAGCTACAGGTTTTTTCTCGTGAATCTCTACGATAATCCCGGAAGAGTTCTTTTGATATATGTATGAATAATCAATGTATGGATTTTTTTCGATTTGCTTTTTTAACTCGGCAAGTGTTTTTAAACTTCCGGTCTTTTCAATAATGTCAAAATTAATTTTACTTATTATTTCATCCGTGCTGACTGCAGAATTTCCTGTGATAATAATATTTGTTAATTTTTGAGGTTCGGCATAGCTGTTCGACAGGTAAACAACACCCGAAACAAAGATGACGACAATCAATAGTGAAATGTAGAGCCACCCTTTTCTGCTCTTCACTTCCACACCGCTGTCCCCCTCGGCGGAATATGTATCTTCGTACTCGTCCATCAATAAGAAAGGTTTTTTATTTGTATCAACAGGATGATGCTGCTCATGCCTGTCGTTAATTATTCTAATTCACTCAATAGCCAAAACAGTGGACTGCACTGTTTGAATACACTTATAGCTATTATAAACAAATCATATAATTTATTATATTTAACTTTTACCTAAACGGTATTTTTTTGATGTACGGATACATCTATGCTGCAAAAAATGTATCTCGTTATTTCAAATTTACATTACTTTTTCATAAATGTCAATAGAAAAATTTAAAAATTTCCTCATTTTTAACAATTTAGCTCATGTTTAATCAAAATTTAATTTTCAATTAATAAAAAATTGATTGAAAATAAGTTGTATTTAATGACATTTCAATATGTTACAAGTCAACCGTTGTGGATTGAGGCTCTAATACTGATAAAACAATAACTTATGACATTCATTTGAGAGAAAATTTGATATGTTTTCTACTATGAAGTTGAATTGATTTTAAAATATTAATATTGTTTTCAAATGCTCAAAACCCGCTTCAAATAATGCTTCACAGGGTTTTACAATTAAATTTGCCGATGATTTCAGAGTGTTCTTAAAAATCCGCCATCAACGGGTAAATTAATTCCTGTAATAAATGAAGCTTCTTCGGATGCAAGGAAACCTGCGGCATTTGCAATATCTTCAGGTTTGCCGAATCTTCCAACAGGAATTTCTGCAATCATTGACCTACCCATTTCTTCAATACTCACACCTTTCATTTTTGCACGGTTCCCGATTAAGGCTTCCAGCCTTGTTGTACGGGTATGCCCGGGCAAAAGATTGTTTACAGTAATTCCATAAGGTGCGAGTTCACGAGACAATGTTTTCGACCAGCTAGCCATAGCTCCACGAATGGTATTC
>JAKAKE010000157.1 GCA_021824625.1 Bacteroidota bacterium | reverse complement strand
AACCCAAATATCATTAAAACTCAATCGTCCGCGCATCAATCAAACTTTCCCCCTTTTCAAAAGGGGGATTCAGGAGGTTGTTTTCCCCCTTTATCAAAGGGGGATTCAGGAGGTTGTTTTCCCCCTTTATCAAAGGGGGATTCAGGGGGATTTTATTATCAACATCATACCTATACTTTCCACTCCCCTCTCTAACTCTTTTAACAAATCCAAAAAGTCTATCCAAATCATCAAAGAATGCAATACCACCAAGGAGATTTTCAGGCATCCTATCAAGTTTTAATGATATTTGGGTTACTATTCCGAGAGTTCCTTCGCTTCCGATGAATAAATCAATTGCATCCATATCAGGTTTGATAAAATAACCCGCTGCGTGCTTGACTCCCGGCATTTTGAGAACAGGCAATTCAACACCATATATTTTTCCGTTGATTGATTTTATTTCAAGATGATTGCCTTTTGCAAAAGTCTCTCCCCTGTTCAGTTCAAGCTCTTCACCATCAGCGAGAACAATCTTCAACTTCATTACATAATCCCTTGTCGGACCATATTTGAATGTCCTCGAACCTGAAGCATTTGTAGCAATGTTCCCTCCGATTGAAGCGCTCTTTTCAGTTGGATTAACCGGATAAAATAATCCATGATTAGATAGTTCCTCCTCCAATTCAACAAGCAATAATCCTGGCTGAACTGTAACTAATTTAATTTGTTCATTTATTGAAATAATTTTATTCATTCTTTCTGTTGAAACAATAACACCGCCTTCAGGTACTCTTCCTCCTGTCAAACCTGTTCCTGCACCCGAAATTGTAATTGGTGTTTTTTCAGAATTGCATTTTTTAATACATTCCTTCAATTCATCTAAAGTTTCGGGAATATACAAAACATCGGCTTTCCCACAATAGTTAGAGGCATCAGTCAAATATTGCTCGAACATTTCTTTTTCTGTTTTAATTATCATATTTTTATTTCTTTACTTTAACTTTTCTTATTTTGTAATTAAAAATAGTTATGAAAAATTATTCAAAAATATTTATATATACAATATTAACTTTTTTTTGGTTTGGAAAAGTTTATTCGCAAGATAAATTTCCAAATAAAAATGAAATAATTGCCGTTTATCCCCAACTTGGATCAAGTATTAATTTATTTTCTTCCGATTTCTCCCGATTCCAGGGTTCAGTTGATTGCGGTATATTCAAAAGTGGCTATGGTTCAGGTTTAACTGGTTTATTGGGTATTGAATATAAGTATAATAAAAAAATCAGTTTTTCAATAGCAGGCGGCTATGTTGATAGAAGCGGTTCTTTTTCAATTGAAACAACTCTTCCTGTACGGGATGATATAAATTCAGGAAATGTCGGGTTTGTAACAACTGAAAATAAACTTATGGCAAACTTAGGATACGTAGAAATCCAACCCGATATGAGATATCTTTTATCAAATAAATTTATAAATGGTCCATTAAGGCTCGTCGTTGCACCGAGATTATCGTTCCCAGTTAATAGTACATTTCTGCAGAATGAAAAAATTATATCACCCGATAATGCAACATTCAAAATCAATGGCCAGAAAGAAAGAGAGATTGCATTAGGTAAAATAGAAACCATCACACCTTTCAACTACGGCATTTCTGTTGGATTCGAGAATATGTTGAATATCGGCAGAGGAAATTATATCACACAACAGATTTTATTTGATTTTAATATACCAAATGTTACAAAAGATGCAACATGGAAAACTTTTGGTATTCGCCTTATTGCTGGATTGAGATATTCGATTCAAAAAGGAATTAAACAGCCAATAACTCCCCCACTTCTTCCATTACCGTTGCCTGATACAACTGTTCTTATTGCTAAGAAACAAGATACAGTCCTGCCTTTTATTGATGTTGAAATAACAGGGATTGATGCATTCATTTACAAAGGGAGTTACTTGATGGCAACTCTTCCCTTGGTTAATGCAATATTTTTCCCGAAAAATTCTGCGTCTCTCCCAACAAAATATATTTTAAATTCATTCAAACTTCCTTCATTTATCGAAGGGGATGCCGTCGAGCTTCATAAATATATTATTCCAAGAATTATATCAATATTGGAAAAGAATCCCGATTCAAGGTTGATTATTGCGGGAGCTACATCCGGAAAAGAAAATGAACCTAATGGTTTAAAATTAGCAAATGAAAGAGCAGATTCTGTATTCTCGGCTTTTGTGAAATCTGTTGTAGGGGTTCAAAATTTTGAACCCCATCATTTGGAAAAGAGAATAATAATGAATTCTTCAATTTATCCGAAATACCCGTCAAATCAGGATTACGAAAAAGGTGTTGATGAGAATCAGAGAGTTGATTTATTCGTTGATAAAGCTCCTTTACAAGAGTATGTCTCACTTTTGAAGTTTGCCGAAATCAGAGGCACAGTCAAAATAAATGTGAAATCTACCGGATTAAAAGAAAATCAGAAAATATCAATTAAACCATCCTTTTACGATACAACAATTGTTACAAATTCAAATGACTCATTCAGTATCCCAATCAAAATACCATATTTCGATATTACGGGAAAAATCAGCTTAGATGTTAATGCAAAATCCGATACAATCGAAGACAATGACAACCTTGAAATAAAACCTTCTATGCTTCCTGTCAGAGAAATTGACCTTGACCTCTCAAAATTCGAAGCCGTACTAAGGTTTGATTATAACAGCAGTATTTTGAGCGAAGACAACAAAGGTTTGCTGGAACAGATGTCCGAAATACTTCCTAAAGGAACAACCGTTATTATTTATGGCAGTGCTGATGCTCTCGGAACAGAAGAACGGAACAAACAGCTTGAATTTGAAAGAGCAAAAGTTACAAAAGATTTCATTCAGTCAATTTCAAAAGACAAATTCATTTTCATCACTGATGTCAACAAATCCAAGTTTCCCGAAGACACAGAAGAAGGCAGGTTCCTCAACAGGTCAATGAAGATAAGATTGAGATAAAATAAATTATCAGATGTATATAAATAAATTGATTTATTACACAGTTTCTTACTGTTTTTCTTTATTCTTCCTTTCTGAAAGTTCTTGCCATAACTTGTTGTTTTTAGTTCTTTCATTTAATAATTTTTTTAAACCTTCAACAGTTTCTCCGGCTTCGAGCCACATTTTTTCCTGAATTTTATTCTTCATTTCAATGCAATCATAGGTTTTCTTAATCTGATATCACCTTGTTTGGAGTTCTATCTGAGTAAACGATATTAATTTTAAATCATTATTAGCATTTATCCAAATTTCATTTACAATTCTTTGCGTTCTTAGCGGATTCTTTGCGACTTTGAGTGAAATATTTTATGGATTCTGAACCTAGTTCAGAATGACATTTTTTTTATTCCAATTTTCAATCATCAATTTCCAATGATATTCTTCGCTTAGCTCATAATGACATTGTTGTTCATATTTCTATTCCAATGTCTGCCGCACGTTTTCCACCTGCCATCCCGACAATAACATCATCATAATAATCTGCTATGAATCCGACAGAACTGACTGTTGTGATTAATTCATTCTCATCCAGATTCGAACCTGTAATCGAATGTGCATAAGTGATTGTATCATCAAACAGCAGTCCGAATGCACCGAAATGAAGCTCCACATTTTTTCTTAGTAAGAACTTCATCAGGTCAGGTGTTATGTTTGCTCCCATTACAACATGAGCAACACATTCAATTATTGTTTCATTCCTGACAAATTCCTTGACGTTAATCATAATATTCGATGAACCTCTCGTAATAGTGAACGTGCCGTCACCGAAGGACAGATGCCCGGGAAAATTCTTCTTCAAAAGGGTATTGACTTTATCAATTGTCGCTTTTATATTATCACTATTCATATTTATTCTCCTGAAATTATCAATTTTCAATTATTTTTTTTGAGGCAGAAAAATTTCTGCCCCAACAATTTATTTTTTTTCATCGCCTGATTCGGGCAATAAGCCCATTTTTGCTTTCAATTCAAGAAGGTCATTATCAACGGTAGAACTTGAAGTTAATTTCTTGAATTCATCGTCAAGCGAAGTGTTTTCACCGGCCAACTGCTCGAATGCTTCGGCTTCGGCTTCTGATTTTTCGATTTTTTGTTCATACTTGTCGAACTTGCTGAAAGCATCGGTGCCGACACCTGCAAAGGCTTGTGAAATCTGCTTCTGAGCCTTTGCCGCCTGTGAACGGGCAATTAGCGTGCTTTCACGGGAACGGGCTTCGTCAAGCTTTGCCTTCAATTTTGTAAGCTGTTCTCTCAATTTATCGGCAGTTGTTTTTGCCTGCTTGTAAACAGGTTCGAGGTCCTGAACATTTCTTGCCGAAATAGCTTTCTTTTCGAGAGCCCCTTTTGCAAGGTCTTCCCTGCCTGCCGTAAGAGCCGTCATTGCCTTTTGCTCCCATTCGGTTGTGTCTTTCTTAGCTTTCTCAATCTTTCTTTCGAGAGACTTTTCATTTGCGATTGCGTTTGCTACAGCCAAAGTAGTCTTATTGATTGACTCTTCCATTTCAATAACCATCTGCTTCAACATCTTCTCCGGGTCTTCTGCTTTGTCGAGAGCATCATTGATATTAGCTTTGAAAATGTCTGAAATTCTTTGAAAAATACTCATGTAATTCCCCAATTATTATTAATAAAAATTTATTTGTTCAATATTTTTCTCTTAAATTACATTTATGAAAAGCAAAATCAAAATCAAATATATGCAGGTGTTCAATATTTTGAACCCTTGCAATTAGAAAATATATGTTTTACTATTAACGTTATAAATAATTGAAATGTTTCATGTAATTCGGATTTAATATGAAAATGGATATGCAAGGCATACTGGCACAGGTGCAAAAGGTACAGCAGGAGATGGAAGCAACGAAGCAGAAAGTCAATGCAATGACAGTTACAGCGGATTCCGGCGGCGGTATGGTTACTGTAGTTATGAATGGTGCAAACCATGTACAGTCAATTAAAATCAGTAAGGAAATAGTGAATCCCGATGATATTGAAATGCTGGAAGACCTCATTGTTGCAGCAATAAATAAAGCAGTGAAAGCGGCTCAGGAAATGGTTGCAGATGAAATGAGTAAAGTTACCGGAATGTTACCAAACATACCGGGATTAAATCTGGGTTTATAATACAAATGATAAATAATTTTAAATCGGCTATTTTCATTATTCATTATTCATTATTCATTTTTTATTAAAATAAATGGTTTATACCTCTGATTCAATAGAAAAAATTGTTGAGCTATTTTCTTCGCTTCCTACAATTGGCAGAAAGACAGCACAGAGGCTTACATTCTTTCTCCTGAGACAGGACCAGGAATTTATAGAACAATTTTCAGATGCTTTACTATCTTTGAAAAAAAAAGTTAAGTATTGCTCGGTTTGTTATAATTATACTGAAACTGACCCCTGCCCTATTTGTTCATCAGCAAAGAGGCAAAACAATACGATATGTGTTGTGGAAGAACCGAATGATGTTATGGCAATTGAGAAAACAGGTGAATATTACGGAATGTATCATGTTTTGCATGGTACACTGAATCCACTTGATGGTGTTACACCTGAAGATTTGAAAATCAGGGAATTGATTGAAAGACTCGCAAATGTTGAGGAGATAATACTCGCTCTCAATCCAAGTGTTGAAGGTGAGGTTACTACTCAATATCTGTCGAAGCAAATAAAACCTTTGAATATAAAAGTAACACGCATTGCAAGAGGGCTTCCAATTGGTTCTGACCTTGAATTTGCAGATGAGGCAACAATTACAAGGGCACTCGAAGGCAGGGTTGAGGTATAAATAAAAATGAATAATTATAGTCAAATTTAAAAATTACAAATTTTACCGAAAATCTAATATTGATGGTAAGAATAAATTTATATTACATTTTTTTTCTTATAGCCATGACTTCATGCGGTTTGTTTTCGACTCGAGACCCTGCAAGCCCTGACAAAGGCAAATCTACATACATTCCTCCAAATTCAGCAGAGGATGTCGTAAGCAATTTCAAATATGCTATATTAGAAAAAAATGCTGAAAATTATAAATCATGTTTTATAGATACTATAAATTCTTCCGAGTTAAAATATACTTTCGTGCCTTCCCCAAATGCTTATGCTCTTTACCAGTCATTATTTGATAATTGGGATATCGAATATGAAAAACGTTCATTTAATTTTATAATTTCTAATTTATCCGAGGGCGAATCACCACAGCTCGAGTTAAATAATTATGAGTATTTTGACAATCCTCCAAATTCAGTAACTTTTATTTCTGACTACAAAATTATAATAAAACATAATATTCAGGGATTAGACACAGCTTTTGCCGGGACACTCCAATTAATAATTATTCGCAGTAAAGTAAATAGTTATTGGTACATCCAAAAATGGATTGATAATAATCCTCCGAACGATTCAATACCTTCGACATGGAGCATACTGAAAGCACAGTTTGCGAACTGATTATATCAATGTAAAATTAATAATGCAAAATTGAGTAGGCAAAATGCAGTTATTCGATTTGCTATACACAAACAGTTCAGTAGATTATTCCAAAAATAAATAAAATACATAAAGCCTAATCGCTACATTTATAATCCTAAACAAATTTAATCAGTAAATTGAGAAAACCAAGGATTATTTCATTTTAAACTCTTTTCACTTTTCCATCGTCAAAATTCAAAAAAATATTATTTTGCATTTATGTTATTTAAAAGAAAAAATATTGTTCAAAAACAAATTGTCAATTTTCAATTATCTATTGTCAATTTAATTTTATATTTCTTCCTGTTAGTGTTGGGTTTGGGTGCCTGCACGAATCCCTTTGCTCCCAAGCTCGCAGACCCGTCTTTTAATTATTCACAAATCAGCGACCAAAAAACGGTTGATGGTGTTTTCCGGAATTTCCGCTATGCTTATGTTTTTAAAGATACACTTGTCTATGGCAAACTTTTCGATTATAATTTTACATTCGTTTACCGCAATTACGATTTGGGTATAGATAACTCCTGGGGACGGGATGAGGACATGCTCACAACAAACGGTTTGTTTCAGGCATCTCAGAATCTGGACCTGACCTGGAACGATGTCGTAACATCCGTTTATGAGGAGGATTCATTGACTGCAGACATCTCACGAGGATTTACATTATCTGTCGTTTTCAGTCCAACTGATATTATCAGGGTTCAGGGAAGAGCAAATTTTCGTTTAAACAGAAAGAAGCTTGATGATAAATGGAGAATTCAAATCTGGCGTGATGAATCAAACTAATAAAAGAAGAATTTCAATTTAGTCTATTAGACTGTTAGACTGATAGGCAATTAACAATAGTTAATTATCAATTATTAATTCTCCATTCTATTTATATATATCAAGAATCTCATATTGAATCCTTCCGGCAGGTACATTGATTTCTGCTATGTCGCCAATTGTTTTACCTAATAATGCTTTTCCAATAGGTGATGTTACAGATATTTTTCTCTTTTCAAAATCAGCTTCTTCATCACTGACAAGCATATAATCAAGGAAGGAGCCGTTGGTTTTGTTTTTCAATTTTACTTTTGTTAAAATGTATATTTTATCATTTGGCATTTCATCGGCAGATATAACCTGAACCCTGGATAATGTGAATTCCATTTTTGAAATTTTATTTTCCATCATTTCCTGGTCCTGTTTTGCGGCGTCGTATTCAGCATTTTCTGACAAGTCTCCGTGAGAACGGGCTTCAGCAATTTTTTGAGCTATTTCTTTACGTCCTTTAGTTTTCAAAAGCCTTACTTCTTCTTCAAGCTCTTTCACACGTTCTTTTGTCATATAGACTATATCTGTCATAATATTCTCAGTATATTTAAAAAAAATGAAGCCATTACGAATAACGGCTTCTGTGTTTCATTTAATTAAATGCAGGGACAGAACATTGTTTTGTCCCTGCTAGAACAATTCTTTATTGCAAAATAACAAAATTATAGATTATGGAGCAAATGCCCCATTTTTTCCTTTTTTGTAATCAAATAAGATTTATTCATTTCATTAGGCTCCATCTCAAGTGGAACCAGTTCGCATACTTCCAGGCCATAGCTGACTAGTCCAACTCTCTTCTTTGGATTATTTGTTATCAATTTCATTTTTCTGACACCAAGGTCGGCCAAAATCTGTGCACCGATACCATAATCTCTCGGGTCAGCCTGAAAACCAAGCTCTTCGTTTGCCTCAACAGTGTCCAATCCCTGTTCTTGCAGTGCATAAGATTTTATTTTATTAACAAGCCCAATACCCCTGCCTTCCTGCCTCATGTATAAAACAACACCCTTGTCCTGTTTTTCAATCATTTTCATGGCGGTATGAAGCTGTGGGCCACAGTCGCATCTCATCGAACCAAACACATCACCTGTAAGACATTCAGAATGTACCCTAACATAAATGACTTCATCCCGGGTCCATGAACCTTTTACTAATGCAACATGTTCAAGTCCATCAATTATATTAGCATAAACTTTAATATCAAATTCACCATATTTTGATGGCAATTTTGCTGTGGCTACACATTTAACGAGAAAATCAGTCTTGAGCCTGTATGCAATGAGGTCTTTAACAGTAATAATTTTCAGGTTATATTCTTTAGCAAAGACTTTCAAGTCATCAAGCCGAGCCATTGAACCATCATCCTTGAGAATTTCGCAAAGAACGCCCGATGGTTTTAAACCGGCAAGCCGCATTAAATCTACAGCGGCTTCGGTATGCCCTGCTCTTCTGAGTACACCTTCTTTTGTTGCGATAAGTGGAAAAATATGGCCGGGCCTGCCCAAGTCCTGTGGCTTTGTATCTTTATTAGCAAGTGCCCTAACGGTTGCCGCTCTGTCATAAGCTGAAATACCGGTTGTTGTGCCGTGTAAATAATCAACAGATACTGTGAATTTAGTTCCATGCAGTGCAGAACTATCCCGAACCATAATCCTCAAATCGAGTTTTTTGGCTCTTTCCTCGGTTAAGGAAACACAAATTAAGCCTTTTGCTTTTGAAGACATGAAATTAATAATTTCAGGTGTGCAAAATTCTGATGCTGTTATTAAATCGCCTTCATTCTCTCTGTCTTCATCATCCATTACAATAACCATTTTTCCACAAACAAGGTCTTGCAATGCTTCTTCTATCGTATTCATCTTAATTAATTACTAATTACTAATGACAAATTACTAATAAATATTGTTAAATTATTTGTTTAAATTAATTATTTTCAATAAATTAACTTTGGATATTTTAATCCCAAATAAAATTTAATTTTTTGAGGAAGGTTTATAACCTTTCAAAACAAATTATTTTTTTGCAGCAATTGATGACTTTTCAAATGTAATTTTTACATTATCAGATACCTGCAAAATCATGCTTGAACCATCAATATCTGTTATTGTTCCATGAATACCTGCGGTTGTAATAACCTTATCTCCTTTTTTCAGATTTTCAAGCATTTTCTGATGTTCTTTTTGTCTTTTTTGTTGAGGCCTTATCATTAAGAAATACATAATAAGAATTACAGCACCAAACATGACGAGCATGGATATTAAAGAACCAGACCCGCCTTGTTGGCCCTGTGGCGACATAGCTAAAATATTTGCAAAAGTATTAAACATGTATTCTCCTGAATAATTACGAATTACTAATTACGAATTACAAATTTACGGAATAATTGACAATTGATAATTGATAATTAAAAATGGGGGTTCAAATAGTGAAAATTAATCTGAATTTTGATAATGTTCTAAAAATAATTTTTTCCATTGAATATACTCACCGGCTCGAATTTTCTCCCGGGCTGTCTTAACAAGCCACAAATAAAAAGCAATGTTTTGTTGTGTGGCTAATTGAAGACCCAGAATTTCTCCTGCAATAAATAAATGCCTTAAATATCCAAGAGAATAGGATTGACTTGAAAGCAAATCAATTTCTTCATCAATGGGTTTACCGGACAATTTATATCGAGCATTTCTAATATTAATTTTTCCCTTTGATGTAAAAAGCTGCCCGTTTCTTGCATTTCGGGTTGGCAGCACACAATCGAACATATCAATCCCTCTGTCAATTGCTTCGAGTATGTTTTCAGGTGTTCCTACACCCATAAGGTATCTTGGTTTGTCAACAGGAAGTATATCAGTTGAAACATCAACTATTTCATACATTATTTCAGACGGCTCACCAACAGACAAGCCGCCAATAGCATAACCATCGAATCCAATATCAATCATCTTTTTGATATAATCTTTCCTTAAATCATGATAGATGCTGCCCTGACCGATTGAAAAAAGATATTGTTCACGTCCATATAAAGAGTTACTTATTGAGAATTGTTGTTTGGAACGAATTGCCCATCGAGAGGATAAATCAGCAGATTTAGCCGCTTCTTCTATTGTTGCGGGATATGGTGTACACTCATCAAGCACCATCATAATATCCGAACCAAGTTTACGCTGAATATCAATTACAGATTCAGGGGAAAAAAAATGCTTTGAACCGTCAATATGGGAACTGAAATGAACTCCTTCTTCTGTCAATTTTCTCAAGTCCTTTAGAGAAAAAATCTGGTATCCCCCGCTATCAGTTAATATAGGCATATCCCAGTTGATGAATTTATGCAATCCTCCAAAATGTTCAATAACTTCGGCACCAGGCCTTAGATATATATGGTAAGTGTTTGAAAGTATAATCCTTGTATCAAAATCCTTTAATTTTTGCTGGTCAATGGCTTTCACTGTCCCCTGTGTACCGACAGGCATGAAAACCGGGGTTGGGATTTCGATATTATTGATAGTTAATAGACCCGCTCTTGCCTTACAATCTTTACTTTTTTTTTCAACTTTGAAGAACATCAGGCATCAATTTGAACTATGTATAAAATTAAATTTTAACTTAGAAATGAATTTATATAACGGAGATAATAGAGCCAATGAAAAAGTAATACCCAGGCAATCTGCAACCCAATCAAATACTTCGGCATCTCTGCCGGGGATCATTGATTGATGAATCTCATCGCTTAGACCGAAAATTGCACCAAATATTAGTATATAAATAATTGCATTTTTTATTCTGATATTTTCAAAGTTACCGAACAAAAAGAAAATCAATGATAATCCATACGCGAAATAGGCGAGCAAATGAAACAACTTATCGTTCCATTTAAATCCTAAATCAATAAATGGGGGCTTGGATTGATTTGAAAAAATAAATATTAGTAAAGTCCCTATGACTGCAGGTAAAATAAATATTATTTTATGTTTCATTTTCATTCTACATTTTGATTTTGAATTTTACATTATATTGTAATTTTTCATTATTTTTTTAAAATTAACAATTAAATCCGAAGCAGTTAACGTTAGTTCGGAATTTTCTATTGCATACAAATCCCCTGCTTCCGCATGAAGGTATGCTCCTAATGCCGCAGATTCCAAAGGTTGGATACCCAATGCAAGAAAACTGCCGATTATTCCCGATAATACATCCCCGCATCCTCCTGTCGCCATACCGGGATTGCCATTTATATTAAAATAAGTTTTATTACCATCAGATATTATTGAAGGTACATGTTTTAACAATATAGTGCAATTCAATTTTGATGCAAGTGATTTTGTAACATTGAATGAATCATTTTCAACAGTTAATCTGTCCATATTAATTATTCTGGATAATTCACCTGTGTGAGGTGTAAGAATAATATTTTTTCTCAGGTCAGAACAATGTCCTGTCCCTATACCATTAATAGCTTTTAAGGCATCGGCATCTAAAAGTATTGATTTTTCTTTTGATATATCTTTTATCAATTTTCTAACAAGATTAAGAGTTTCTTCGACTTCGCCCAAGCCTGGGCCAATTACAATGGAATTAGCTTTTTCTGATGAATTCATAATGTAATCATAAGCACTCCCGGCAATTGTGCCTTCAAAGGTTGAAGAAACGATATGGGTAATTACTTCCGGCAAAAGTGATGGATGCATTGTTGTTGTGCAAAGTTGTACAAGCCCAGCTCCTGCTGTTATTGCTGCATTGGCACAGAGGGCTGCAGCACCGGGATATAAGTTTGAACCTGCAATTACCAGAACCCTGCCATAATCGAATTTTGATGACCTTCTTTCTCTGACAGGCAGTAATTGATTGACATCACTTTCATCTAATGAAAAAATATTTGCATTAGGTTCCAAAATCGTATCGGGAACTCCGAGATAGGCAGTTAAAATTTCACCTGAATAAAAGATTCCATCATTAAGATATAAACCTGTTTTCGGAGAGAACATCGTTATAGTATAATCTGCCTGGAAACAATCAATATGTGCAAAACCTGTTTCAGAATTTAGACCTGTTGGTATATCAATTGATATTTTCAGAGCATCAATATTTTTCACCTTTTGCAAAATATCTAATGCCAAACCCTGAACATTCTCAGCTCCCCCAACTCCTATCAAAGCGTCAATAATACAATCAAAATTGAAATCAATTGAATTAAGAGAATCAGAATTTTTAATATGATTGATAGATATGCCTAATTTTTGTATAGATTTGAAATTCGATAAAGTTTCGGGGCTCATCTTATCTTCCGAACCTATCCAAAATACCGAAACTCCAAAAATATCGTGCAGATGTCTGGCAAGAGCAAAACCGTCTCCACCGTTATTACCACTTCCACATAGAATGCTTATGCTTGGCTCAGCAATAATTGCATCTTCCAATATTTCTGTTATGAGCTCGGCAGATGACCTTGCCGCATTTTCCATAAGAATCTGCGAGGAAATATGAAACTCTTTAATAGCAGTTTCATCGGCTTTTCTCATCTCAGCAGGAGTTAGTATAAATTGCATCTCTAAATCTTAGAACTTTCAACAAATAAATTATAATTTTATATATTAACAGATAACAAAAATAGTGAAAAATGAATTATGCTGAATTTTATTTATATTAGGATAGATTAATAATAAATATCACTAATAGATTAATGGACAGAACAATGTTCTGTTATTTCAAAGGACAGAACAATGTTCTGTACCTACATGGAAACTTTTATTTGTTTAAATCGTATCTTTGTTTGTATACATAATTAAATATAATATTTGAATTTAAAAAAAATAAATAGATCAGTACTGATTACATTTGTAATAGGCATTCTTTTGCTCAGGTTTGCCGGTGATTCTGTACTCTTTATCATTGACAAACTCGATACAAATGCGGCAATAATATGGAAAACACTGACAACACTAATTCTGTTAATACCCATATATTTTATTTTTATCAGGGGTTTGAATTTTAAGTTTGGCAGGTACTCCGAAGAAGCCGTGAAAATATTCTTCATCCAACTAAAACGAATATCATTTTTAACCTTCATTTTATTTATTTTATATTTATCACTTCATTATCTCAAAATTAAGTTACAGATAACAGGTAATTTATTTGCTCTTTTAGTATCGGAAATATTTGCTATTTATACTATAATTATTTCATTATATATTCTGTTCTTTATCTGGCTTTGGCTACTGAACAGGAGGCACAGAAAGACCGTTTTCCAACTTGTTATTTTAAGAAACGGTTTATTTTATTTTATCATTGTCGAAGTATTAATCAGTTTATTCCCGGCCTTGAACAGGCCTGTTGTTTCAATCGTATCAACTTTAATGGCAGTATTTATCGGACTGGTTATGTTTTTCACCGTTAAAAAAAACCAATGGCTTGCCTTACTCCCGAAACCTGAAAAAATAAGATTATTATGGCTTTCTTTATTAATACTTCTAATTAACTCCTTCCTGGCATATACAATTTATTTAGGGGATACAATTTTAAGTATTTCATTGCTATCATTCGCTTCGGGGGCTCTGTCTTTCGAAATGGTAGTATTAGGATTCAGCATTATCTATTTTTTCAGAATTTTAGTTACAGTTGTAGCAAGTATTCCGACTTCCTATATAATTGAAAGGAAGATGAGAGAGCTAAGTTCATTGAGAGAATTGAATAAAGTGGTATCCGAAACAATTGAAATGAATTTACTTCTTGATACAGTTGTTCGATTAGCTTTAAAATCAACAAAAGGACTTGCCGGCTGGATTGAAATATATTCTAAAGATAGAAAAACAACAATAGGTGCCGTTCAGAATCTTAGTGAAGAACAAATAAACACATTAGATAAAACCTCAGAATTGGAAAAACTCTTAAAATCAAGTGATAAACCTTTGATTATAGATTCAATTTATGAAGATAAAACAGTCTCAACCATAAATTGGTCAGTAATTCCAATGGCAAGAGCCATGTTGACAGTACCACTTTTTTCAAGTGGTGAAAAAATTGGAACACTTTGCGTTCTTTGTACTGATGAATACGGTTTTGATGATGATGATGTGAAAATATTGACTGCTTTTAGTGATAATATCAGCATTGCTATTGAAAATGCAAGATTGGTTAAGGATTCAATAGAGAAGGAAAGGTATAAGCAGGAGTTAATGCTCGCCAGGGAAATGACTGAAAAGCTGCTGCCACAGAAACTTCCGACTATAAAAAATTATTCAATAAGAGCATTCTCGCTTCCGGCAGAAGAAGTAGGCGGAGATTATTATGATATTGTTCAATTAAAAAACGGGAAACATTGCATTATTATAGCTGATGTATCAGGTAAAGGTATGAGCGCCGCTTTTTATATGGCACAATTAAAAGGGGTTGTCCTTTCATTAGCCAGGGAAAGCATAAGTCCGAAAGAACTTTTGAAACGAATTAATTCAACACTTTATGGTTCTATTGAAAGGCAGATGTATATAACAATGAGTGCTTTTGCAATTGATAGTGATGAAGGAAAAGTAACTTTTTACAGGGCAGGCCATACGCCCGGTTTATTTAAGAATAACGGAGAGGTCATGGAAATCATACCCAAAGGCATTGGTGTTGGTTTAGCAAATAAGGAAACATTTGATATTCATATTGAAGAGATAGAATTATATTTTAAGGAAGACGATGTTTTTCTTTTGTTTACAGACGGATTGAATGAGTTGAAAAATCAAAACCGTGAAGACTTGGGTATCGAACCTTTAATAAAATCATTAAAGGGGACGTCCCAAGAAAATCCTCTTATTCTTGAGAGTAAAATTCGGAATTTGATTCTGGAATTTTCAGACGGTGCAGCTCAGTTAGATGACATCACTGTAGTTATTGTTAAATATTCAAAGAATAATAATTGAAAAAGCATTTAAATAAAGGTGGAATACCTTTTGACTTTAAGTTTGATTTGAATTATAAAACAACAAAAATCGTCATGTTTTGAAAAGTATTTATTCAAAGACGACAAACATTGTTTAGGAGGTTAAAATGATAGGAGACAACAAGTTTTCGATTCAGCATAAAGAAGTGGAACAAGTAGATTGCCTTTATCTGAGAGGTTATCTGGATGCCCATACAGCACCTGTGCTTGAATCGGCAATTACCAACATAATTGGTAAAGGGCAAAATAAAATCCTTGTAAATTTCAGTGAATTAGATTACATAAGCAGTGCAGGCCTGGGTGTGTTTATGGCTTTTATCGAGGATGTCCGCGATTCCGGCGGGGACATCAAACTTGCGGATATGAAACCAAAGGTATTCTCGGTTTTTGATTTGCTGGGTTTTCCGGTTTTATTTGATATTGATAAGGAAGAGAAGACAGCAATGAATAAATTTCAGAGGGGAGAAAGTTTTAAGCCTTCAGGATTCCATAAAAATACGGGAATTTTAGGAGGAATAATTATTGGGGAAGGTTCTAAATCTTCCCAAAAGATTACAGGTACAAATAATGCTCAAGAAAAAAGAAAAAATATTGAATAAAGAAAATAATATCTTCGCATGCGGAGATTTTTCCGAATTACATAAAATCAGGAATTTCGTTTACTCGAAAGCTCAGGTATTTGGATTTGATGATAATGAATCAGGTAGGATAGCATTAGCAGTTGACGAAGCATGTACGAATTTAATCAAACACTCTTTTAATCTTGACAAAACAAAAGAATTTCGTGTAACCATTGAACCTTCGAATTTAAAATTCACTGTTAAAATATTAGACAAAGGCTCTCCGTTTAATCTACTGGAAGTTAGTGAATTGGACATGAAAGAATATTTTAAAAATTACAAGAAGGGCGGGCTGGGTATTCAAATAATACGTTCTGTTATGGACGAGATATGCTATATGCCTTCCGAGGTTGATGGCAAAGAAAATGTACTTATCCTGACCAAAATAAGAAATTGAAATATCCTCTTTTTTTCTAAGTTTAAATAATTCAGACAAAATTATCCTCAATAATTTTCTCCCATATCCGTATATTTGTTTTTTTAATTTTTAGTTCTATTTTCAAAATAATGGGCAGATTAAAAATCTACCCTTTCTTTATATAATTCAGGCATTAATGAAAGCAGTTATAATTATACTGGGTTTAGGATTAGGATTATTTATCGGTATTTACCCGGGTTTGACACGTCCCAAACCAAAGTTTATTAAGTTCTTCGCATTACTCATTCCGGTTCTTACTATTTTTCTTACCTTATTACCACCAATTGCGGGTACGTTTGAAGATGCAAAAATAGTCGGACAAAGAAGCCCGGATAAATTAGTAAATGTAAAACTGACACCTATTCCCGGAACGATAAGGCACGTAACAACAATTAAAACATTATCCGATGACCCTGAAGATTATATTATAACAGGTGGGTATGAGCAGTTTATTGCTTTTGACAGTCAATCAGGTAAAAATAAAGTTTATAAGTTAGTAATTAAAGATAAGTTAATTCCAAAGGAATTAAAAGAAGGGAAGCCTCTGGTTTGTTTGATAAATTATAATGCTGAAAAAGATAAGTATTATTTTCATTCCATAATCAGTGTAAATCCTATATTGACATTACCATATGTTGCAAGCCTTGGAGAATTGGTAAGGATATTGAATTATCATGTTCCTTCTGCCTGGATTGCAGTTCTGGCATTTTTAATCTCAATGATTTTTTCTATTCAGTATTTGAGAAAAAGGGATATAAACTACGATATTATTTCTTCATCTGCTGCCGAGGTGGGAACCGTTTACACAATATTTGCTACAGTAACGGGTATGTTTTGGGCTAAGTTTAATTGGGGTTCATATTGGAACTGGGACCCGCGGGAAACATCAATATTTGTATTATTGTTGATATATGGAGCGTATTTCGCATTGCGTTCTGCAATTGAAAAGGAAGACGTTAAGGCGAGATTAAGTGCAGTGTATTCTATTCTTGCATTTATTACAGTTCCTTTCTTTGTTTTTGTATTGCCGAGAATTACACAGAGCCTTCATCCGGGAAGTGCAAGTGAGAGTAATATTGGTCCCGTGTTAAGTTCGCAATCAGACATGCTGAATACAACCAAACAATTTATTTTTGGTTTGTCCATGATGTCATTTACTATAATATTTTTATGGATATTAAATCTAAGAATAAGGGTTGGTAAATTAAGATTGAAAATTAATAATTAAATAATTGAGTTAAATATGGTAGAATTTCTAATAAAACACTCGATATATATAGTCCTGATAATCGTGTTAATAATATGGGCGGGAATTTCATTTTATTTATTTAGTTTGGATAAGAAAATAAGTAAACTTGAAAAAAATATTTTGGATATTGGTGAAGGTACTAATCATTCCTGAAATAATTAAGAACGTAAGGAGATAATAATGAAGAAGAAATACATAATCGGAGCAGTTATTGCTTTAGCATTTACTGTTGTGGCAATACTATCATTCGACAGCAGCAAAATAGAATATACTAATTTTGCGAAAGCTAAAGCAACTGAGAAGACATATCAGATAATCGGTTCATGGCTGAAAGACAAACCGAGCAATTATGATAATAAAGAAAACACGTTTACATTTTATATGTGTGATGACAAAAAAGACACAGCCTGCGTGATTTTCCACGGTGCAAAGCCAAACAACTTTGACATGGCAACACAGGTTGTGGTCAAAGGCAGTTTCGCAAAAAACAATTTCCATGCTTCAGAAATTCTGACCAAATGCCCTTCAAAATACGAAGCTGAAATGAAGAAGGCAGGAAGCTGATTTAATTACTAATTACGAATTTTAATTAATTAGTAATTATCGTATTGTTATTTTACATTTAATCAAAAAAAAACAGGGTTTTTTATGGTAGGGAAACTAATAATTATATTGTCGTTTGTATTGGCTTTGGCTGCGACAGTAGCTTATTTTTTATCGAAGGAAAAGGAAGACAGGGCAAACAAACTTGGACGATATTTGTATTTATCTTTATTCTTTTCAATTGTCCTCGCTTCCGGAATTTTGCTATCTAATATTTTATCGTTTAATTATCAATACACCTATATATGGAGCTATAGCTCGAAATTATTGCCATTGCATCTTTTGATTTCATCCTTTTATGCAGGCCAGGAAGGCTCATTTCTTTTATGGACATTCATGATAAGTTCAGTAGGTGTATTTTTACTTTATTATACAAAGAAATATGACTATGAGCCAAGAACAATGGCATTTTATACATTAATCCTTGTATTCCTGACATTGCTTTTGATTATCAAAAGTCCTTTTAATTTTATTTGGGAATCATTTCCTGATGTTAACCCCAATGTAATACCTCCAAATGGACGTGGATTAAACCCCATATTAGAAAGTTATTGGATAAGTATTCATCCTCCAATATTGTTTACAGGATATGCTTTGTTATCGGTTCCTTTTGCACTTGCTGTTGCGGGTATGTTCAAAAGGGATTACACAAACTGGGCAAATCTTGCAACACCCTGGGTGTTGACAGCATCTGCAATTTTGGGTTTCGGGATAATGCTTGGAGGATTCTGGGCTTACGAAACTTTGGGCTGGGGCGGCTTCTGGGGTTGGGACCCTGTTGAAAATTCATCCCTTCTTCCTTGGCTGCTCTCAATTGCTCTTGTTCATACATTATTAATTCAAAAGAGAACGGGCGGATTAGTAAAAACGAATCTGATATTAGCAATTTTTGCATTTATTTTTGTATTGTATGCTACGTTTCTCACTCGAAGCGGAGTGCTTGGCGATACATCCGTACATTCATTTGTTGACCCGGGACAATTGGTGTATCTTCTTCTTTTGATTTTCCTTATTGCTTTTACATTAATCGGATTAACATTTTTCGCAATAAGATTTAAAGACATGTCAAAAGTTAAGATAAATATAAAATACGATTCAAGGGAATTTTTTATTACCCTTGGTTCCGTATTTATTATGGCCGTTACTTTAATTGTCTTTTTTGGTACAAGCCTCCCATTATTCCAGGAAATTCTCGGGAAACCAAAATCAGCAGTTGAAACTTCATTTTATAATAACTGGAATTTACCCCTCGCAATATTAATGTTTTTGTCCAATGCCATTTCACTTTATTTAAACTGGAAAAGTTCAACGACAATCGGCACTGCATTGAAAAACTCATTTGCATCAGCAGCAATATCAGTTGTTCTTACCATTATTATTGTTATAGCAGGTGTTCATAGAATTGACCATATTCTTTTGTTCTTCAGTTCTTTCTTTTCCATAATAATAAACATTGTTTTTATATTTAGAACAGGAAGAAGGAAAATCAGTTTGGCAGGCAGTTATATATCGCACTTAGGACTTGCATTATTACTTTTAGGAGCATTAACCTCTTCTGTATTTGTTACCGAAAAACATATAAATTTGAAAAATGCCGGTACTGATGAAGCATTAGGTTATAAATTCACACTCGTGGGCCGTAACCGGATTGAAAAGAATATGTCAGACCGGGAGAAATTTAAATATCATTTAAAAATACAGGGGAATGGTGTAAATTCAATTGTCAGTCCTATTATTTATTGGAGTGATTTTAACGAACGCACATCACCGTTTTTCGAACCGGGAATTAAAAGATACATCACTAAGGATTTATACATTTCACCTATTGGAATCACACTCGAGTATCCCTACCCAAGCAAAGATTTAGGCAAAGGTGAAACGTATGCTGTTCCTTATGACACTTCATTTAAAGTAAGTTTCATTAAATTTGAAATGTCATCAATGATGGACGGTGGAGGGCACTCAAGCAGTTCAGTGTTACCAATGGGCGCTATTGTTGAACTTATTGACGGAAGCAAATCAGTTATAGACACTTTGTTTGCCGACATAAATATGGAAACGGGTGATTTTAAACCTATCATAAAAAATGTTATTGATAAAAAGTACAAATTAGGTTTTACAAGATTTATAAGTAATCCGGAAAATATTGCACTGTCAAGAGTTGAAATTTCAATTTTACCTGAAAATCAGGATATTGCACATCCTGAAGAAGTAATTAGTTTCCAGGTTTCGACAAAACCTTTTATCAATTTAGTATGGCTTGGAGTTTTGTTTATTGTTTTAGGGCTTGTTCTAACAATAAAAAAACCTTCACTTGATAACGGCAAAAACATAAACAATTAGCTGTAAAATTTAAATGCAAAATGTAAAATTAAAAATACAATATGATATATAAGGAATTAAATGTAATTATATAATATTGTACAGACAGAACTTAGTTCTGTCTCTACATATATATTTCTCAATAATAAGATATAGAATACAACGTCAATCAAGAAAAATTTACATTTAAAATATATATTTGGAGAAATAATGAACAGATTTAAAACTTTTGCAGTTTTTGGACTAATCGCTTTTGTTTTAGTTACAAATACTGCCTGTACGCAAGAAAAATCAAATGAACAAAAGGATGTTAAAGCAGCTTTGAATACGGGTAACAACCCACATGAAATGCTTGCATCAAATGCTTCGGGAGCTGATAATACAGCAATCGGAAAGGTAATTCAGATTGAAACAGTTGGAAAACAAAAACAAGGTTTAGCTGTGGATTTCACATGGAAAGAAGGTGGTAATTCGGTCAAATTTTCTGATTTCACCAAAGGCAAGGTTGTTTTACTGAACTTCTGGGGAACATGGTGCCCTCCATGCAGAAGAGAGATACCTGACCTTGTCGAAGTTAGCAAGGAACTTGCAAACAAAGACTTTGTATTAATCGGAATCGCACTTGAAAGAGGTGCAGACTTGAGTTCAAATATTACCAAAGTTTCAGACTTTATGAAAAATAATGGTATTCCTTATAATAATTTTATTGCAGTTGAAGCCCTGACAAATGCTTATGGAGGAATTGCCGCAGTTCCAACAACATACATCATTGACAAAACAGGAAAAATCTCAGAGACAATAGTTGGTATGAGAGGAAAATCCGATTTTATGGAATCAATTAACAGAGTACTGAAGTAATTACTAATTACTATTGAAAATTTTGTTAATTCAATTTTAAATTAAATAACCCTGATATGTTTCTTATCAGGGTTTTCTTTTTTGTACGCCAGACAGGACTCGAACCTGTGACCCTCAGCTTAGAAGGCTGATGCTCTATCCACCTGAGCTACTGGCGCAAAATCAATTACGAATTACAAATTAATAATTACGAATTCAAAAGAACTATTAAGTTAGATAACAAAATTACGGGTTTTTTGTCTATGTTCAAAAAAACATGATGATATTATTTGTTATTACAGTAATTTATAGATAATTTTGTAGTTGGACCAAGTCCCGTGCGACTAAGACGAGCCCAATCCCGCCAGGTCCGGAAGGAAGCAACGGTAAGTTCATGCTTAGGGCGCCACGGCAAACTTGGTCTTTTTTAATTACGAATTATGGCCCTCGGCTAAGCCCGGGGTAACATGATTACGAATTACGAGTTACTACATAATTAAAGAATTTTTAGTTTCAAACGTCAATTTAATGTTATAATAATTATACAAATAAAAACCTTTGCAGGTTTATAAATCTAATGGTAAAAGAAATAATAATAAATTCAACTCTTAATGAAGAAAGAATTGCAATCACCGAAGACGGCAGGCTCGCAGAACTTTTCATTGAACTACCCGACAAAGAACGTTCGATTGGAAATATTTTTCTTGGTAAAGTAACAAAAATCATTGAAGGCATCAATGCCGCATTTGTCAATATTGGGCAGGGACAGGACGCCTTTCTCCACTTTTCGGATGTTGATGATAAACTTGAGAATATAATTACCGACGACGAAGATGATGAGCTTTACGAAAAAGCCAAACAAAGAAAAGCCGCAAGATTGGCATCTAACGGAAAAAAAGAAATTTCAGTAACATCTAAAAAAGCCAAACATCCAAAAGCCAAGGAAAACAAGATTAAGAGAAGGACTGGGAGGCGAGGAGACTTCAGGATAAATTTAGAACAAGGACAGAATATAATCGTCCAGATTGTAAGAGAGGCATACAGCTCAAAAGGTGTCAAAGTAACAACGAGAATAGGTATCCCCGGCAGGTATGTTGTGTTAATGCCATTTGATGATATTATCGGTATTTCAAAAAAGATTTCTTCACTTAGGGAAAGACGCAGATTAAGACAACTTGCAAGAAACTCACTGCCTCCAGGTCAGGGATGTATCATACGGACAGCCGCACAGAAAATAAATGAACATGAGCTGCTGAAAGATTGGGACAGTCTCGAAAAAATTTGGACTGAAATCGACCAGAAGGTTAAGAAAGCAAAAGAACCGATGCTTCTGTATCAGGATTTACCAATTACAACAAGTGTTGTAAGAGACCTGATGACAAAAGAAGTATCAAAGGTTACAATAGATTCAAAGAAGTTATATAAAGAAATTACTAACTATTTAAAATGGGCTTCACCGGCACTTGTAGATAAAATTACACTCTATACCGATTCAAAATCAATATTCGAACATTTCGGAATCGAAAAACAGCTTGAGCAAACTTATAAAAGAAAAGTAAGGCTTCCGAATGGCGGAACTATCGTTATTGACCAGACAGAAGCCATGATGGTTGTTGATGTCAATTCAGGAAAAGCCATATCTGAAAGAGAACAGGAAAAAAATGCCCTTCAAACTAATCTGGAAGCCGTCAGGGAGATTGCCCGGCAGGTAAGGCTGAGAGACATAGGCGGAATTATACTTATTGATTTCATTGATATGAGAAAACTTCCTTTCAGGAAAAAAGTTTATGCTTTAATGAGAAACGAATTAGAAAGAGACCGTTCAAAGACAATTGCCTATCCCCTGACTCAGCTAAATTTAATGCAGATTACAAGGCAGAGGGTGAACCAAAACATTACTGAAAAGATTAGCGAAAATTGTCCGATGTGTCAAGGTACAGGTAAGGTTATTTCTAAAGGAGTTCTCTCGACTGCAATTGAAAGATGGCTAAAAAATTTCAGGTCAAATTCAAGAGAATTCAGGTTGACTTTGATGGTTCATCCAAACCTTGCTGAATTTTTGTCGGAAGGCACAATTTCAAAACTCGCACGCATGATGATAAAATACTTTGTGAAAATAAAATTACAACAAAGCAATCATTTAAGAATTGATGAATTCAAATTTTATTCTGCACGTCAGGAAAAAGATATTACACAGGAGTTTCTGTAATCTGATATGGAATCACAAAACAGAACACTAACAATACTTGGTTCAACCGGCTCGATAGGGATACAAACACTTCAGGTGCTTGAATCTTCTGCTGATAAATTTAATCTTGGTTTTATTACAGCTAATTCAAAAATAGATGTTCTCGAAGAGCAGGCAATAAAATACAATCCTGTTGGAGTTGCCGTCAGTGATGAAAAATTCTATAATGAATTCAAGAACAGAACGAATTTCAAGGGTAAAATTTTATGCGGTCGGGAAGGTGTTCTCGAAGCAGCATCTTATGATAAGAATGACATGGTATTTAGTGCAC
>JAKAKE010000165.1 GCA_021824625.1 Bacteroidota bacterium | reverse complement strand
ACAAAATTCATAAAAGTAATTATAATGCAAAATGGAATAGGATTTAAGGATTAGAGGATTTTAAGATTAAAAATATTTAAAATTGAAAAGAGGAAATGGGAGATATAAAAACAAAATTCATAAAAGTAATTATAATGCAAAATGGAATAGGATTTAAGGATTAGAGGATTTTAAGATTAAAAATATTTAAAATTGAAAAGAGGAAATGGGAGATATAAAAACAAAATTCATAAAAGTCATTATATTATTGGTTTTTCCTTCTATTCTACTTTGTCAGGATGCGGCAAAGCAAGGCACACCTATTGAATTGAGAAATGCTGATATTTTGGATGTAAAAGGCACTGTAAGGGAGTTTAACGGGAATGTATTATTGATACAAGGTAATGTAACCGTTAGAAGCGACAAGGCAATTCAATATATGGACCTCAATGTTGCAGACTTAACAGGAAATGTAGTAATTACACAAAATGATATGGTACTTAAAGCTCCTCATATAAATTATAACGGAAATACAAGAATAGCAATATCAGACGGAGGAGTTGAACTGAAGGATAAAGAAATTACACTGAAAGCGGAATTCGGGAAATATTCAACTGAAACACTTATTGCTGATTTCGAGAAAAATGTTACAATGTGGGATGGTAAATCAACTCTAAAAGCAAATTATGGCAAATACTCCAGAAAAACTGAAATAGCTGATTTCACAGAAAATGTTTCTGTTGATGATGATTCTGCAACAATCACAGCGAAGAAAGTTACATTCGATAGAAATAACCGTAATAGTTTCGCTTATGGTAATGTAGTTGTAAAAGGAAAATTTTCAAATGTTGTTTTAACGGGTGATACGGTTATCAATCTCTCAAAAGACAGATACACAAAGGCTTATGGGGAACCCGTACTTTATCAGATTGACACAATAAAAACCGTTTACCTTTCTTCGACTTTTAATGCATCACAACCCTTTTTAACTGACAGCGGAGAAGTTGTCAAATATGATTTTGATACATTAAGCATTGCATCGGATACGATGGAATCTTTCAGAAATTTAGGTGCTGAAAAATATATATTCACCAATAATGTTGAGATGAACAAAGGTAATTCGGCGGCAATAGCTCAATATTCAATTTATATGAAAAACGATGAATTAATAAATCTCATGGGAAAGCCCGTTGTTTGGTATGATTCCACACAGCTCCATGCTGATTCGATTTCAATATCAATTCCCGATAAGAAGTTGAGAGCTATTCTTGCCAAAGGTGATGCCTTAGCTGCTGCGAGGGAAGACTCAATCAACATTGACAGGATTAATCAAATTAACGGGGATTATATAAGAATCAGCATTGAACAAGATACTATCCGGAAAATCGAATCTTACGGGAATGCAAAAAGTTTGTATTTTTCGGGTGGAACCGATTCAGATGAAGGAGCCGCAAGGAATAGTTCAGATTCAATTATTATTGATTTTGACTTAGGTAAAGTTTATTCTATTCTCTGGCTCGGAGCAATCCAGGGGGAGTACTTCCCATTGATTATGTTTGAAGCAGACCCACAAAAAATATTTCTGCCTAACTTCAGATGGTCAGATAAAAAACCAAAAAAAAGAGAAATACTTATTAATTGATAATTAATAATTGACAATTGATAATGAGAAGATTTTTGAAATTTGGATTGAAAAATCACCCTGAATCCCCATTTAAAAAAAAGGGAAATTCACAATAATTTTGAAATTATCAAATAATGATTTAACTTTATACATTTAAATATATTGAAATGGTTATTTTACAGGGAGTGGGTGAAATTAAAACATAAATATATTTTTATAATTATCCTGTTATCATTGATAACAGCTAATGCTGAAGACCGCTCATCCTACGAAGGAACCCACTTTTTAATCGGATTCATGCAAAATGAAATTGATATATTCGGAACAGGTTTGGTTCTGCAATTATTCATCACTTCCCAATTTAACGCAGAAATTAAAGTAAGAATACCAAGAATGCAGGAAGAAGTTTACAGAATAAACCCTAAAAAGGTTTTTAGGCTGGACCTTCCTTCATATATAGAAAACAGGCAGTCTGAAGTTAATCTGCCAATATCAGTTGAACTAATTTCAGATGTACCGATTACTGTATATGCGTTCAACAGCCAGTACACATCAAGTGACGGATATGCGGCTATTCCTGTTACCCATTGGGGTAATGAATACGTTATTATTTCGATGCCGAATGACCAGTATAAAACGCAATTAGAAATATGGGAACCTGATTCTTCACAATTAACACCGCGTTCAAGTGAGTTTATGGTCATCGCCGCTTTCGATAATACAACAATTGAATTTCAGCCGAAAACAATTACCCGCGAAGGTAAACAGACTTTCATAAAATATAACCATACTTTAAACAAAGGTGACTGTTACCTTGTTCAGTCATATCCTGCATCGAGAGGTAATGCTGATTTAACCGGAACAATTATAAAGAGCAACAAACCAATCGGAGTACTTTCCGGGCATGTCAGAACTGCTATACCACAAAATGAATGGCCTGACAATTCCAAAGACCATCTGTGTGAAATGTTAATGCCGACAAGTGCATGGGGAAAGGAATTTGTATCAGTTCCATTTGGTACAAACTATGAAGGTGATTTATTCAAATTAACCTCGATCTTTGATAACACATTAATTACTTACAGAAATCCATACGGAATACACACGATTCTTCTGGACGCACCCGGAGTTTCTGCAAGTATTTGGGATGCTTTCGAACCGACTGTCTGGAGGTCTAATAAACCTGTTCAAATCGCACAACTGATGAGGCACAGATTCGGCAGTGACCCGAACAGGAATTTTGACCCATGCTTAGTTATACTACCGCCCGTAGAACAATTTGTAAAAAGAATATTATTTCAAACTGTTGGTAATACTCCTTATAATCCTAATCAATATGATGGACATTATATATACATAATCGCAGAACAGCAAGCAATTCCTACTCTTGTATTGGACGGTGTCTTTGTTAAAGATTATTATCCTATGATACAGGTACAGAATATACCCGGTTCTCAATACTATTGGGAGAGAATTCCACTTACTGATGGAGTACATGAAATATATTGCCAGTCCGGGAAATTCTCCGGGGTACTGTATGGAATCGGATATGCAGATTCTTATGGAATGACATTAGGTTCTTCATTGAATAATCCTTATAAAAAAGATTCCATTCCACCCTTTCTATCAGTGAATGAGCTTTGTGGTAAAATTAGCGGGGAGGTTACAGAGACTATTGATTCAATAAGTTCAGGTATAAGTTTTATTTATGTTGATAAAGACCTTACTTTTAATTATTCATGGCAGATTGAACAATACACGGATACTTCTACCACAATAAATTTCACTGCACAGCCGATTGACCCGACTTCAAGCGGACAATTCGCTTTGGAAATATACGATAAGAATAATAACAAACAAGAGTATAAATTTTTCTACAAAGGGCTGAATGTCGAAATCCCTGACACAGTAGATTTTGGAATTGTTAATATTAACGATTCATCATGTATTACAATTCCAATAATAAATAATTCTTTCGATACTGTCAGAATTGAATCACTTTATGTAACAAATGAAACAAGAATTAAATTACGCCCCGGTTTCACCACGCCTTATTTATTAACACCCGGAGATACCGTATTATGCGATGTTTGCTTTTTTCCTGATACAAATCTTATTCCGCTATCTATAAAATTACTCGTTGGGTT
This sequence comes from Bacteroidota bacterium, assembly GCA_021824625.1. Lineage (GTDB taxonomy): Bacteria > Bacteroidota > Ignavibacteria > Kapaibacteriales > UBA2268 > XYC2-FULL-35-21. The sequence continues at coordinate 20,122 of JAKAKE010000165.1, read as the reverse complement.
CGATTGCGAAAGGATAAAATATATACCTTTGATTGGCACAGCAGAATCCCCGAATTTAACCTCTGCCGGTTATGATTTTGGTAAAGTCAGAGTAGGCGATACTGTTTGTGCAGATGTATATTTAATCAATAACGGGAATCTGCCTGTCAGGCTCGATTCGTTAGTATCTGTGCGATTTTCTCAGGTTTTCAAATTCGATACCTCATCAATTTTTCCGGTTACAATTGATGCCGGAAATTTGCTCCAGATTAATGTTTGCTTTACACCCGATTCATTAATTGATTATATAACACAACAAAGTGGAGCCAACGACCGTTCAATACCAAATTCGTTGATTGTTACCGGAAGCGGTGCGGCACCTCATATTAATTCTCTCGCTGTTGACTGGGGAATGAAACGAATTCAAACAAGAAACGATACAACAATTTATTTTATTAATTCCGGTAATTACAGTTGCAATCTTAAATTTGAGAATTATATTGATTCAACTGATGCTTTTGATACTTCATCTTTTTCGTCTATTGATTTAAATCTTGAGCCCGGAGATACAATTGCAGTTAATAATAGTTTTTATCCATGGGACACATTATCTTATCAATCAAAAGCACAACTAATAGTTGACTGGAAATATCATGAACCTGTTACTGTCGAGTTAATAGGCAGAGGCACAGTACCACAAATTTCAACGATTGATGTTGCGTTTGCCCAAACAAAAATATTTTCAAAGCGAGATACAATTACTGCTGTTATAAAATCTTATGGAAATGAAAAACTCACTATTGACTCTGCCAAATATTTTTCCGGCGACAGCAGTTCATTTAAATTAGATTATAATGTTTTCAGGAATCTCATAATCAATCCATTATCGGGTGATACCCTGTTTTCTTTGCCGATTCAATTCAAACCGCAGAGAACCGGTGAGCATGAGATGACAGTAGAGCTTACTGATGATGCGGCTCCGTCATTCAATAGAGAAAAATCATACTTTAAAATTTCAGGTTCGTCAGTGCAGGAAGACACATTAACACCCGTCATCAATGCTGATTTGACAGGAAGATTTTTTCCCTGCATACATGATACGGCAAATATCATAATCAGTAATGATGGCAACGTGAATTTGATTTTACAAGCATTAATAATTCAGTCAGACAGCATAGAAGCAAATTTTTCCGATTCGCTAACTTTGCCGATTATAATTCCACCTGATTCTAATAGAAAATTTTCAATTAATGTTTTACCATATAGAAATCAAACCGGAAGAATAAAAATTTCTTCAATTTTTAATGATAGTGTCAGAATCGAGAAAGAATTTTTTGTTGTTATTGAAAAAAATCCTATAACTATGAAGGATTATGATAACTTAGAACTTGAACCAGGTGACACAATCAGTCTGAATTTGACCGGAAACATTTCAAAACCGACAGAAATTCCGGTAGATTTTGAAATACAGTTATCCACAAAACAAAAAAATTTATTTTTAATTAGAAAAAATTTTGATATTTTGTTCTTCAACTCAAAAGGGGTTAGTAAATACAATACGAAAGTTGTGCAGGATTCAGATAAAATTGTTATCAGAAGCAAGGAAAAAGTATTGATTGACGAATCCAGCAGTTGGTCGGTAAAGTTTGATTTACTCGTTCTTTTAGGTGATGATAAAAATTATAAAGTGAATGCTATGGCAATGGCTGAACCATGTTACGAGCCTGATACTTCAGATTTTGATGTAGTATTAAAGAATGTATGCATGTTTGATTTAAGGCAGGTAATATTAGTTGAAAGCCCGTTGTATGATGTCAGACTCTTGCCAAATCCAGTAACGGATGATATAAATCTCATCTTTATTCTGGGAAATGATGATTGGATTAAATTTACGGTTTATGATAAATTAGGAAAAAAATGTTTTGAATCGGAAAATTTATATTTGAAAAAAGGATTACATTCACGTATATTTGAATTTAGTCTATTTACAAATGGGATTTATTTCCTAACGGTTCAAAATTCAATGATGGCAAAAAATATAATGTTTATAAAATATTGTTATTGAGGTGTAAACTATGAAGGTTCGTTTACTCACAGGTACTATAATTGTTTTTCTATTATTCCTAACCATAGAATCATATTCTCAGGGAGATTTAGATAATCCTATTGCTCCTATGGTACAAGCCAGACCCATTTATATTGGTCCTGTTGTTGGGTATAATAAAACACAACATCCCGTTAACCTATTATCATTTGAGGACCCTACAGGACTTTGCCAGCCGTTTGAAAAAGGCAGTGGAAACGGCTTTTATGCAGGATTATCATTTGAATATTTACTCGGTGATGTTACGAAATCCCAGTCCTCCATTATTGGAAGAGTCCTATTCAATTCTTTTGGTGCATTTATGGAAAGAGACCAGGATAATTACCCCACTCTTGTTGATGACCCATCTTGTGACTCTTGTTATAGGACTATTATAACTTCGACAAAACATGAAGCTGAGATTACATATAATCTTTTAACCGCTGAAGTATGCTACAAATTAAATCCTATACCCAAGGTTCCTCTGGGTATTACAGTTGGCCCAACTTTCGATATTCCCATTACAAAAAAGATATACCAAACTTTTAAATTAATTGGGGAGCCTTATAATGCACAATTTAAACGAGTCGAAGGAAGAGTTTACAAAGATAATGATAGAACCCTGGTAATCCAGGATGGGCCCATAAATAATGTAACCCCCTACAGGTTTGCATTAAAAATCGGATTACAATACGAAATAATTACAGGAACTCAAATGTATATCGTACCTGCCGTTTATTATAATCTTGGTATAACTAAAGTAACAAGTGTTAATAATTGGTGGGCTAACGCGATTCAGATTGGAGTTGATGTGAGATGGGCACTATGATAATTACGAATTACGAATTATGAATTACGATTTCTAATTTACGATAATTTAAATGAAAGACGCTTGCTTCAAAAAAGCAGGCGTCTTTTTTTTAATTTTTCATTAAAAGAAATTTTCATTAATTCCCGCTCTGGATTAAATTGTAAAAGATGAAAAAAACATTTTCGGTTAAATGAGGTTGAAATGGATATTCTATGGTCACCATGGCGGTCAAAATATATACAATCTTTCAAGGATGAAAAAGACTGCCGCGAACACGATAAAACGTGCATCTTCTGTGATGCACTGCAAGCTGAAGGCAAAGAAAAGGAAATGCTGATTGTTAGCCGCAGGGAAAAATGTTTTGTAATTTTAAATAAATTTCCATATAACGGCGGACATATAATGGTTGCTCCTGTAAGACACATTTCAAACCTCGAAGAATTAGATGATGAAGAGATTTATGCTTTAATTAAAACTATTAAGGAATCAATAAAAGTACTCGGGCATATCAGTAAACCACACGGGTATAATATTGGTGTTAACCAGGGAAGAGTTGCAGGGGCAGGTATTCCAGGGCATATACACTTTCATATTGTTCCGCGATGGAACGGAGATACAAGTTTTATGGCTGTTGTTTCCGATACGAAAATTGTTTCTCAATCTCTCGAAGAAACGCAGGAAATATTATCAAAAACATTTAATGAGCTTTTCTCAAAGTCATGAATAAAGATTCGGAATATTATTTAAAACCAAAAAAACTATTCAGCCAGAATTTTTTAATAGACAATAATATAGCCAGAAAAATTGCTTCTTTTATTCAAACTCATGATGATGACATTATTATCGAAATCGGCTGTGGCACCGGCTCACTGACACAATATCTTCTTGAAAAAGGAACAACATTAATAGGTACTGAAATTGACAGGCAGGCAATCGGGGTTCTTAATAAGAAATTTCCAAAACAGAAATTCCCGAATTTCATTTTATTAAACCGGGATATATTGCAAATCAGTCTTTCAGACTTGATTCTAAAATATAATCTTCCCGGAACATTTAAGTTTTGTATAGCAGGAAACATCCCCTATAAAATCTCCAGTGAAATATTTTTCTGGCTATTTCATCAATCAAAATATATTGATAAATCATATCTGATGATACAAAAAGAAGTCGCACAACGTCTGACAGCCAAACCAAGATGCAAGGAATACGGTATTTTAACTATTGCAATGGAACTTGCCGGCAGATGTAAAACTTTGTTTGATGTTCCTTCTACCTGCTTTCATCCAAGGCCTGATGTAACTTCTACGGTAATTGAGATGACTTATGATAAAGCAATAGAAGTTCAATATTTCAAAGATGTGATGTGCCTTGTTCGTACTGCTTTCAACCAGAGAAGAAAAACCCTGAGAAACGGCTTGATGAATCTACTCGAAAAAAAATTTAAATCAGATAAAGAAAAAATCGGTAAATTTATTTTTGTTCACAGTGAAATATATTTTAAAAAGAGAGCTGAGGAACTTACAACGGATGATTTTATAACGTTGCATAATCTTATAAACAATATGAAATAAATTATGTTGACAGTTAATGAACTCGATTTAGCTTATGATATTTTAGAAAATTGTACTCTTTGCCCCCGGGATTGTAAGACAAACAGATACGTTGATGACAGCGGTATTTGCACTATGGGTAAGGAAATGAAGATTTCATCCTTCGGGCCACATTATGGCGAAGAACCTGAAATTGTAGGTATGACAGCTTCAGGCACAATCTTTTTTTCAGGTTGCTGTCTTCTCTGTTTATTCTGCCAGAACTCCGAGGTCAGTCATTATGGTGAAGGTTTTTTCGTCAGTGAACGCGAATTAGCTGAAATAATGCTCAAGCTTCAAAACGCAGGATGTTCAAATATAAATCTTGTAACACCCACACATTTTGTTCCGCAGATAATTTCATCATTACTCGAGGCTAAGGATTTGGGTTTGACAATCCCCATCGTTTATAATTCCAGCGGATATGAAAAAATCGAGACATTAAAACTCCTTGAAGGTTTGATTGACATATACATGCCCGACCTTAAGTTCTTCTCCCCCGAGAAAAGCAATCTCTACACAAATTCGTATGATTATTTTGAATATGCATCCAAAGCCGTTTTGGAAATGTACAGGCAGGTTGGTGATTTGGTAGTATCAAATTCTGTCAAACCTGTTGCAAGGCGGGGTTTACTTATAAGGCATCTTATTCTTCCTAATAATCAATCAGATACAGACAGGATTATAGATTTTATTGCTGAGAATTTAGGTACACAGACCTATCTGAATTTAATGGAACAGTACAAGCCATGTTACAAAGCTCCCGGCTTTACGCTTTTGAATGAATACCTGTCAAAAGTTGATTATGAAAAGCACATAAATTATGCACGTTCGAGAGGCTTTAATAAGCCCGATTATATTTATAGTTAAAAAAATTAAATCCCCATTAATCCCCTTTTAAAAAGGGGGGAATTATTATTATTCAATTATTTGAGTATTAACTTTTATTTATTTTCGGACAACATTTATAGGTAATCAAAAGAAATCCCCCTTAATCCCCCTTTTAAAAAGGGGGAAATTATTATTATTCAATTATTTGAGTTATTAACTTTTATTTATTTTCGGACAACATTTATAGGTAATCAAAAGAAATCCCCCTTAATCCCCCTTTTAAAAAGGGGGAAATAATTATTATTCAATTATTTGAGTTATTAACTTTTATTTATTTTCGGACAACATTTATAGGTAATCAAAAGAAATCCCCCTTAATCCCCCTTTTAAAAAGGGGGAAATAATGGTTTAATCTATTTTTTAATAATAAGGCTCTCAAAATTTTTCAATTGATTTTTTGTGCCAAGCAGTACAAGCTGGTCGTTTATTCTAATAGTAAAATTACCGTCAGGATTCAAATGAGGTTCTCCAGCCCTTATTACTGCAATTATTGATACGCCCGTTTTCTGTCTGACTTGCAGCTCGCTTAATGTTTTGTCATTAAACGCACATGAATCAGGTAGGTCAATACTTTCAATATTGAGATTATTTTCACCCGCACCAAAACCTGTTTCCAGAAAATCGGCTACATTTTGATTAATCATAAGGCTGGCGAGCCGCTGTCCACCAATTGAATAGGGATTCACAGTTCTGTCTGCACCTGCCTTTCTCAGCTTTTCAGCAACAGATTCATCTTCTGCTCTTGCCACGATGAATAAGCCGGGATTCAGAACTTTGGTACTTAAAACCACAAAAACCGAAGTTGCCGAATCCGGAGTAGCAACAATTATTCCTTTAGCTTTTGTAATCCCGGCTCCGAGCAGTACATCATCCTCAGCGGCATTACCTTTCACCTTCAGAAACTTACCCGATTCGCTCATTTTAATGCTTTCACTGAAGTCCTCATCAATTACCACAAATTCCTCATTGCTGCCCTCCAGAACCCTCGTTGCAAGCTTACCAACCCTGCCGTATCCTACTACGATAATGTGATTCTTCAAATTTTCCAATTTCTTTACCATTTTCTTTTTCCCCCTGTAATTCACAAGTTGAATAATAAACAAATTCTCCATAATAACGCTGAATAGATAGAACATACTGCCAATACCGCCAACTGCAATAAACATCGTAAAAATCCTCCCTCCATCATTCAAAGGATGCACTTCCAGATATCCGACCGTCGTCATTGTTATCACTGTCATATAAAACGAGTCCACAAGCGATACATTCAAATCCTTCCACAAAATAGAATAGCCGATTACACCTGATAGCAGTACCACAACAAACAACACACCCGGCAGTATTGGTTTTTTCAGATTCGGCCGCCCTTCCAAATACAGCTTATCAATTATATTTCTATATTCACGGTTTCCCTTTTCCATCATCCCGCTTATATGTTTTTAGAATTAGCAATCAGTTAAAATTTAATATATTTGAACTTTTACTATTTTCAAAAATTATTTAATATTAAACTTAATTTCAAAAGATGAAAATAAGCGTTGTAATTGTAACAAGAAACAGGATTGACGACTTAAGAGTATGCATAAACGGCTACCTGAAACAAACATATAGTGATAAAGAAATCATAGTAGTTGATAATGCTTCGACAGACGGAACCCGGGAAATGATCCAAATTGAGTACCCAATGGTTAAGTATTTGTGGCTTCCTGACAATTTTGATATTAGAACAATCAATATCGGTGTCGAGATGTCAACGGGAGATATAATATGGAGAACGGACAGTGATTCACATCCGGAAAGCGACGACACATTTGAACGGGTAGTTGATATATTCAGGAATAAACCTCATATAGATATTATTGCGACTGAAGATATTGAGGTCAAAAAAAACAGCGAACCATGGGATTGGTATCCATTGAAAATTGATAAAAACAAAATGCCCGAAGATGGTTTCATAGCCAATTTCTTCCCCGGCACCGGTGCGGCAATCAAAAGAAAGGTATTTGACAAAATAGGCGGCTTTTGGGAGTTTGGTTTCGAAGAGCTTGATTTCTGCACAAGGGCAATTGTTGCCGGTTTCAACGTCAGATATTTTCCTGCTATCAGAACCTTGCATTATGCCTCGCCCCAGGACAGGGATAATCCTAACCGTTGGGTTATGGCATCTAAACAGCATATTAGATATAACTGGAGATATTTTCCTTTTTTCAGAGCCTGGTGGAGGTCAACCGAAATATTTTTCTTCCAGATTTTTCTTGCATTAATTTCAAGATTACCTTTGTCGGCTATATTAGAAGGAATGTTTGGAATGATTTCTGTGATTTTTTACACAATCAGAAATGAAAGAAATGTTGTTCCAAAGGAAAAAATAAAAGATATAACACTTGGCGTCAGTGTATTCCATACTCAAATGCGTTACTTCAGACAGATATTTTCGAATAAAATAAAAAGATGGCAAAAAAAATAAGAATATTACAGCTTGCCCCCAGATTTCCATTCCCTGCCGACGATGGCGGGAAAATAGGAATAGCAAATATTCTTAAAGAATTTACTGAACAAGGTGCTGATGTTACTTTCTTTTCTTTTCATGATAAGGGAAGGAATAGTGTAACACCTGAAGCCTTAGAAGAAGGAAAATCTTATGCTGACATCAGACTTCTGGAACATTCGACAAAAAATTCACCTTACAGAATAATCAAAACCTTTGTTAATTATCAATCCATATATATTGAAAAACACATAAACGTACGAATAATAAATTACATTTCAGAACTTATACGAGAGAAGAAATTTGATGTCGTTCATGCCGACCATTCCTGCATGGCCCGATTAGCTCTTTTTGTAAAAAAAACCTGCAATATTCCGGCAGGACTGCGACTGCATAATATAGAATGGATTATCTGGAAAAGGTATGCTGAAAATCTAAAGCGTTTCAGTCCGAAAAGATTATATGTTGAACAACAAACATATTTTCTCAGGGATGAAGAAACCAAATTATTCTCAAAGATGGATGTTTGTTTCCCTATAACCGAACCCGATAAGCAAAGAGCCATGGAATTAGCACCTGACGGCAATTATGTGGTTGCAAGTGCCGGTGTCAATCCTGATGAATGGAATCCTTACTCAAACATAATAAAAAAACCAAATCAAATAATTTTAGCTACTACTTATCAGTGGAGACATAATATCGACGCTGTCAAATGGTTTATCGAGCAGGTTATGCCGGATTTAAGAAAAATTAATCCTGATATTACATTAATCTTAATCGGCAAAGACCAGCCGAAATGGTTATCGAAATATTCAGGACTTGGCGTTAAACCCCTGGGGTATGTTGCTCAGGTTCAACCCTATTTGAATGAATCTGCTGTTTATGTAGCACCATTGTTTGTCGGAGGAGGAATCAGAATCAAGATTATCGAAGCGATGGCAATGGAACTGCCTGTTGTGGCAACCCCGCTTGCCGCAGAAGGAATAAATGCTAAGCCTGAAGACGGACTTATTTTATCTGATGATAAAGATAGTTTTATAAAAAATATTTTATTCCTGGTAAAAAATCCATTATACACTAAATCTCTTGGAAAAAATGCAAGGAAATTTGTTACCAAAGAATTTTCATGGAAGAAAAATGTTGAGATTATGTTAAATGAATACAGTAAGCTCACAAAATTTAATGAACAATTAAAAATTAAAAATTAAAAATTGTCATAATATTATTTTATATAAAGTCTAATTGAAAATCTGTCATACTGAGTGAAGTCGAAGTATGACAACCTTGTTCTAATCAGTCTTCGACTACGCTCAGACTGACATAATGTGTAATTTACTATCAGACTCAATATAATTTCCAATTTTCAATTCTACGTATTACATTCTACATTCTTCATTTTTTAATGACGCCTCCTGCAACAACATCGTCGTCTTCATATAACACTACTGTCTGCCCCGGTGTTATAGCTTTTCTGTTACTTAGGAAATTAATTTGCATTTTTCCATCTTCGGTTAATTTGCAGTTTGCTTCGGCTCCAATATCTTTATATCGAATTTTCACCTGATAAATTTTATCATCCGATAGTTGAGAATATTTCATCAAATTGACTTCCTCAGCAATAAGGTTCTTACTGAACAATTCCTCAATGGTGCCAACTTCAACAATATTTTGTTCAGGAATTATATTCTTTACATACAATGCTTCGCTGTGAGAGACGCCAAGACCTTTTCTTTGGCCTATTGTATAGAAAGGATAGCCTGAGTGTTTACCTATAACATTTCCATCAAACATAATATCACCTTTGGGGATAACCCTTCCTTCTCTATTTAGCTGTTTTTTTAGAAAACCGTGGTAGTTATTATCCGGAATGAAACAAACTTCCTGGGAATCCACTTTGTTATGAACAGTCAAGTCAAATCTTCTCGCAATTTCTCTTGTTTCACGTTTATTCAAATTACCTAAAGGAAAAATTGTCCTCGAAAGCTGTTCCTGGGACATTTTCCATAGAAAATAAGACTGGTCTTTGTTGAAATCATCACCCTTAGACAAATAAAAGCGACCTGATTCGGTATCGTGCTTAACTTTAGCATAATGGCCCGAGGCAACAAAATCAGCACCAATCGAATCAGCCTTTTCGAGCATCCCTCCCCATTTAATTGCAGGGTTGCATTTAACACATGGATTCGGCGTTCTACCTGCCAAATACTCGTTGACAAAATCCTCGACTATATTTTTCCTGAATGCTTCGGTCAGGTCAATGAGATAATGCTCAATTCCGAGTTTCTTGCAAACATCGTTTGCATCTATTACGCTTTTGAATGAGCAGCAGCTTCTTTCCCTCAGTTTGACAGTGCAGTCATCATCTATTTTGAAAGGTGTAATTGTCAAGCCTGATACATCATAACCTTCTTCTATGAGTAAAGCCGCAGATACAGAAGAATCAACACCACCCGACATTCCGACCAATACTTTTTTATTTGGCATATTAAATCCCCCCTAACCCCTCTTTAAAAAGTAGGATACCGCTAAATTTTAATAAATTATTTGGCTTCAAACGTATTTTCAATTTGATTATTGCTTTAGTACGCGCGAACAATTTTGCAGTTTAAAGAAAATATCATAAATTTGTAACCTTGTAAGATTTATATTTATAAAAGGTATTGAAATGGCACGACGCTGTGAATTAACCGGAACAGTAGCATTAGTTGGAAATAATGTTTCCCATGCACATAATAAAACAAAGAGAAGGTTTTTACCTAATCTTCAAAAGAAACGTATATGGCTGCCTGAGGAAAAACGGTTTATAACCATCAAAGCAACTGCAAAGGCATTAAGAACACTTGATAAAAAAGGCATAAAAGCTATGATGAAATAATCAAAATTTTTCTTAGCCTCTGAAGTTCAGAGGCTTTTTTTCTGTAAAAATTAAAACATTTTTTCTCAAACCCGTCCATCAAAAAGTCCTTATTAAATTTTTCAATTAAAGTAATATATAAAGTAATAGCTTATTAAAACTATTTTTTGTATAATTATGTCCATAGTATAATGAATAATTAAATAAAAGATTTTGTTTATCCAAAACCTTTGTTTACTCGATAAAAATTGGTAATAAGTCATTCGTAATTAGTAATTGAATGAGTTTTGGGTGTTGCAGACTGTATGCTACAGTCTAACAGCCTAAATTGGAAAATCGTAATTCGTAATTCGTAAATCGTAATTAATTTAAACCGGTGTCTATGAAATTTAAAGTTACTGCCTTAACAATGGTGTTGGTATTTGTTTTAATATCTCAGCAAGGCAATGCTCAATTTGGTATAAACAAGGTTCAGTACCAAAGCTTCGAATGGAAATATATGGAAACAAAAAACTTTGACATATATTTTTATAATAATTCTAATTACCTGGCTCATTTCGCCGCAGTCGAAGCCGAGAAGGCATTGCAATCAATACAATCATTTCTGAAATACAGGATTAACAGGCGGGTTCCACTGATTGTTTACAATTCACATAATGAATTTCAACAGACAAATATAATTGGTTCGTATTTACCTGAAGGAGTAGGTGGTGTTACAGAATTATTTAAGAATCGTGTTGTAGTGCCATTTATGGGTGATTGGGAGCAATTCAGGCATGTGATTCACCATGAACTTGTACATGCAGTATTGAATGATATGTTTTACGGAGGTACATTTCAATCAGCAATGACAAGCGGGAACTTGCGACAGATACCAATATGGATGAATGAGGGACTTGCCGAATATCTTAGCCAATCAGGTTATGACTTGCAAACCGACATGTTTATGCGAGATATGGCACTGAGTGAAAATTTAACCGGTGGATTGGAAAATCTAAATGGATACATGGCTTACAGGGGTGGTCAAACCTTTTACTGGTATGTCGCAGAAAAATATGGAAAGGAAAGAATTACTGACCTTATAAACAGGCTCCGGATTCAGGGTAATTTGAATAGTACTTTTCTAAGTGCATTTAATTTGTCTTTCGAAGATTTTTCGGAGCAATGGGAAAGGTTTATAAAGAAATATTATTGGCCCGATATAGATAAATTTCAATCGGCAGAAACATTCTCGACAAGAATTACAAATCACAAAAAAGAATATACCTTTTACAATTCATCTCCTGCAATTTCTCCCGACGGCGAGAAAATGGCTTACATATCCGACGAAGGAGGATTATTGGGTGTATATATTAAGACATTGGATAAAAAAGAAGACAGACATGAAATTATTACAGCATTGAGGGAACAGGATTTCGAGGAGTTAAACCTGTTAACACCCGGTATCTCATGGAATCCCAAAGGAACTCACCTTGCTATTTCTGCTAAGTCGGGCGGAGAGGATGCTATTTACTTAGTTGATGCTAAAAACGGCGATTATGATAAGTTGAAGTTTGGAATTAAGTCCATTACTTCTGTTAACTGGTCACCTGATGGTAAATTCCTCGTATTCATCGGCAGCCCCGGAGAACAGTCCGATATTTATATTTATAACATGGATTCAAAAAAGTTACAAAATCTAACTAATGATGTTTTTACAGATAAAATCCCGGTTTGGTCAAATGATTCAAAAATGATTTATTTTATTTCAGACAGGGGTGAGAATCTTACTATAAATTATACAAAAGATAATTTTTTAATGTGGAAATATAACTTTAAGCAATCTGATATTTATGCCATTGAATTGGAAACGAAACTAATTAAACGAATCACAAATAATCCGCAATATGATAAGACATCAATTGCTGTTTCTGCCGACGGCAACAAATTGTTGTTTGTCTCCGACGAAAACGGTATCGGTAATATTTATGAAATGAATCTGCTGACGGGTGCAACAAAGCCAAAAACCAATTCACTATCCTCAATATCACAGCTTTCTCTCTCTAAGGATGGTAATAAGTTGTTGTTTAGCTCGCTGACCGGGGGAGGCTATGACATTTTCTTACTGAGATTCCCATTTGATAAAAACCTTGCAAATGATACTCTACCGTTAACTAAATTCAGAATACAGTTATTAGAAAAAGTTCAAATTCAAAAAGAATTATCTGATACTAACAAAACGGACTCTCTGGCACAAACAGAACAACATCTGACAAGTTACGGCGATTTTCAATTAGATTTGTCAAGACAGGAACTTGTAAAGGCTAATCCTGATGTAATAAATGACGAAGAGCAAACTGATTTTGAAAACTCGATAGCTAATATCGAAGACCAGTCATTTCCTGTTCATGATTACAAGATAAAATTTTCCACAGATGCAGCGCTTGGTAATCCGGGTTGGAGTACATATTACGGATTCCAGGGTATCGCTCAAATGCTCTTCAGTGACATTTTAGGAGACCATCAAATCTATGTACAGGCTTATCTGCTGACTGATTTAGCCAACAGTTCATTTATGGTACAATACTCATACTTACCCAAAATAATTGATTATTCTTTTTCTGCATATCAATGGGCAGGTTATGCACTGGGCAAATTACCATATGATACATTATTATATGCGTTCAGGTACAGAAATTGGGGTGCTTCTGTTAATGCGTCGTATCCCTTAGACCTTTTTAACAGGTTCGAAGGTGGATTAAGTTGGATGAATGTATCTAAAGAAAACCTTAATATTTATGGATTAGGTGATATTTCAAGGATGCTGCTTGTACCGGAAGTAAGATATGTGCATGACAATACCTTATGGGCAGGATTCGGCCCACATCAGGGCAGCAGGTACAATATAGGTATAAAAGGAACACCTAAACTATCATCAAATAGTATAAGTTTCATTACTTTGACAGGTGACTTCAGGCAATACATTCCAGTTACAAATTATATGAGTCTTGCTCTCCGTGCTTCAGGAGGTAAAAGTTTTGGAGCAAATCCAAGAAACTTCTTCATAGGAGGCACTGAAAATTGGATTAATTCAATTTGGTTTAATGGAAATTTACCGTTCGACCAGCCTGAAGATTTTGCTTTTATGGACTTCCCAATGCCTTTAAGAGGCTGGGCTGTCGGAGAAAGAAAAGGTTCTCAGTATTTTCTGACAAATGCTGAATTTCGTTTCCCATTATTCAGGGCTTTATTAGCAGGGCCCATACCCGTTTTAATACAGAACTTTCAGGGCTGTATCTTCTTCGATATGGGCGCGGCATGGTATGGAAATTTATCGGATTTCAAATCCACAACAACCGATATTGCCGGTAATGTCAATGCAAACGACTTATTAATGAGTACCGGAATCGGAACAAGGTTTTATATGCTTGGTATTCCCTTGAAAATAGATATAGCATGGAGAAACCTTTATTACGCATGGTCTGAACCTATCTGGATGTTTTCACTCGGATATGACTGGTAAAATCAATTAGGTTATAGCCTGCAACACTCAACACTCAAATTCAATCCCTGACAAATAACAGTCCCAAGATTGGATCGGAAGAATTATGTGCAACTATTTTATCAATCAAAGAACCGCTTAAAACCGCATCGGTTGAAACTATTTTTATACCCGAATTTGTATATACATCTCTGGTCAAGAACATGCCTTCCTGCATTTCATTGAGCATGATAGCTCTTTCCTTCAGATTACCTTCAATGCCGCCCCTCGAAGCAATAAATTGCTCCATCAGAATAACAACCCTATGGTCATAAAGCCGTTTCGATTCAGTATGCAATTTTTCAATGATTGTCTGTGGCGGAATTTTTCTGAATGTTCTTAACTCCTCATAATCCAGTGCTGCCCTGATTATCCGTGAACCAATCGGTATCTGCCATGATTTAATATGTTCCGGAATACCGCTTCCGTCAAAGTTCTCATGCACATGGTATAATATTTTTGCCGATTGCTTCAATATTCTCGCTGACGAAAGAATTTCATGAGCAAAAACCGGCACCTGGTACATTAAATTATTTGCCGGAACACCATCAACCAATACAGGTGTTTTCAACATCGTATCCGGCAGGAATATTTTTCCTGTATAACAAAGTAATCCCGCTGTTTCAATATCATCAACTTCATCTTCATCAATATCACCGAAGCTTTTCGCTATCCATTTTGATGCTTCCGAAACATGTCTCAGCATTTCCAATGAAGCAGGAAATCTGGATTGGCAAAATTTAAGAGATAAATTAACAAAATCTTTTATATCCTGCTGAAGCTGTTCCGCTATATCATCAACGAGTTGTCTGTCGTCTGTCAATTTATTCTGCAGCTCGATTATCCTGAATGCTACCCCTAACTTCGTTTTCAATTCCTCTTCCACAAACGGCTTATTTATAAAATCATCGGCACCCTCCTGGATAGCCAATGTTCTTTGTGCTTTTTCCACAATCGCGGTCAGTATAATAAAATACGTTTCCCTAAGCTCACTCACCTCTCTTAATTTCTTGCAAATTTGAATACCGTTCATCCCCGGTATATTCAAATCTGAAATCACCAATTTAGGTTTATTGTTTACCACTATCTCCCAGCCGTCCCAGCCGTCTTCGACCATATAAATCAATGCCTGTGGAAATGACTTTGCAATTATCGCCTTCAAATACAGCACAAGCGTCTTGTCTTCAATTATCAACAATACAGGTACTGACTCTTCCATATTCATTCAATTACGAATTACGAATTACGAATTTCCAAATTTCCAATTTAGGTTGTTTGGCTATATCTTACAGTCTTCATAACTCAACACCAAACACCAACACTCATCACTCCTCAACACTCAACACTCAACACTCAACACTCAACACTCAACACTCAACACTCAACACTCAACACTCAACGCTTACTTCTTATACTCCTCCGGTATAAAATCCTTTGCCGACATCTGCTTCACTAAAATACTCACCCTCCTGTTCGATATATCAAACGGATTACCGCTATTTCTCAACCTCCGGTCCGCAAAACCCGTAACCTTATCAACCTGTCCTTCCCAAAAACCATTCGCCTCCAATATCCTCCTCGACGCATTTGCCCTGTCTGTCGAAAGCTCCCAATTCGTATAAACGGCATTTCCCCCATACTTCCTGCTGTCCGTATGCCCTTCTATATCTACCTCGTTCGGCAGCTTCCCGATTTCCTCTCCAAGCTTTGCCAGCACCTCCTTCGCCCCTTCCTTAACCCGGGCGCTCCCAACCTCAAAAAACATAGACTCAGACGACTCAATCAGCTCAATCCTCAAACCCTCCTTAGTCATCTCAATCTTTATCGAATTCAGAATATCCTTCATCTCAGGCTTTGCCGCAAGTTCTTTCTTAACAAAATTCTCAAACTCATCCTTAATCCTCTCAACCCTCTTTGCCGCATTACTGCTGTCGCGAATCGCTTCATCCCTAATCTTATTAACAATCGAATCCTGAAGCTCATTACTCAGCCAAAAAACGAAACCATCCTTCTTCCTTTTACCCGACGAATCATTCACTGTCGAATCCGTTCCCTTACCCCCTCCACCATCACCTTCACCGCTTCGCTTCAAATTCAAATCAATCGGCATAGCCCTTTTACCCGTAACAAAACTAAACGCACCCGGGTCCTCAAAATACTCAGTAACACTCTTCCTAATCTCCTCACTCTGCCCCAAAATCCACATCACAATAAAAAACGCCATCATCGCAGTAACAAAATCAGCATAAGCCACCTTCCATGCTCCTCCGTGGCCCCCGTGACCGCCATGGCCACGACGCTTCTTGATAATTATCGGCTCTTCCTTATGTTGCTTCTGTTCCCCTGCCATACTCATTCAATTACGAATTACGAATTACGAATTACGAATTTCCAATTTAGTCGTTTATGTTTAATTTTACAGTCTGCAAAACTCAAAACTCAAAACTCAAAACCAAACACCCATTATTTATTCTTCGTCTGCTTAATCGCATCCTCAGTCTCCTTAAAGCTAGGTCTGCTCTCCGGGTTCACCGCCCTTCTTCCATACTCGATCGCAACCGCCGCCGGTGCACCCTTCGCGAACGACAGCAATGCCGCTTTAATCGCCTGCATATACCTGCTCTCCTTCTGCACTATATTATCCATATTCTTCGCCAGGGGCCCAACCAGTCCGTAAGAAAGCAAAACACCAAGAAACGTACCAACCAAAGCCGCAGCCACGTGATGACCCACCGTCTCGGCTCCTTCCGATATACTCTGCATCGTAATCACAACACCCAACACAGCTGCCACTATACCCAAACCCGGAAATGCATCCGCCATGGTACTCAATGCCGCCGGTGCCACGGCTTCCTCAGCATGATGCGCCTCCAGGTCAATATCCATCAACTCCTCAAGGTCGTATGCAGGCACCCCTCCGCTTAGAACAACCTTCAGCGTATCACACAAAAACTCAACTCCATGCTCATTTGCCAAAAACGTCGGATACTTCGACAAAATCGAACTCGACTCAGGATTCTCTACATGCGACTCCAAAGCTATCAAACCCTCCCTCTTTGCAAACTGGAAAATCTCGTATAACAACTGCAGCAACTCAACATAAGCCTGCTTATTCACCCGCGGTCCTTTCAGGGTTTGCAATATCCCAGCGATTATCTTCTTAATTGTTGTCATCGAATTAGCTATCACAAGCGAACCCACTGCCGCACCGCCGATTATTACAAACTCGCTTATTTGAAGCAGAACCATTACGTTCCCGCCCGCCATCAGATACCCTGCCATCAAGGCTCCAAAAACAATTACTATACCGATTATTACAAACATTAGTAATTCACAATTAATAATTAAAAATTAACAATTAAAAATAAGGAATAAATTCTTCCATCCTTTAACACTCAACATCCAACACCAAACACTAAAAAAAAAATAATTCCTACGGAATAAGTCGGGTAGCGGTGCTTTCTCTTCTACTAATATTTAATCGCTACGCGATAATTTTTCTTAATTCTACATTTTGCATTTTTAATACAACACTCAACACCCAACACAAATCACTCAACCCTTTGCAATGCGTCTCTACATGAAAATTGAAAATTAATTATTTAATTCCTTCCAATTTCATTTTCACATCAACATTATCAGTATCCAACCCTAACGATTTTTGATATGCATCAATAGCATTGTCTTTATTACCTAATTCCAATTCAATATCCCCCAAATGCTCATAAACCTCTGCAGTCGCCTTACCCGTTATAATTGACTTATTAATATATTCCAGAGCCTTTTCAACATCACCCAATTTATATGCAATCCATCCATAAGTGTCAAGGTATGATGAATTATTACTGTCAGCGGCAAGTGCAATTTCAGTCATCCTCAGAGCTTCATCAAGTTTAACTCCGCGTTCAGACAAAGAATAAGCATAATTATTATTTATTAATGCGTCACCCGGATTAACATCAAGTGCCAGTTCATATATTGAATCGGATTTCTCAAAATCTTTCAAATTATTATAAACCAAACCAAGCTGGCCCAGCACAATAACATTTTTTTCTTCCAGTTCCAACGCCCTGCACAATGGTTCAATCGCCTTAGAATTACTATCCATCGAGGCATACACAGTCCCGATATAAAACGGATATAAATAATTATCGGGAAAAGTTGTTTCGAATTTACTGAAAATATTCAGTGCTTTTAAGTATCTTTTGTTATTGTAATACACCACACCTATATCAATAGGAACATCCTGGTTGGTATCTGTGAAGTCAAGTGTTCTTGAAAAAAACTTGTCAGTCAGACTCGAATCTTTAATCTTATCAGCCAAAAACCCACCCAAATAATAAACCGGCCATCTTGAAAAAAACCGCTGGTCAATTTTTGTTAAAAACTTAGGAATAAACAATTTCGATTCCGAACTTGTGTCAAGGTATAATAAATCGCCATATTTCAAATAAAATCCTGTCAGGTCATCCTCAATCAAATTCTCATCTGCTTTTCCAACAACATTATAAGCATCTTCATATCTTTTACTAAGGTAATATGCTTCAACAAGGTTGTTCAGGATTGATAATCTATATGCCTTATTCTCACTGATTTTTAAGGTCAGTTCCAAGTACTTATCATAATCCTTTCTACTCTTGTACAAATCAGAAAGTCTGAGCATTATGTCATCGTTCTCTCCATCTTCAAGCATTTCTTCATAAAGAGCGATAGCTTTATCTTTATCCTCAAGTTCATAAAGTCTGGCTAAAGTCAACTTCCGGAAATAAGTCGGTTCTAATTTGACAATTTGTGAATATATCGTTACCGCCTCATTGATTTTTGTCATATATGAATAAACCTGGAACAGGACCTCCATAGCAGGTATATTCAGCGAGTCAATCTTTAAAGCCGTCAATGCTTGAGCCATAGCCTGTTCATACCTGCCAAGCTGAATATAACATTTGCCCATTGCAGAAAATATCACAGAAGAACTATCATATTTCAGCGCTTCCTGGAACTCGATTATTGCATCAGCAAACCTGTTCATCTGTTGTAAGTTTGATGCCCTAATCACATGCCCCTTTGCCAAATACTCAAATTGCGACGTATCAATCAATCCCAAATCCCTCTCAGACTGCTCTATTAGAGTTTTATAATCTTTGTTTAAATGTAGTTCTCCGGAACTGCATCCAAACAGAGTGAGCGAAAAAATAATAACCAATACTTTATAATTTATATCAAATTTATTTTTCATTTACTTAATATATATATTTCGACAATAATTCAGTTAACTGTAATAATATTTCAATTTAACACCCAACACTCAACTAAGGGATGAATCCTTTGAAAAATAAGGATTCATTTCTGATAATAAAAGCATTGAGAATTTGAATAATAATTCATGTATGAAAAAATATAATACTTCATTCTAATTTCTACAATTATTCCTCAATTTTATACCCTATGCCTCTGATGTTCTTAATAAAAACACCAGCCGGGCCAAGTTTTTCTCTGAGATTCTTAATATGCACGTCAACAGTTCTGTCAAGGACACCTTTATCATGGGAACCTATATAATCAAGAATCTGGTCACGGGCATAAACCCAGCCTTTTCTTTCAGAAAGAAGCCTTAATATTTTAAATTCTGTTGTAGTCAATTCTACTTTTTTGCCGTTAATCGAAGTTTCAAACTTTTGAAGGTCAATTTCCAGCATATTGCCAATTTTAATTTTAAAGCCTTTATTATCGGATTCATCTCTCCGCAATACAGCCTTAATCCTGGCAATTAATTCTCTCGGTGAAAAAGGTTTTGTAATATAATCATCTGCACCAAGTTCTAAGCCTGTTACCTTATCGGTTTCATCACCTTTGGCAGTTAACATAATGACAGGAATGGAATCATTTTTATCCTGCTTTTTAAGATAT
>JAKAKE010000057.1 GCA_021824625.1 Bacteroidota bacterium | reverse complement strand
ACACACTTGCGAGAATCAGGATTATGATAACCGACATTTTTATCCTATTATAAACGGATTTATTTACTTTTTTTATTATACTAAATTATCAAAAAAAAAAGATAGTACAAAACAGATATGATAATCATCGAATCTTTTTGTGAAGAGTGCTGAGGGTATGAGCTAATTAAGCAGTCCCCCCCCAAACCCCTTTTGAAAAAGGTGGCAGCCTAAATCATAATTATCAGCACAAATAAATCATATAAATCATATAAATCATAGTCCTGAAAATTGGCAATGGATTCGGCGCCAAGCCCGGAATAACATTTGACTTTGATTTGAAATTTGCATTGAAGTTGTGTTACCGGTTATGGAAGCTGAATCGGGTTCGGTATGACACCGGCTATATAACGGTAATGGTTAAAATAATAATTCTTAAATTGCTGTGTTTCAAATTACAATTTAAAAAATTTTATCAATGGCATTAAAATTAGTAAAAGTTATAAAAGCTAACGATTCAAACTTACTTGCACAACTGAATGAGGAACAAAAAAACGCAGTAACAACAGTTGATGGGCCGCTACTGATTGTTGCAGGTGCGGGTAGCGGTAAGACAAGAGTTTTAACCAGCAGAGTAGCTTATCTTATAGAACAGGGAATAAATCCTTATAACATTCTTGCACTCACTTTCACAAATAAAGCGGCAAAGGAAATGCTCGCCAGAATTTCACATATAGTTCCTACTGATTCGGTTAACAAGGTATGGGCAGGTACTTTTCACTCCATATTTGCACGGTTACTTCGATACGAAGCAAGTAACATCGGCTATACAAGCTCATTCTCGATATACGACACCGATGATTCCCTGAATGTCGTAAAAAATGTGATGAACACGCTTGGAATAAATCATCAGAAGTATTCTCCTCAAAGCATGAGAGGGAGAATATCGTGGGCAAAGAACCAGATGATTGATAGTGAAAAATATTCAAACACCGCCGACAGCGATTTAGAAAAGCAGACTGCCGCTATCTATGATGCTTATGAAAAATCGCTAATCATTAACAATGCGATGGATTTCGATGACCTGCTAATCAATATGATTAATGCACTTCAGATTTCTGACGAGACACTTGAGAAATACCAGAACAGGTTTAAATACATTCTCGTAGATGAGTACCAGGACACAAACCGCGCCCAATATGTCGTGATTAATATGCTCGCAAGAAAGCATAAAAATATATGTGTTGTCGGCGATGACGCACAGAGCATTTACCGTTGGCGTGGAGCAGATATCCGTAATATTCTCGATTTTCAGAAAGATTATGCCGATGCAAAAGTTGTAAGGCTTGAACAGAATTACCGTTCAACAAAAACAATTCTCGGAGCAGCAGATTCAGTAATAAAATTCAATCGTAAACAGCTTCACAAAACACTCTGGACAGATAATGCAGACGGAGACCCTGTAAAAGTGATTGAAACAATTGACGACAGGGACGAAGCCGGGAGAATTGCCGGTATTGTTATGGAAAATTCAAAAGACGGTGGTTTTACACACAAGGATTTTGCAGTGTTATACAGAACAAATGCACAGTCGCTTGCTCTCGAAAATGCGTTTAAGAAAGCTCAGATACCTTACCTCATAATTGGCGGCATATCGTTTTACAAGAGAAAAGAAGTAAAAGATGTGCTGGCTTATCTAAAACTCTTGGTTAACAAACAGGATGCGGAATCATTGATGAGAGTGATTAATGAACCGCCCCGCGGGATTGGGCATACATCTTTGAAATACATAATAGGTTTTGCAGAAAAGAATTCAATTTCTCTTTATGATGCATTTCATCGTGTTGATGAAAACGATTACCTTCAGCAGAGGGCGAAAGATGCAGTTAAGAAATTTGTTGAACTGATTGAAAAATACCGCTCTGCGGTTGGCAAGACCGAGCCGGGAAAGCTTGTTGAGCAGTATATCGGCGAGACAGGCATATTGCAAATGTACCGTGAAATTAATACCGAAGACTCCCTCGACAGGTGGAACAATATTCAGCAGTTTCTATCTGATTTCATTGATTACTTCAATAGAAATAATGATGCTCAATTCGAAGATTATCTGAACCAGTTATCACTTTTGACTGACATTGATGAAAAGGATACAAGCCAGGAGCAGGTCAAGCTTATGACTCTTCATTCTGCAAAAGGCTTGGAATTTCCTGTTGTCATTATTGCAGGTTTGGAACACGGCTTACTGCCGCTGCTTAGAGCTGACAGCCACTTTGAAGAGGAGGAGGAAGAACGAAGATTGTTCTATGTCGGCATAACAAGGGCAGAAAAATTGCTGTACCTCACTTATGCAGGAAGAAGACTGAGATTCGGCTCTTATTCAGGTTCGTCCCCATCTAAGTTCATAAATGAGATAGACCGGAAATTTCTCGATTTTGCAAAAAAGAAAAGCAATGATTTATCTTTTAACTCATTTAAAACCGAAACGAAGAAAAGTAAAATTTTCTTTGCAATAAACCCAAAGGAAACACATTCAGTTCAACATCCGACAGAGACAATCAAGTTCCGAACAGGTGATTTTGTCAATCATTCTCACTTTGGCAAAGGGAAAATAATGGCAGTTGTCGGCACTGGAAATAATGCTAAAGCTGTAGTGAATTTCAATTCTGTCGGAAAGAAAGTTCTGATGCTTCAGTATGCAAAGCTTGAAAAACTTTGAAATAATGATGTAAAATACAAAATGTATAATGGAAACTACACTCATCAAACCCAAATTATTCATAGGAAATTCATAATAGTTTGTAAGTGTCATCCTGAGCAAAGTCGAAGCATCTCATTCGTGTAAGAGATTCTTCGTCGTTTCACTCCTCAGAATGACAAACCTGTTCTTAGTCCTTAGGTATTTCATAGTTTCTAATGAATATTTTGGGATAAAAATAAAAAAGGCGGAATGAAAATCACACCGCCTTTATTAATTTTAAAAATTGAATTATATTAATGTCCTGCCATAAGGTCAGGATTACCGTCCGGGTCGTTTGTAACGGGTCCCCTGCTTACAACTGTTCCACCCGTAACAAGCAGAATACCTGCCATGTGCGGAGCCGACATCGAGGTGCCACTCATCCATGCATAACCTCCGTTTTTGTATGTCGAATATACATTAACTCCCGGTGTACACCAGTCTATCGGTGGATTTCCATAGTTAGAAAAATATGCAAAAACGTTATTCACATCATGAGCTGACACAGTAAATGCGTTGTTATGAAGTACTCTTGCAGGAGAATAATTTATTGCATTTGCGGCACTGTTTCCTGCGGCAATTGTAACATATACTCCATGGTTTGCCAGGTTTATTACAGCAGCGTCTAATGCATCAGATGCGCCACCGCCAAAGCTCATATTTGCAACATCCCCTGCCGAAGCCTTTGATGAGACATAATCAATCCCCTTTATAATTCCAGAATATGTTCCGCTGCCATTCTTATTCAATACTTTCACGCCGACAACTTTTGCACCTGCACAAACACCGACAACACCGATAGTATTATGCCTTGCGGCAATTGTTCCGGCGACATGTGTGCCATGACCGTTGTCGTCTTCTGCATTTCTCCTCGTATTAACAAAGTTTTTACATAGAGACACCTGAACATTAAGCTCCGGGTGGTCGAGGTCTATACCTGTGTCTATTATCCATGCTGTTCCGGTAGTAGATGTTGCTACAACGTATCCGCCAACACTTGTGATTCCCCATGGCGTTGATTCTGCAAGGAATTTTGCTGTTTTGGGATTGTCCTCAATAACCATCGGGTCGTCAAGTCTGACTTCGCGGTCTTTTTCAATCATCCTAACCCTCTTATCCATTCTTATCATCTCTGCCTGTTCGGGGCTTAAAACAGAACAAAAGCCCTTAAAGGCACTGCTGTAAACATAAACAAGCTCCGATTCTTTAATACCATAGTTCTTCAAAACAGAAAGAACATTGTTTCTCATTGCTTCGGCTGATTGTGTGGCATCACCGAAAGCATTGTCTTCGAATACCACAATATATTGATTCCGGCTCAAGTCTCCCTGTTTATCCGGAGAGCTTATATCAGTTCCTTCACTGCAGCCGATTAAGAAAATCACTGCGAATGAAAGTAACATAAGTGAGAGTAATTTGAGTTTTTTCATAACTCCTCCTCCTATATAAAAATGTAAAAAAGAAATTGCTATTTAGTCGAAACTAATATTAACAATTTATTCAATATGAACAAAATCATTTTTTTATTGTTAGGGATAAAATAAATACGATTAGCAACACCCTTTTTAAGGTTAAATATATTAATAATTTATAAGATTAGCACACCGTCCTTTATGATGGTGAGTAATCATCATCACCTCAACCTGAAATTAATCGGTATGTTCACCCACAACGCAACAGGATTTCCGTTCTGCCTTGCAGGGGTGAAAATCGAGGACATCACGGCTTTTACAGCAGATCCGTTCAACAGCTCATTATCAGAAAATTCAACAATTGACTTCAAAGGCTTTCCGTCTTTCCCAACTAACACTCTTACTATTACTTTTCCTTCCACGCCTGCTCTTCTTGCCATCTCAGAATACACAACTCTTCGCTGTAACTCTGTAAGGTCAATATATGGCTCCACTTCAACAGCCACAAAGTCAT
>JAKAKE010000116.1 GCA_021824625.1 Bacteroidota bacterium | reverse complement strand
GTGAACTTCATCCTGTCGTTGTCAATAATTGGGAATATTATGAAATTACGGGAAGAATTGATAAGAATGCCGAGGTTCTGAACTATGGTTTGATGTTGATTGGCAACGGCAAGGCATGGATTGACGATGCAAGCCTCGATATTATTGATTCTGTGAACCAGGTGAATGCGGCTGCGGCACCGCTTAGTCCGAGAGGGTTGGAAAATATTAAGGCGTTTGTTAAGATGTACGGATATGTTCGGTACTTTTATCCCGGCGAGCTTGCACTGACAACAGATTGGGAGGAATTTCTGTTAAACGGGATAGATTATTTTGAAGGTGAGTCATCGGACAGTAAACTGATTGAAAAGCTGAACAAAATGTACTCTGCAATTGCTCCTGATTTGGAGATTTACAGTTCAGGGAAGAAACCAAGAACGGCTAAAGACATCAAAGCACCGAAAAATGCACTGCCAAAGCTGGCTATTGCCAGAAGACATACCGGCCCCGATATTGAATCGAATGCGACAGTTCTGAAAAGCGACGTGGTAAATGTTTATGCTTCGATGAGGGAAAAGGAAGGTTCTGTATTTCAGGTTATAAATGCCGAACCCTACAGAGGCAAACGAATAAGCTTCAATGCTTACGTTAAAGCGGATGTCATACCCCCTTCGGGACAGGTACACCTTGCAATAAGGATTGACAAAGACGAGAATCAGGTAATTTATACCGGGACAATGTTTGATAATCCAATCACAAAGAACAGTTGGGAGAAATACGGTATCGAAGCTAATGTGCCAGACAATGCCTCAACTCTACGCATTGGCTTGGTGCTTATAGGAGAAGGCAAGGCTTGGTTTGACGATACTCAGATTTCAATCATCGAAAGTGGTAAATCAGTTAAGAATTTTGACCCGAGGAATAATGGATTTGAGGATTCAGATACAGGTAAAATTGTGAACGGATGGTTTTTCCATATCCCATCGGAAGAAGCAGGATATTATGCCAATGTCGTTAAAAATGAAAAGAAATCAGGTGATAAATCTCTGATGATTTATTCTGATGAACTAACTGGAATCAAACTTCCGAAGGTGGGTGAAGTATTTGTGGGCAAACTATCGGATAGAATTGCATTTTCAATGCCGCTGACTTGTTTCGCCGACACATTGGGTTCTTTGCCGCGTCCCAAAACAGCACTTAAGTTAAATGCATCCAAAGAAGCGAATTTTATTATAAACGGGAATGACCGTACTTCGAGACTGGCAATTGTTGCGATGCTATGGAACATTTTCAGGCATTTTTCTGTATATGACGGAGAGGCCGAAATTACCGACGGATTGCTCGACAAATACCTGGCAAAAGCGGCTTTAGATAAAAACAAAGATGAATTTCTTATAACACTGAAAATGATGACGGCTGAGTTGAACGATGACCAGGCAAGAGTTTGGGCTGGATTCGAGAAGACTGATTACGGATTGCCCTTCCTGTGGAAATACATAGACGGAAAACTTGTTATATACAAGGTTTTCGGGAACAATCCTTATGTTTTTCCAGGCGACATTGTAACGGAAATTGACGGCAAACCCATGGAGCAGGTGATTAAAGAGTTCAGCAATTTGTATTGCGGAGAAAACAGTGATTGGATAATCATCAGGGGACTGGCAGAATTAAGAGCAGGAAATAAAAATTCAAAAATACTACTAAAGATAAAATCAGCGTCGGGACCACCCTTCGAACAGGAATTCAGCAGGAACATGCTCCTGTCTGAAACTGTTGAAACTAAACTACCGGCAATTGCAGAACTTAAAAAAGGTATTTACTATATTGATTTAACCAGGGTAAACGATGAAATAGTTGGGAAAAACATATATAACCTGCTGAAAGGGCAGGGTGTAATATTTGATATTCGCGGATTCTCCCCACTTTCACCTGCATTCCTGGGTTCGTTTCTTAACCAATCGGAAAATTCAATCAACTGGCGGCTTCCTATATTCACAATACCCGACCATAAATTTATATCATACCAAGTTTTAACTAAAATGATTTCACCAAAGGGACCCGGTATGAAGTATAACATAACTTTTGTTGCTGATGACAGAACTTATGGTAATTCGGAGGCTTTGCTGACGCTGGCAAGATATTACAGAATTGGAAACATCGTTGGAAGTCCTACGGCAGGAATGGCGGCAGAAGTGATTGGATTCAGACTCCCGGGGGATTACTATTTCACAATGACAGGTCTAATCGGAATAGCTCCCGACGGAAAAGAAATCAACAGGAAGCAGATTATTCCTGATATAGAAGCCAAACAAACTTTAGAAGGCCTTGTTAATGGCAGGGATGATGCACTCGAAAGAGCAATAAAATTTATAGAAACCGGGAAATAAGATAGTAAAAAAGGGGCTGACTAAGCCCCTTTTATAATTATTTTTTCCTTCCAACCGGAAGTAAATATACCGGTTCTTCTTCACCTTTTAAATTTAAAATTCTTATAATTTTAGCATCATCGAAAGCTCCGACTGTGCATGTTCCAAGGTTTAAAGATACACACTGCAGACAAATGTTTTGTGCCGAATGCCCTGCTTCTAACCAGACATAATGCTCCCTGCCCCTTGCTCCGTACTTACTTGCAGTTCTCGCAACTTCAGCGGCAATTACAATTGTTACAGGTGCTGTTTCAAACATTTCCTGCTGCAATGCAGCTTCACTGATATCCTTTCTTTTGTCAGAATCAATAACTTTTGAAAGTACATGTTTTTCTGAATTGTAATGATAAATTCCCGGTTCTAATCCATCAACATTGCCTGCAATAACATGAAATTCGAGTGGATATAATGCACCTGCTGATGGTGTAGTACGGAAACCTCCACGAAGGAAATCAGGTCCATTAAAAGCATGCTGAGTGATGCCATAAGCCGACCAGAGGAGTTGGGAAAGTTCCTGCATAGTAAGAGGCTCATCAGCGTATTCCCTGACTGAACGTCTTTGGAGCAATGCTTCTTCGATTGAAACATTACTTTTTAATATTGGTTCAGGTAGTTTTATAATTGTTTTATCCATTGAATCAGTCTGTTTTTTTTCACCACTGCAATTTAAAATATTAAGAGATAATACTATCGAAATAACAAGCAATAATTTGAAATATTTCATATTTTACCTATATCTATTTTGATACAAATTCTTTGCGAACTTAGCGTTTTCTTAGCGTCTTTGCGAGAACTTTTTTTACAAATTATTTCACGCAAAGTTCGCCAAGTTATCGCTAAGGTCGCAAAGCTACAAATTATTGACTATTCTATGTATTCCTGTTTTTAGTATCTCAGTATTGAAATTTATTAAGAGACCTAATTTTTTCCCTGATAATTTTAAATAAGTCAAAGTTTGTGCAAAAAATACAGGGGCTAATGCTTCAACAGATTTTAATTCGACAATTACTAAATCATTAATAAGAATATCAATTTTGTAAGCATTTTCAAGTTTCAGTCCTTTATAGACTAAATCTATTGGAACTTGTGTATCAACATTGAATCCTAATTCCTTTAAGTCAAAGGCTAAAGCCTTTTCATAAGCTGATTCGAGCAATCCAGGTCCAAGTGTTTTGTGTAATTCAATAGCTGCACCAATAATTTTGTGTGATATTTCATTTTCATTCATTTTAACACCTTTATTTTAATTCTTTGCGAACTTGGCGGTTTCTTAGCGTCTTTGCGAGAACTTTTTTTACAAATTATTTCACGCAAAGTTCGCCAAGTTTTAGCTAAGGTCGCAATGTTTAAAGTAATATTCTTACTCACCATATTCGGTGATGAACCAAGCATCATCTATTCTATAAGTTGTAAAAGACATCTTGTGGATATAGTCAAACTCAACTGAGACCTTGTAGCTTGACTGGTTCAATGAATCTGCCCTGATATATGTGATTGGTTTATTTGCCAGATTTCTGCCGATGCGTTCAACTTCGTCATATAAATCCAGCTTTTCGATTGCAAGATATGGCTTACCTTCAGGCCTTGCAAGTATTTTTGTAGCGGCTGGAATATTGTTGCTGTCCAATTCGGTTTTGAATAAGTAAACCGTGCCGATTGGGGATTTCTGATTGACCTCGACAGGTTTGATTTTCTTTGACGCTGTTCCGATGACAAAAAGTTCACATCCCCACAATAAAAGTATTAGTCCAAAAAATATGAATGTTTTCTTCATTTCAATTCAAAAAAATTAATTGTTGTTTCTAATGCCTGCTCCAAAGCCCTGGTTGTACGTTTGAAAGGATGTGTTATCCCGAATGTATGTCCTGTTTTTTCAATCAATTGAAATTGAGTCATTCCGTAGGGAGCGGCTTCAACCAGTATTTCGGCTTCCTTCAAAGGAACACTCACATCCTTATCACCATGTACTATAAGTATTGGGATTTTTAAATCAGAAATTGCATCAGTCAAAGAATATTCTCTTTGGTGCTTTTCGATATCCTCAATATAAGTATAGTCAAGTTTCATTACTTGTTTTGTAACTGAATTTGTAAATTCAAAAAATCCTTTTCCTTTCCATTCCTGCTTTTGACGAATAGAGTATCTGTCAAATTTTGCAATTGAAGCCCAAAGAGCAATTTTATTTATATTTCTGTTCCTCTTTGCCGTAAGTATTGATATACCTCCGCCAAGTGATGTACCGAGTAAATAAATTTCACCATTCCATATTTTTTCAGATCG